>CAXQPR010000016.1:0-36432 GCA_964225855.1 Salipiger bermudensis | reverse complement strand
CCGTAGCTCATGTTTCTGAGTTCCTCTCAACCCCACTGCCGCACAGCGCTTTCTGACGCTCCAGTTTGTTGCGCATCCGCTTGGTGATCCCCAGCTCTGCGCCGCGCCACATGCGATCCATTTCACGCGTGAAGTGTTTGGCGAGTTCGGGTGAGTCAATCACCAGCAGGGTTTCATCGTTGGTGTGTGCTGCTGAAGGCGACCAATTGAATGAGCCCGTGATCACGGTTTTGTTATCGATCACGGCGAACTTGTGATGCAGTTTGTCGCCATGCGCAAGACGAGGTGTGCCGACTCCCTTCAGAGGTGTCGTAAATGGTTTGTTGTTGGCTTCCAGCATGCAGTTGCGATCGGGCATCGCCACTCCAAGCAGGTCGAGGACCTCCGAAAATGGGCGGCTGGCAAAGCCTGGATCAGCCAGCAGTCGCACCTTGATGCCCTTTTCCACCTGTCCCTCCAACGTATTGGCCAGTTCTTGAGCTGAAAACACAAACAGGGCCATGTCGATGTTGCGTCGGGCCTGGTTCAGTTCCTGCGCGATCAGTTTCAGTCCATGGTTTGGATTGCTCCTGGCGTGGGGGGCAAACAGCACGCTGATGGTTTGGTTGCCGATCCGCACCAGCTCGATAGCGGGATCACCTTTGCCGCGACCGAATTGACTGTTGGCGAGGCCTCCGGGGCCATCACCCCACATGCGCGTGAATTCGGCAGCGAAGACGGTCGCAAGTTCAGGGCTGTCGAAGCGCAGCAGGTGATTGACATTGCCCCGCGTCCGTGGCGCTCCTGCATCCCCATGGATGCCAGAGCTGGTGAAATTGGCGCTGCCCGTGAGAACCAGCCGGCGGTCGATCACCACGAATTTGTGATGCATCAATCCACTGCCTTTGCTGCCGTCTTCCGTGTCATCAATGATCGGCACGCCAGCCTGCTCAAGCAGGGCTATGGCATCCCCTTCCAGACGTTCTTCTGCCGTGAGGAGTCCGTCTTCATTGCGATCGGCCAGTTGGGCTAGCCGCTGAATGCGTTGGCGTGCATGGCGTGGCAAGCCTGCCTCATGCATCTGGCTCCAGGGAGTGCTGTAGGTGTTTTCCAGCACCACTTGCACGCGAACTCCCCGTTTCTTTGCACGCACCAAAGCCTGAGCAATGCCAGGCAGGGTTAGCTCTTGGACGGCCACCAGGCACTCCTGCTCGGCGGCGTCAATCGCCTTGATCAGTTCGGCTTCCAGGTTGTCTCCATTGCGCCACCGGCCATCGATCGGGCTGCGATAGCGAGCACTATCCCGGTGGTTGAAGTGCACCTGGATGCCAGTTGATAGCTGTAGTCCTGGGGCTGGATCACCCAGCACCTGCCCTGCTTGGCTGCAGGCTGCACAAGTGATGGGGATCAGCGCCATCAGGGCAAGGACCCCAACACGGGGATGGGTCATGGCTATGGGCTTTGGCGCTGATTGCAGTGTTCCCCGTGCATGCTCCAGAGAGCATTAATGAGGCATTTCAGCGGTGCTCAGCATCGCGATAAACCATGCCGTACTGAGCACAAGCGCCACGCCAACACCGGCTCCGATCCCCACCTTGGCAATCGTCAGTGGAACCACAACAGGAAAGGCCATCGCCCCGGCAAGCGGGGTGATGGCCACGATCCAACGCAGGGTTGAACGCTTATCGCTCATTAGGTCAGAACCACTCCACCTGAGCTTCGCTCGCAGGATTGGTGTTGTCTTCCGGAGTGACGCGTTCGAAGTTCAGTGTGATGTTGCGCTTCTGTTCGCCATCAGCAGCGGTGGCTTCGATCGGGTAAAGCTGCTTGCCGTCACGGAAAGGAACCTGAATCCGGAAGGTGCCATCGCTGGACAGGGGCACATCTTCTCCGCCGATGGTGAGCCGAGCCGACGGATCGGTGGCGCCGTAGACAATGAGCTCAGCGTCAGCGATCAACCAGAAGGAGCGTTGGCGGGAGGCGACTCCGCCAAGGCCGGACTCATTGCGACCACTGGCCCAAAGGCCTGCGCCCGAGTCGCTCAGGCCGCGCTGATCACCACCCACTCCCTCTTGCTCGTGCAGCACCTCGGAACCGACGCGTCGGCTGCGGAAATGGGTCGTTGCCGTTTGGTAAAGGCGCTCATGCAGACCACTGTCGGTGTTGTCGGGAACATTGACTGGTGCGCTGGGAGCGGCCGCTGCAGGGGTTGCCTCCAGGCTGAAGGGCACGAACTGATCCATGATCTGCTCGCTGGGATGCAGGGCAGGAACCCTTGCCACTGAAGAGAAGGCCAGGGAGATCCAGCTGGCACCTGCGCGGTAACCCAACTCGACGCGATAGTCACGGTCACACAAGGGCACGGGCAGATACCACTCGGTGCTGTGGCTATCGACGGGAACTTCCTGCAGTGTGTGGGGGTGAGAGCTTCCGTCCTGGATGCCGGTCACATCAGCAAGGCGGAGGCTGAGGTGTGCGGCTCCGTCGGTTTGTGCTCGTTTGCGGTCTTGATCGCTGATTTCCCAGAACACATACGCCCATTGAGGGTCGCGAGGCAGGAAGACAACGCGGGTGGAGGAGGTGGAACGGGTGGGCGCCGACAGCTCGGATTCGATCGCTTTTTGATCGCCGCTCTTGCGTTCTTGGCGCTCTGCAATCTCGGAGACCAAGGCGTCTTTGCTCTTGCGGCTGTAGAGCGTCACCCCCAGATCACTCGCCATCTGACGCAGTTGGCGAAGCGTGAGACGGGCTAGAGATGTCAGAGCTTGCGTCACGGAGGGGGTCACCCAGGTTTCTTTGGGATCAGTCTGCGTTAAAGATCTCGATTCCGATCACTCCCATCCCCGAGGGTCAGAAGATCCTGACCGCCGTTGGCTCGTGGGACACAAAAAAAGGGCTCTTAAAGCCCCTTGAAGTTGCGATGGCCGAAGGATCAGCGGCCGATGCTGCGATAAGGCACTTTGGACATGTAATCCATGTCGGCGCTGCCGCTGGGGGACGCGCCACGGGCATTGGCGAGGGCACCCACCCAAGCGAGATAGTCGGCTGGTGCACCACCACGGGTGACCTTGGCGCGTGCAGGCAGAGCTTTGGCGGTTCCGGTGTAGATGAGCTGGGGGAATCCAAAGATTCCGCGGTAATACTCGTCGTAGCGGGGTGTGGTGACGTTGAAGGGCGTCTCACCCAGTTCGCGACCAGGAAGAACCCGATTGCGCTGATAAGGAACGCAGTCGTAACCGAAGTTGTCGAGATATTCCTCGCTGTCGAGGAGAGCCTCGACCATCCCCTTCACGCCCTTGGTCGCCAACACAATCGACCAGGAAATTTCTTCGGACTGGCCGTGGGTCTTGCGCCCGAGAACCTTCTCCACCAGGTGGCGGACCACCTTGTAATTGGAGTTCAGGTTGTAGAAGCTGCGCTGGAACGTCTCGGAGAGGCAAAGCCCGCGAATGAAGTCACGCACGGTGATCTGACCGTTGCGCAGCTGGGACTCGAGGAAGGGTTCCCTGTCGCTCTTGAAGGCGTGAAAGAAGATCTGGCGATAAGCCGACTCGATCACGGTGTCGAGATTGCTGGCGTCGGAGGCAATGTCAAGAGAAACGGCCCTGGCGTCCTCGTCGGAGCTGACCCGAATGGGAGCCACCCGATTGTTCTGGGTGGTCTGGGCGTAGTTCAGGAGGGGGAGGGCCAAGTGCTGACAGCGACTGACTCTGGCAATCGTAGAAGTAGCTGTTGTGGCGTCTGTGCTTCCGTCCTCGAGGGCTTACAGACCGTAACGTTCGTCACCATCCGAGCGCTGAGATTGAGGGCAAAGCCTCTGCTCTGGCAGCGTTTGAGGCTTGGTTCACATTGTGGGTGCTGTCGCTGACCCGGCATTCGACGCAGTAAGACGCATTGTTGGATAGGCCCTGCACCGTGCTGGAGCGCACGCGAATGTCTGGGCTCAGAAAACTGAACCGTTCCCAGACGGTCATCGTTTCGTAGGCGGTCTCCAGGATCAAGCCATCCTCGGAATCCATGGAAAAGCGCGATGTGGCCGGGGCTTTTTCCGCGTAGCCCATGGTGCGTAGTAACAGTCCGCTCCGGCCGTCATCGGAGTCTGGGATCAGGCCGAAAAACGTTTCGCCGTCATGGCCCTCCTCGCTTTGATCCCAGGCCATCGAGGCGCTCCATCGCACGTAGCTGCCTCCGACCACCGCCTCGGGGGATTGGCCATGGGCGGAGGCCAACTCTTGAAGGCGTGTGTCGGTCCGCTCGATGTCGTCAACAACAATCAGTGAGCCGCCGGCTTCGGCGCGGCGATGCAGGAGGTGATGCACGCTGCGCTGTGACCGCCAGCGGCCGCAGCTGCGTTGAAAAAAGCTGAGGGCATCGGGGATGACGAGGCTCATGCGCAGCTTCCGTTCGAACGCAGGGGGTGAAGGGATGATCGCAGGCCGAACAGAGTTACGGCGCGTCGAGCCGTGCACGGGCATTGGCAACCGCCTGATCGATCAGGTGATCAAGGGTCAGGTCGAGCGGCGCCATATTCAAGGAAAGAGCCAGGGTCTCCAGCTGTCGTGCGGCGGCTTCGAATTGATTCAGCAACAGGTTTCCAAACTGGGGATCGTCACGCAGGAGGGGGTGCTGCAAGCACCACTGTTGTTGTTGATCCTTTGAGGGAATGGCTCGGGATGCTCCCGGGGCTGTCATTTGTTGAAAGCTGCCTAAGCAGTGGGCCAGCAGGCGAAGGTGATGGCGGTCCAGGGTGGGCAGCAGGGTCGCATCGATCTTCTCCACCATCTCCCGGGTGAGTGGCTCAGTCATGGGCGGGGGTGATCCTGAACCCACAGGAATGTCCTTCCTGCAGGCGCCAGTGCACGCGATCCACTTGGCAGTCGGGAAAGGTCTGGCGCATCAGTTCGAGCTCCTGATCGCAGACGACTGGATACTCCTCCGCGATGCGTTGAACGGAGCAGTGAAATTCACTCAGACACCAGCTTTTCCCATCGGGATCGGGCTGAAGGTCTGTCACATAGCCCTCTCGCCGCCGCAGTTCGGCCAGGACGGCCACGCGTCGCTCCAGAGAAGCGCTGCCGATTTGCTGGCGATAAGCCTCCGCTTTTTCAAGCGCCTGTTGGGCCAACAGAGAGGTCATGGCCTCAGGCGGAAGGGTGGCCGTCATCGACTGGAGCAGACCAAGGGCAAAGTCTTCGCTGCCGTCAGGGAAATGGTGATGACCTTGATCGGTGAGCCGCCAACGGTTGGACGGTCGCCCCGGGCCCGCTGGCATGGGCGTTGACTCCACCAACCCTTCCTCTTCGAGGCTGCGCAGATGACGGCGCATGGCCTGAACGGAAATCCCCAGCAGTGACGCGAGCTCCGACGCACTGGTCTCACCCCGCCGAAGCAGCAGGGTGAGCGTGGTCTCTCGGGTTGGGGCCTGAGTATGTGCGCCCATTGGGTCGCGGCTCGTTCCATCACGATGCCACGCGATCCGGGGGACTGTTGTCCTCAAGCGATCGTCACCTCCGGGCTCAGATAGACGTCTTGCACCGCTTGGATCAGGGAGATGCCTTCGTGGCGGGGTTTTTGGAAGGCTTTGCGGCCCATGATCAGACCGCTGCCTCCTGCACGCTTATTAATCACGGCAGTACGGATGGCCTGGTGCATGTCGTCGCTGCCTGAGGCTCCCCCGCTGTTGATCAGGCCGATGCGGCCTGCGTAGCAATTGAGCACCTGGTAGCGACAGAGATCGACGGGGTTGTCGCTGCTGAGCTCGCTGTAGATGCGTTCATCGGTCATGCCGAAGGGCTCACCCAGCGCTTTCGCCACGGCCTTGTAGCCGCCGTTGGTTTCCGGCAGTTTCTGTTTGATGATGTCGGCCCCCAGCGTGACGCCCAGGTGATTGGCCTGGCCCGTCAGGTCGGCGGCCAGGTGGTAGTCGGCTTCGGGCTGTTTGAAGATGGGATTGCGGAGATAGCACCACAGCACCGTGGCCAGCCCTCGCTCGTGGGCATGGGCGAACAGGGCCGCGATCTGCTGAAGCTCACGGTTGCAGTCTTCACTGCCGAAATAGATCGTGGCTCCCACCGCCACGGCTCCCATGTTCCAGGCCTGATCCACCGAAGCGAACAGGATCTGTTCGTGCTGATTGGGGGCGGTGAGCAGTTGGTTGTGGTTGAGCTTCACGAGGAAGGGGATGCGGTGCGCCCAGCGCCGCGCTACCGACCCCAGCACGCCCAGGGTGGAGGCGACGGCGCTGCAACCTGCCTCCACAGCAAGTTCCACGATCGCTTCGCTGTCGAAATAGTCGGGGTTGGGCGCGAAGGAATGGGCCGCTGAGTGTTCGATCCCCTGGTCCACGGGAAGAATGGAGAGGTAGCCGCTTCCCCCCAGGCGACCGCTGCTGTACAGCTGCTGGAGGCTTCGCAGCACCTGAGGGTTGCGATCAGAGCAGCTGAAGCGATCCACCACCGACGGGCCGGGGAGTTGCAGCCTTTGCTGCTCGATACGAGGCGGGGTGTGGAGAAGGAGTTCCGCTTCGTCTCCGAGCCATTCGCTAATGGGCCGATTGGCGACCTCGTGCGGGCCGAGCCAGCCGGCCATGGGTTGATTGGTAACGACCATTGCGCGCGTCTTGGTGGTCTTTTCGCAAGCTAGAAACGCCGTTCGGCTTCGTCAGCACGGCCCCACCTGAGGCCGAAGGGGCGCACAATGACTCTTCTCGTCTGTTGTGCCGATCGGCAGTGACCGAGACGGTGCCTTAGGCTCGAAAAACGAAACTTTGGGGTTTCGTATCTCCCAAAGTCTGCGAGCTCACAGCCCAGTGCTGCTGACCGCCCCCTCCACCGCTGCCCATGACTGACATGCTCGCTGGAAACGCTGAGCCCACAGCCGAAAGCCTTGAGGTGATCCGTAAGTTTGCGGAGACCTACGCCCAGCGCACCGGTACCTATTTCTGCAGCGACCCCGGCGTCACAGCCGTTGTGCTCAAGGGGCTGGCGCGTCATAAGGATGAACTTGGTGGTGCCCTGTGCCCCTGCCGCCATTACGAAGACAAAGAGGCTGAGGTCTCTCAGGCGTTCTGGAACTGCCCCTGTGTGCCCATGCGCGAGCGCAAGGAGTGCCACTGCATGTTGTTCTTGACGGAAGACAACGCGTTCCGCGGTGATGCTCAGACCATCAGCACCGAGGAGATTCACGCCACTGCCGGCTGATCACTATGACCAGTGTCTCCACGCGCGATCTTGTCAGTCAGCCGTACAAGTACGGCTTCGTCACTGACATTGAAACTGAGAAGATCGCTAAGGGCCTTAGTGAGGATGTCGTTCGACTGATTTCCTCCAAGAAGGAGGAGCCTCAGTTCCTGCTCGATTTTCGCCTGCGTGCCTACAGGCATTGGCTCACCCTTGAAGAGCCTGACTGGGCTCAGCTCGGCTACACAGCGATTGATTACCAGGACATCGTCTATTACGCCGCCCCCAAGCAGCAGGAGAAGAAGGCCAGCCTCGATGAGGTGGATCCCAAGCTTCTGGAGACATTTGACAAGCTCGGCATCCCACTGAGTGAACAGAAGCGTCTCAGCAATGTGGCTGTTGACGCGGTGTTTGACAGTGTCTCGATCGCCACCACCTATCGCGAAAAACTGGCCGAACACGGTGTGGTGTTCTGCTCAATCAGTGAGGCGATCAAGGATTGTCCCGAGCTGATCGAGCGTTATCTGGGCAGCGTTGTCCCCAGCAACGACAATTATTTCGCTGCGCTGAATTCGGCAGTCTTCAGTGATGGTTCCTTTGTTTTCATCCCAAAGGGGGTGGAATGTCCGATGGAGTTATCGACCTACTTCCGAATCAATTCCGGAGACACGGGTCAGTTTGAGCGCACTCTGATCGTGGCCGAGGAAGGCGCGTCAGTGAGTTATCTGGAGGGCTGTACTGCCCCCATGTTTGACACCAATCAGCTGCACGCCGCTGTGGTGGAACTGGTTGCTCTTGATGATGCCTCGATCAAGTACTCAACGGTTCAGAACTGGTATGCCGGTGATGAGAACGGCGTTGGCGGGATCTACAACTTTGTGACCAAGCGGGGGCAGTGCCGTGGTGCTCGCAGCCGCATCAGCTGGACCCAGGTTGAAACCGGCTCTGCCATCACCTGGAAATACCCCAGTTGTGTGCTGCAGGGGGCGGATTCCGTTGGAGAGTTCTATTCCGTTGCTCTCACGAACAACCGTCAGCAGGCCGATACCGGCACCAAGATGATTCACGTGGGCCCGCGCACGCGCTCCACAATCGTGAGCAAGGGGATCAGCGCCGGTCATTCCAGCAACAGCTATCGCGGGCTTGTGCAGATCGGTCCGGCTGCCAAAGGCGCTCGCAACTACAGCCAGTGCGATTCGATGCTGATTGGCGATGAAGCGGCCGCCAACACCTATCCCTATATCCGGTCTCAGCAACCCCAGGCTGCGATCGAACACGAAGCCAGCACCTGTCGGATCTCCGAAGACCAGCTCTTTTATCTCCAGAGCCGCGGTATCGGATTTGAAGAGGCTGTTTCGATGATGGTGAGCGGTTTCTGTCGCGATGTGTTCAATCAGCTGCCGATGGAATTTGCAGCTGAAGCCGACAAGTTGCTGGCGCTCAAGCTCGAGGGTTCGGTGGGATAGCCCACCGCCCCATGGATGATTCGACTTCAACACAGTCTTTTTCTTTAAAACCTTCCACTTCTTCCTGTGATCCGCCCCGACGCCGAGCTGCTCCTCGAGATCAACGACCTGCATGCGTCCGTTGAAGACCAGCCCATCCTCAAGGGGGTGAATCTTGAAGTGCGTGCCGGCGAAATTCACGCCGTCATGGGTCGCAACGGCAGTGGCAAAAGTACCCTCTCCAAGGTGCTGGCGGGTCACCCCGCTTATCGCGTGACGGGCGGCAGCGTGCGTTATCGCGGCACTGATCTGTTGGAGCTTGAGCCGGAAGAGCGGTCACGCCTCGGCGTGTTTCTCGGATTCCAATATCCGGTGGAAATTCCTGGCGTTAGCAATCTCGAGTTCCTGCGGGTCTCCAGCAATGCGCGCCGCCAGCAGCAGGGCATGGATGAGCTCGACACCTTTGATTTCGAAGACCACGTTCGTGAACGTCTGAGCGTGGTGCAAATGGATCCTGCGTTCCTCGAGCGCAGTGTCAACGAAGGGTTCTCCGGCGGAGAAAAAAAGCGCAATGAAATCCTGCAGATGGCTCTGCTGGAACCCGTTGTCTCGATCCTCGATGAAACCGATTCCGGTCTTGACATCGATGCGCTGCGGATCGTGGCGGGTGGGGTGAATCAGCTCGCCAGTGCCGACAACGCCACCCTGTTGATCACCCATTACCAGCGCTTGCTGGATGAGATCACTCCTGACTATGTGCACGTGATGGCCGCGGGGCGCATTCTTCGAACCGGT
This sequence comes from Salipiger bermudensis, assembly GCA_964225855.1. GTDB lineage: Bacteria > Cyanobacteriota > Cyanobacteriia > PCC-6307 > Cyanobiaceae > Synechococcus_C. The sequence continues at coordinate 27,035 of CAXQPR010000016.1, read as the reverse complement.
GGACGGGAGCTGGCCCTTGAGTTGGAAAAAACCGGTTACGACTGGGTGGACCAGGAGCTTGCCGCCAGCACCCAGGGGGTGTCCTGATCATGGTCGTCACCTCCAAGGCCTCGACGGCACAAGTGGTTGCTGATTGGGTGACTCGTCTCCCCGACACCAGTGGTGTGTTGCAACCCGTTCAGCAGCGTGGCCGCAAGGCCTTGACCGCGCTCGGTTTGCCCAGTCGTCGACAGGAAGATTGGCGGCTGACTGATCTTGCGCGCCTGCAGGCACTGTTCAGCCTTGCGCTGCCCTCTTCGTCTTCATCGTCTCAGCAGTCAGGCTCCGCTGATGTGCCTGATTGCCCAGCCGATGTCTGGAGAATTGTGCTCGATGGCCACAGCGATCCGCTTGCAACGGTCACTCTCCCTGCAGGAGTGAGTGTGCTCAGCGGTGTTGAGTTGGAGCAGGCTCTGGGCCACACCCTCGAACGCTGCGGCTGTGCTGAGGCCTGGCCCGTGGAGTTCAATCACGCGCTTGCCAGTCAGGTGCTGGCCCTGCGCATCCGAGGATCCGTTCCTGCTTTGGAAGTGCTGGTGACGGCTTCCGCGGCAAGCCTGGCTTCAACCCGAGTGCTGCTGCTGGTTGAAGAGAAAGCGGAACTGGAGGTGCTCGAGGTGATCCAGGGTGCGGCCGGCTCCGCCCAGAGCCACGTTCTTGAACTGCATCTTGGTCAGGAAGCCCGCGTGCGCCACGGTCTGGTTGCCCTGGGTGGTGGCGACGCTTCCTTGCTCGGGCATCTGGCGGTGGAGCAGGAGCCGTTCAGCACCTATGAACTCACGTCTATCGCTAAGGGTTGGAAGCTCGGCCGACTTGAGCCCCGTGTGGTGCAAGTGGATGGCCACGCCTCCACAGTGTTGAAAGGGTTGGTGCTGACCGACGCTGATCAGCAATTCGCCACCCACACCGCCATGCGGTTTGAGGGGGAGGAAGGGCAGCTCGATCAACTGCAAAAGTCGGTGGCGGCTGGTCGCTCCCACAGCATTTTCAATGGTGGGGTGCAGGTTCCTCGGTCTGCCCAGCGCACCGATGCTGCTCAGCTCAGCCGCAATCTGCTGCTCTCTGATCGAGCCCGCGTTGATGCCAAGCCAGAGCTGGAGATCGTTGCAGATGACGTTCGCTGTGCTCACGGTGCCACCGTCACGCAGCTTCAGGAAGATGAGCTCTTCTATCTGCGCAGCCGTGGAATTTCCGCTGCTCGTGCAGCCGCCTTGCTGTTGCGCGGTTACTGCCAGGAGGTGGTGGATCTGCTTCCGCCCCTGGCCCAGCGTTGGCCGATTACCGATCAGCTCCTGGAGGGCCTCGACTCATGACGGCGGCACTGGGGAGTAACGCTCTCGTTTCGATTGCGGAGCGAACGCGTGCCGATTTCCCGATCCTGGCGCAAGAGTCTGCCTCTGGGCAGCCACTGATTTATCTCGATCACGCTGCCACCAGTCAGAAGCCGTTGGCTGTGCTCGATGCATTGCGCGACTACTACAGCTGCGACAACGCCAATGTGCATCGCGGTGCCCATCAGCTCAGCGCTCGGGCCACCGAAGCGTTCGAGGGAGCTCGGCTGATCACGGCGCAGTTTGTGGCAGCGGCCAGCCCACGCGAGATCGTGTTCACCCGCAATGCCAGTGAGGCCATCAATCTGGTGGCCCGCACCTGGGGTGATGCCGAACTGAAGCCGGGTGATGAGGTGTTGCTCACGGTGATGGAGCACCACAGCAATCTGGTGCCTTGGCAGCAACTGGCTCAGCGCACCGGCTGTGTGTTGAGGCACGTGGGGGTGACCGAGCAGGGCACCCTTGATCTCGAGGATCTGCGCGCCAAACTCAACGCTCGGACCCGCCTGGTGGGACTGGTGCACATCAGCAACACCCTCGGTTGCTGCAATCCAGTGGAGGAGGTGGTGGCTTTGGCGGCTCAGCACGGAGCTCGGGTGCTGCTGGATGCCTGCCAGAGCCTGGCCCATAAAGCCGTGGATGTTGGTCAGCTCGGTATCGATTTCCTTGTGGGTTCATCCCACAAGCTCTGTGGCCCCACCGGCATGGGGTTCCTCTGGGCGCGCGAGTCGCTCCTGGAGTCCATGCCCCCCTTCTTAGGCGGTGGCGAGATGATCCAGGACGTGTTTCTCGACCACAGCACCTGGGCGGAACTGCCGCACAAGTTTGAGGCTGGCACGCCGGCGATTGGCGAAGCGATCGGCATGGGTGCTGCGATCACCTATCTCCAAACTCTCGGTCTGGGAGCGATTCAGGCCTGGGAAGCGCAGCTCACGGCCCACCTGTTTGCGCGTCTTCAGGCCATTGATGGCCTGCGCATCCTGGGGCCCACACCGGAGCAGCAACCGGAGCGGGGTGCTTTGGCCACCTTCCTTGTGGACGGCCTCCATGCCAACGACATCGCCGCGATGCTTGATCTCAGTGGCGTCTGCATCCGCAGCGGACACCATTGCTGTCAGCCGCTGCACCGCCACTACGGCGTTCCCGGTTCGGCCCGCGCCAGCCTCAGTTTCACCTCCACCTTTGAGGAGATCGACCGCTTCGCGGATGAGCTCAGTTCCACCATCCATTTTCTGCGGGAGCACAGCTGAGCCAAGGGTTGTGGCGTTTCGGGGCGTTTAGAAAGAGCGCTGCGGTTGATTGCGTTGGAGCACGCCGCGATGTCCCGTCAGCTGGGCCGGCAAGCTCTTCCAGGCCAGGGGGCGCCCCGTTTTGGCTGAATAGCTTGTCTCCCGCAGCGTGCCAGCCGACCAGTCGAGATCGAGGGTGGTGTAGCTCTGGCGTGCCGGCAGGGAACTGTTGAGCAGACGCCGGGGCCCACTCCCGAGCGCTCCCAGCTGAATCAGATCGAGCCTGCCGCTGCGGGCCGGAAACCAAGCGTGTTGGTGGCCACTGATGTAGGCCTGCACCTGCCCCTGCTCCAGTAAGGCCTGGATGGCGGCTGCCTTGTGCAGCACTTCACCAGGGCGGTCTCGCCCCTGGCTGAGCCCGAAGAGGGGCAGATGGCCGACCACCAGACGCAGGCGGGCGTTACGGGCTTGTGGGCTGGCCAGCTGCTGCCGGGCCCAAGCGAGTTGCTCAGCCGGAACATGGCTCGAGCTGGCATCCCACACCAGCCAGAACACATTGTTCTGAACAACGCTGTAGTGAAAGGGAAAGCCGCTGCTGTCGACAAACTGCAGGCCCAGTCCCTGCCGTCTGGCTTGCCAGAATCGGGCCGCGGCGATGCGATCGGCGGTGAATCCCGGGGACCCGTCATGGTTCCCGATCACAGGCAGGAACGGCACACCCTGCCTGCGCACCGGCTGGAGAACGTCGCGGGCGAATCCATCCCACATGCGTTCCAGATGTGATGCGCTCAGACCCCGTTTCTGGCCGGCGACCATATCGCCGGCGCAGACCATCAGGGCCGGGCGAAGGGCCAGCAGGTGCCTGAGGCCCTGATGCACTGCGGGGATGTAGGTGGTGGAGCCGTAGCTGCTGTTGAGGTCGCTGATCAGGCCGAGGCGCAGCCCGTCGCTGGACGGGATCGGGAGGGGTGGAGCAGCTTTGGCGGCTTTTGCGGTGGCGCGCCCTGTGAGGGCGGTGGCGCCCAGGGCACCAGCGACCATGCCCAGCAGTTCACGGCGATCACAGCGCTTCACCACAGCAGTGCATCGCAACAACAGCGCATTGAGGACTGTCCCATCGGGGGGCAGCATGGTGCATTCACCGCTGATCCGCAGCCGATGAACATCGATGGCAAGGCCTGGCGCACCATCTGGCTGGAGAGCGATGGACGCTCGGTGGGGGTGATTGATCAAACCCTGCTGCCCCACCGTTTCACCACCCGCACACTGCGCAACTGCGACGACGCGGCGGAAGCCATCAGCACGATGGTGGTGCGCGGCGCTCCCTTGATCGGTGTCACCGGTGCCTATGGCTTGATGTTGGCGCTGCAGGAGGACCCTTCTGATGCGGCACTCCAGGCTGCGTTTGATCAGCTCAATGCCACCCGTCCCACGGCGGTGAATCTGCGTTGGGCCCTGGAGCGGGTGCGTGATTTCCTCCTGCCACTGCCTCCGGAGCAACGGGCGGAGGCGGCGAGGCAGGAGGCGGCACGGATTGCTGATGAAGACGTGGCCATGTGCGCCGCCATCGGTGATCACGGCCTGGCCATCTTTCAACAGTTGGCTGCGGCGCGCCCAGCGGCGCGCCGTCATGAACCGTTCAATGTGTTGACCCACTGCAATGCCGGTTGGCTGGCCACGGTGGATTGGGGCACTGCATTGGCGCCGATTTACAAGGCCCATCGCGCCGGGCTCAACATTCATGTCTGGGTGGATGAGACCCGTCCGCGCAATCAGGGAGCGTCTCTCACGGCCTATGAGTTGGGCCGGGAGGGGGTCCCCCACACGGTGATTGTCGACAACGCCGGTGGCCATCTGATGCAGCACGGCCAGGTGGATGCGGTGATCGTTGGCACCGATCGCACCACTCGCCGTGGGGATGTGTGCAACAAGATCGGTACTTACCTCAAGGCGCTGGCTGCCCACGACAACCAGGTGCCGTTTTATGTGGCTTTGCCGGCGTCCACGATTGACTGGACCCTCGATGACGGCGTGGCTGAGATCCCCATCGAAGCGCGATCCGCGCAGGAAGTGACGCAGATCCAGGGCCGTGACCCCGCCGGCACGATCACCAGCGTTCAGCTCACCCCTGATGGCAGCCCAGGCTTCAACCCCGCCTTCGATGTCACCCCGGCCCGACTGGTGACGGCCCTGATCACGGAACGGGGTGTGGCGGAGGCCAGTGAAGCGGGCCTCAAGGGCCTTTACGCCGATGACTGAGCAGGACCTGCGCGAACAGCTGGTGGCTGTGGCCCGGCGCATGAATGGGTCGGGGCTCAATCAGGGCACGTCCGGCAACCTCTCGGCGCGAATCCCCGGGGGATTGCTGATCACCCCCAGCTCGCTCGCCTACGAGCTGATGGAGCCCTCTGATCTGGTGGCGATCGATGGGCAGGGAAGGCCTCTGCAGGAGGCTGGCCGGCGCCCCTCGTCCGAATGGCGTCTGCATGCCGATGTGCTGGCCGCTCGCCCTGAGCTGCAGGCGGTGCTGCATTGCCATCCGATCCATGGCACGGCCCTGGCCTGTCATGACAAGGGCATCCCCCCGTTCCACTACATGACGGCAGTGGCCGGGGGCGATGACATCCGCTGTGCCCCCTATGCCACGTTCGGCACCGAGGAACTCTCCCGCTTCACGGTGGAGGCCTTGGTGGATCGCAAGGCCTGCCTGTTGGCGCGGCATGGCCTTGTCACTGCCGGCGACAACCTCGACCAGGCCCTGGGCATCGCCGTGGAGGTGGAGACCCTGGCCCGGATGTATCTCCAGGCCTTGCAGTTGGGGCAGCCACCGCTGCTGTCTGATGGGCAGATGCAAGCGGTGCATGCCCAATTCCGCGGTCTTCACTACGGCCAGCCGGATCAGAGCCCTAAGTGACGGCGGAAGAAGGCTTCCGTGGCTTCGAGCACGGCGACTTGCACGGCGCTATCGCGGAAGCCATGGCCCTCCTCGGGGAAGTTGAGCACCTCCACAGGCACGCCGTTCTCCCGGAGTGCTGCGGCCATGCGCTCGGTTTGTTCCGGCGGCACCACCTGATCCTTGAGGCCCTGGAAGAAGATCACGGGGCAGTGAATCTGGTCGGCATGGTGCAGCGGTGAGCGCTGTTCGTAGATCGCTCGCTCCTGGGGCCAGTCGCCCACCAATCCATCCAGGTAGCGGGCTTCGAAGCGGTGGGTGTCGCAGGCCATGGCCGTGAGGTCGCTGACGGCATAGCGGCAGGCGCCGGCCCGGAAGACATCGGTGAAGCAGAGGCACGCCAGGGTGGTGAAACCGCCGGCGCTGCCTCCCTCCATGGCGATCTGATCGGGATGGGCCCGGCCGCTGGCGATCAGGGCCTTGGCCGCGGCGGCGCAATCCTCCACATCCACCACGCCCCAACCGGACTGCAGGCGATCGCGATACGCACGCCCGAACCCGGTGGAGCCGCCGTAGTTCACGTCGACGACCCCCCATCCGCGCGAGGTCCAGAACTGAATGCCGAGATTGAGGCCAGTGCGCGCCATCGCGGTCGGTCCGCTGTGGCCCTTCACCAGCAGGGGGGCTGGGCCTTGGCTTGCGCCGAGGGGTGGGTAGTACCAGGCGTGGGTGCGCTGCCCGCCGCTGCCTTCAAACCAGAGGGCTTCCGCGTGGCTGATCTGCTCCGCTGCCAGCACGGGGGCAGTGGCGGGGGAGTGGGTCCAGTGGCCGGTCGACAGATCGAGCTCCAGCAGGCCCATCCCGGTGCTGGCGTTGCTGGCGATCGCGACGGTGCGTCCATCGGCAGCCCGGAGACCGGCCAGGTCATTGAAGGGTTGCTCCACGACATGAACGCTGCCGTCTTCGGCCAGGAGTTTCAGTTGCCACTGGCCTTGAGCGCAGATGGCGGCCACGACCTGCTCTCCATCCCAGGCTGTGGTGCTCATGCCATAGATCCACTGGGGCATGGCGGTTTCCGCCTGCATGGGCCAGGGCCGCTGCCACGGGGCTGGGTTGGGGCTGGCACTGATCGGGCTCACCATCAAATTCCACCAGCCACTGCGGTCCTCGGCGACGATCAGGCGTCCATCGGGCAGCCATTGAGGCTGGAACACCGACAGCCGTTCTGGGCCGGATGGGTCGCAGCCCGCCACCAGGGTTGGCCGCTCAGGCATCCCAGCGTCATCCAGTGATGCCACCCAAAGGCTGCTGGCATCCCACGGCATCCAGGGTTGTTCCCATTCCACCCAGGCCAATTGCTGGCCGTCAGGGCTGAGGGCCAGGTAACCGCCGAAATCCCGGGGGGCATGCACCACCGCGGGGCTTTGATTGTCACGCTGGAGGTTCACGCTCACCAGCCAGTCGCGCCCCTCGGCCTCCATCACCCCCAGCCAGCGTTGACGCTGTGGATCAATCAGGCCATCCCCCAACACCGCCCCGGGGGCGGTGAGCCGGCGAGGGGGGGCAACGGCCTCAAGCGCTGCCGCGTTCTCACCGCACTGCTCCAGACCTTTCCAGCTCTGAGTCCACAGGCAGCCATCGCCATCGTCGATCCACACCAGCAGCAGCTGGTCTCCATCGGCATGGCAGGCCAAAACGCCGCCGCCGTAGTCGTGCACACGACTGCGCAGGTTGCAGGGGGCGGGCGTGAGTTCCTGGGGTTTGCGCTCTGTGGCCTGCCAGGGGCGGATCAGGGCGGTGGTCCGTCCCCGCTCCTGAGGGCGTTGTTCCAGCCAAAGCACCCACTGCCCCACCAGTTGGGGATCCCGCAGCACCGGACTGCGGCCGAGGGCCACATCCGCTGGCAGTGGCAGGGACGGGTGGGAAGCAGGGGAGTTGGGCACGGCAGCAGGCAAAGAGGGGCAGCTCAGTGGCGAGGGTCAGGCCTGGCGATCGCAGGCTCTGCCTAGAGTGGCGTTCACGACGTCATTGTGAGAAGAGGATCTTGGCCCGCAGCTTCGCTCAATTGGCACGGTCCGCTGAACGGAGCAGCTCGTCCGTTGCGGTGGCCAAAGAGGCCCTCGATGTGTCGCCTCTGGATATCCACAAATTGGGGGATGAGGTGCTGCGCCAGGAGGCGAGGCGCATCAGCAAGGTGGATGAGTCGGTGCGGGAGTTGGCCCGCGACATGTTGCGCAGCATGTACACCGCAAAGGGCATCGGGCTGGCTGCTCCTCAGGTGGGTGTGCACAAGCAGTTGCTGGTGATCGATCTTGATCTCGAAAATCCGACCTCTCCGCCGCTGGTGCTGATCAATCCGGAGATCACCGCCTCCAGTGCAACCGTCGACACCTACGAAGAAGGCTGTCTGAGCATTCCTGGTGTTTATCTCGACGTGGTCCGGCCCACAGCCATTCAGCTGAGCTATCGCGACGAGATGGGGCGTCCGAAAACGATGAAGGCCGATGGCTTGATGGCCCGCTGCATCCAACACGAAATGGATCACCTCAAAGGGGTGCTGTTTGTTGATCGCGTCACCGACTCCGGTGGCTTGAACAAGGAACTCAAGGACCACGGCTTCCAGGCCGCTGACGTCCGTTCCCTCGTCTGACGCTCAGCGCCCTTTCCCCATGCCGATGAAACCCCTGGCCGGATTGTTTCTGGCCCTCGCCTGCGTGCTTGGTATTGCTGCCACAGGCTCTGTGTTTGAGCTGGCTTATGGCGATCCAGACCTTGGTGTGACACCGACCCGCTGGATCCTCGGGCTCACCGCTCCGGGCACGGTTGGGTCACTTCTTGTCGCGATTCGACTCAACAAACCGGCCTGAGCCCCCCTGACTGGGAGCGTCGTCACTTTTACGATCCGCCCAACCCACTTCCGTCTCGATGGTGCGCTCCCTTCCGATCACCCTGGCCTTTGCTGTGGCGGGGGCCACGCTGGTGGGGCCATCGGCGTCGGCCCAGGGGTCACTGTTCACGGCTGTTCCCGTTGAAGAGACCAACTTCATCCTGGTGGCTGCCCCGATCGGGAAAGGCGAGTCATCGCAGCTGAACATCTACGAGCAACGCACGAGCAAGCGCCCTTGCTTTGCGGTCTCTGGTAGTGCTCCAGCAGTGGTGGACCCCCTGCTTGCCACCTTTGACTTCACAGGGATCTGCAACCGCTACATCGACGGCAATGGCTATTCCCTGCGCATCGGGGGAGACGATTTCGGAACGCGCTACCGCCTTTCAGTGGTGAAGACCAATCAGGACGTGGAGCTGATAGCTGTTCCGACCAGGGCGTCTGCCAGCACCCACCTGGTGGCGCGGGCAGGAGGCGCCGGGGTTGGTTTCCTCAAGCTGGAGCTGGAGCCGGGTTGGAAGTTGATGCGCCGCCAATACGGTGATCGTGCTCTTGGTCACCTGTATGTGTTCCGGGAGGTGTGGCCCGGCAGCGAGCCTGAGCCTGCCGAGCCAGCGCAGTCCGACACTGACGCTTCAGCTGATGACGCCCTGCCCGAGGCAACGCCCCCCGCTGGCCTGGAGCCTTGAGTGAAGGCTGGTTGCTACATTGACGGGCTGGAAACCACGCTTGTTGCATGACTCAGGTCACGGTCGGAGAAAACGAAGGCATCGAATCAGCGCTGCGTCGCTTCAAGCGTCAGGTGTCTAAGGCAGGAATCTTTGCCGACCTCAAGCGTCTGCGTCACCACGAGACCCCCATCGAGAAGTACAAGCGCAAGGCTCAGCAGCGTCGTCGTCGTCGCTGATCCAGCGGCCACTCCGGTTTGAAAAACCGGTAGTTCCACCTGTTGGCTCCCGATGTCTCTCAATCCAGACTGGATGAGATACATCGGGAGCTCGCTATGGATCTGAAGCTCAGGGATATCCGTCAGTGGTTTGGAGAGACGTTGTCTCATGCCATTGGGAATCCGCGCGAAGAGAAAATGCACATGCCTCCACCGATTGGCGTGCAACCTTTCCACGACACTCCGGGACAGTCGAAGTGAGTGGGGTGATCGACTGAGGTCGATCAGTTCAAGTCCGTCATGCCCAGGTCAAAGCTGCGGAAGCAGAGGGCTTGGGCAAGGTGTTCGTTGCTGATGCGTGGCTCGTCGGCCAAGTCGGCCAGGCTTCGTGCCACGCGAAGCACACGGATCCCGCTGCGAGCACTCAGTTTGCGCTGATTCACAGCCTGCTCCCATCGATCCAGCAGTTGGGGGTTCAAGCCGGCATGGCTTCCGAGTTGGGCGCCGCTCAACGCTGCATTGAGGCATCCGTCTGGGTTGCGCTTGCCCATCCGTTGGCGGGCGTTGTCGATTTGCTCTGCCGTGATGGTGCTTCCGCTGTCGTGGTTCAGCGTCTCGAGGCTGGAGCGCATCGTGCTGCTGCTCAGTCGCTCCAGGCGTAGCTGGAGATCGAGGCGATCCAGCAGGGGGCCTGACAGCCGTGACCAGTAGCGCTGGCGTTGCAGTGCGGAGCATTGGCAGGGACGATCGGGATCGCCAAACCAGCCGCAGGGGCAGGGATTGGCGGCAGCCACCAGGGTGATGCGACAGGGGAATTTGCATTTCAGGCGTGAGCGGCTCAGCCACAGCTCGCCTTCCTCCAGAGGTTGGCGCAGTTGATCCAGCACCCGCCGGGGGAACTCCGCCAGTTCATCCAGAAAGAGCACCCCGCCATGGGCGAGGCTCAGTTCGCCCGGTCGGGGGAGAGCGCCTCCTCCCAGCAAGGCGGCGGTCGAGCAGCTGTGATGGGGTGCCCGGAAGGGACGCTGGCGCACCAGGCCAGTGCCGGCGGGCAGCACTCCGGCAATCGAGTGCACCCGACTGATGTCGAGGGCTTCCTGCTGGGACAGCGGCGGCAGCAGTTTGGGAAGGTGACGGGCCAGCAAGGTCTTGCCGCATCCGGGGGGACCGACCATCAGCAGATGGTGTCCGCCCGCCGCTGCCAGAGCTAGCGCTGTTTGCGCGAGAGGTTGGCCGCGGATGGCGCTGATCGCGGCGGTCGCTTGTTCGCGATTGGTTGACGGGGCTTGGCCTTGGCGCGTCTGCCTTGGCTGTTTCGACGAACGTTTGGAGCCGTGGGTCATGCCGTCGGGTGCGTCACGCAGCCTGTCCACCAGGTCTTTCAGGGAGCCTGCGGCAAGCACGGAAAGCTCTGGCACCAGCGCGGCTTCCTCCGCGTTTGCTTCGGGCACAACGAGTGCCTTGGCTCCTTGTGACGCTGCTAAGCAGGCCACGGCCAGGATTCCCCGGCAGGGCCGCAGGCTGCCGTCGAGCCCTAGTTCCCCTGCACACCACAGTCCTTTGAGCAGTGGGGCATCAAGTTGGCCGCTGGCTGCCAGCAGCGCCAGGGCAATGGGGAGATCAAAGGCGGGTCCTTCCTTGCGCAGATCTGCTGGCGCAAGGTTCACCACCACGCGCACCAGGGGGCCGCGAAAGCCGCTGTTGCGCAAAGCGGCACGCACCCGTTCGCGCGATTCCTGGATCGCTGCATCGGGCAATCCCACCAGTTGCAGGCCTGGTAGTCCCGGGGCGAGATCGACTTCAACGGTGACAGGGCAGGCCTCCAGTCCAAGCAGAGAGGCGCTTTGGCAACGTGCCAGCATTGCGAATCAGTCGGTGCATCTCCTCGATGCCCTGCCTGTCTCAACTCCTGTTTCAATCCCTGCCGCGAGCAGGCTTTCTCCATGGCGGGTGACACGATCTTTGGTCGCATCCTGCGGGGGGAAATCCCCTGTGATGAGGTGTACAGCGACGAATGCTGTCTGGCGTTTCGGGATGTGGCGCCCCAGGCTCCTGTGCATGTGTTGGTGATTCCTCGCAAGCCGATCGAGAGCCTGCGGGAAGCTGAGCCCGCCGATGAAGCGTTGCTGGGTCACCTGCTGTTGGTGGCTGCGAAAGTCGCTCAGCAGGAGGGTTTGGACGCCTGGCGCACCGTGATCAACAGCGGTGCTGAAGCGGGGCAGACCGTGTTTCACCTGCATGTGCATGTGATTGGCGGTCGTGCTCTGGATTGGCCGCCAGGTTGATCAGACGCCAGCTGCGACCAGTCGCCACAATGGTCGGCAGGAAGGTGAGTCCATGGCGTCCCTGCAGTCATTTCGGTCCCAGCTGACGAGGCTGCGACGCCTTTCTCAGCCCTACTTTTTGCCTTACACCGACAGCAACGGGTGGCAGTTTGCGCTGCTGTTGCTGGCACTGCTGTTCGGTGTCGCAGGCACAGTGCTTGGCCTGCTATCCGGTTTGATGGCCCTGTTGGGAGTCATCTGGCCGCAGGTCACATCTCAGTATCTCGGAGGTGTACAGGGATCAATCGCCTCGATCTGGTCTTTGCCGATCATCAAGATCGTGTCGTGGGGCCAGCTTTCGTTAGGCATTTACCCCTTTGCTCTGGTGGTCTCCCTGATCTGTCGGGACCGCTTGCGGCGCGGCTTTGCAACCAAGCTCTGGCTTTATTTTCCCGCGCTGATTGTCAGTTGGTTAGCCACCGCTCAGTTCGCTGTCTCGGGGGTGTTGGCCTTGGTGGGTGTGGTGGCTCCTGCTCTGGCTGCCAGTCAGTTCGCGGGTGTGATTGGCCCTCTGAAGCAGTTTTGGACCATCCCGATAGGAACGCTCAGTCCATGGCTTGATCAATTTGGCCTCAGTTGGCTCTGTTGGGGGCAGTTGATCCTGCTGTTGTTCATATCAGGCCTCGGCTGTTTTATTGGATTTCGCTCGCGTTTGCGTCAACGCCGTTGGGTGCCCTGGTTGCTGCTTGGGGTGATCATCTTGATGCTGCTGTCGGTGAACGGCATCAATGCTGGTATCACCTTCATTGCTCGCGATCTCACCAATGCCTTGATCGAGCGAAATCCCGAGCTCAGCTATCGCAATCTTTGGGTGTATGGCATCTGCTTCATGGCGGCGCTGCCGATTCGCACGCTTCAGTATTACCTCACGGCAAAGCTCAGCTTGATCTGGCGTGACTGGCTGACCAAAAGCTTGGTCTCCGATTACTTCAAGGACAGGGCTTATTACGTCCTCAATCCCAATGAAGGGTCGGGGGGTGATGTTGATAACCCTGATCAGAGGATGGCTGATGACACCAAAGACTTTACAAAAGAAGCTCTCAAGTTCACCCTCGACATTTTTGACTCACTTTTGATGTTCTCGTTGAACATCGCGATTCTTTGGAGTATCAGTGGTGAGCTTGCTTTTGCGCTCTTTGTCTATGCGGGAACGATATCAGCGGTGATGGTCTACGCGGGTCGCCGTCTTGCCGCGATTAATACCGATCAGCTTCGCTATGAAGCTGATTTCCGTTATGGCTTGGTTCACGTTAGGAATAATTCAGAGTCAATTGCTTTTTACTCGGGAGAGCCTGAGGAGTCGCGGGAGGTTGGTCGAAGGTTTCGAACGGTGATTCGAAATTTTGATCTCCTGATTATTTGGGAGGCTCTGTTGAAGATGCTTCAAAGGGTTGGCATCTACGGCAGTAACTTTATCCCCTATCTGATTTTGATCGCTCCGATCCTTTCTGGGGAGATGGACTATGGTGGCTTCTCTCAGGCGAATGTTGCGTACAATCTTGTCGAGAATTCTTTGTTTTTTATCGTTTACAAGATTGAAGATCTTGCTCGATTTTCTGCGTCGGTTGGTCGTCTGGAGGGCTTCCAGTCCAACATCTCTCGAATTGACCCTGTTGAGTACAAGGATTTCTTCTCTGAAGTCACGCCGGCCAATTCAATTGTGCTGAAGGGTGCAGCCGTCAAGACGCCCTTCTCCGACCGGATTCTCACTAAAAATCTCGACCTCAGCATTTCTGGAAGTCAGAAGATGTTGGTTGTTGGCCCCTCCGGCTGCGGCAAGACGTCTCTGCTGAGAGTGATTAGTGGCCTTTGGGCTTCTCCCACGGGTCAGGTGTTCACACCTCCGTCAGGGGAGCTGTTGTTTATTCCCCAGCGCCCTTACATGACCTTGGGGTCGTTGCGGGAACAGCTTTGCTATCCCCTCGACTGTGATCGCTTTAGCGATGATCACCTCAGGGCGGTCTTGGAAGAGGTTCAGCTGGAAGCGTTGCTGGATCGCTATCCCTCGTTTGATGTGAAGCAGGACTGGCCGCGCCTGCTGTCGCTCGGAGAACAGCAGCGTCTGGCCTTTGCGCGCCTGCTTCTCAACGCCCCCAAGGTGGTGGTTCTCGATGAAGCCACCAGTGCTCTGGACGTGGCCACGGAGCGCCACCTCTATGAGCTGCTGATGGAGCGGGAGATGGCTGTGGTCAGTGTGGGGCACCGTCCCACGCTCAAGTCATTCCATGATTTGGTGCTTGAGCTGAACGGCCAGGGGGGCTGGCAGTTGCTCCCCGCCGCCAGCTATGACTTTGGTCATTCCTGATCCGGCGGCATGACCACCAGCAGCACTGAAGAGACCTCCCAGGAGTCCGGGGCCGGTTCCGTTCCGGCCACCAGTGCCACCACGTCAGATGTGCCTGCCTTTGGCTGGAGTGGCTATGCCGAGCGCGTGAATGGTCGTTTCGCCATGGTTGGCTTTGCAGCGGTGCTGCTGGTGGAGTCCCTTTGCCACGACACCTTTCTGCATTGGGCGGGTCTTGTCCCCTGAGCGCTAAGGCAGGCGGATGAGGTCCACGCCCCAGCGTCCGTCCCGACTCACCTGAACTGCCAGCATTCGGCCGTTGCCATCCAGACTTACCTGGCGAGGAACGCCTGCGGGGACAAGCTCGAGCCGTTGGAGGCTGCCGACGCTGCGCCGGTAGAGCATCAGTTCGGTGCGTCCGTCCCGTTGCTGCACAACGGCGAGACGCTCTCCATCCCCGCTCAAACTGATGCTCACGGGTTGGGCATCAGCTCTGTTGAGGCCTGGGGTGGGAACGGGCATGCCGTTGCGCAGATCGATCAGCTCAATGCGCTCGCGACCGTTCTTGCTAGCCAGAGTGGCCAGCCACCCCTGCGCCATGGAAGGGTCCCGACGGGCATCACTGCTGCGCTCCAGAGAGCCATTGAGTGCGTTCATCGGCCTGATCTCATCACTGCTGCATCCCGCCAGGCTGAATGCTGTGGCGGTGACCAAGCCTGCGACTACGCCTGGGCTAGGGATCATGGGCCTCATGACCCCTCCTCCGGGGTTGTCACCCGTAATCCGCCGGGGCGGTCGGGTTCGAGCATGCCGCTGAGATCAAGCACCTCCACGCGCCAACGCCCTCGTTGCGCCACCTGCATCGCGAGTCGTTGGCCGTCTGGCGCGATCTGGATGCGCACAGGGTCGTGGTTTCCAGGTGGGCGTAGTGGGTGGGCTCGGCCGGTGAGTCGGTCTTCAATCACGGCCAGACGTCGATTGCCCCGCTGGGTGATCACCGCCAGATAGCGACCGTTCCAGCTCAGTGATGGGGAGCTGTGGGGCTGCTGCCCGTTGAGGTGCCGCAAGGGGAGTGGTTGGTCGCTGCGCAGATCACGCAGCTGAACTGTGGGGCGCCCCCGCCGGTCTTCGATCACAGCGAGCACCTGGCCATTGCCACTGATCGCAGGATCCGTTTGCTGGCGGTCAGCAGCGGCGCCGGGAGCGCGTCGGGAGTCCGGACCACAGCCGATCAGCAACAGGCTGAGGGCGGTGGTCGCACTCAGCCTGCGGATACTGCTGGAGATGGCAGGCCGATCGCCCATGGCTCTTCAGCCTTGTTCGGATCAGTCGTCGAAGCGGGAGCTGTTGTCGCGCGGCCGGGAGCTGCGAGGCGCTGGACGGCTGGAACTGGTGGGTCTGGTCTCGCTGCGGCTGGATTGCGGGCGTTGTTCCTGGCGGGATGGTGTCTGAGCAGAGGTTGCTCGCGAGGGAGCCGGGCCAGAAGTGCCAGGACGGCGAGCGGGATCAGAGGGGCTGAAGGCTGCGTCTTCCGGTCCCTGACGGAGTGGTGATCCCTGGGGAATGCCTGACGGACGACTGGTTGCGGAGGGTGCCGACCGCTCGGAGCGGGTGTCCTGAGCGGGTTCGCTCATGCGGGTGGCACTGGGGCGACTGCCGCGGCGTTGGTCTTGGCGCTGATCGCGGCGCTCGCCGAAGGAGGGGCGCTTGTCGGCTGCGTCATCCCGCTGGCCGAAACGGGCCATCCTGCGTTCCCGTTCGCTTCCTCGCTCGTCCCAGTTGTCGGCTGCGTCATCACGGGTGCCACGGCGGCTTGCGGCCTGCTCAGGAATGGCAGCGCGGGACGGCCGGCGGGGGCGATAGAAATCCTGATCGTTGCCCTCCCGATCGCCGTAGCCCTCCTCGGCGCTGCCTTGGAAACGGCGGCGAAGGGGCTGAGGCTCAGGGTTGTCAAAGCGGTCGTAGGACGAATCCCAGCCGCCATTCAGGCCCCCTGCGGGGCCTCGTGCAGGCACAGGTTCATCATCGAAATAGGCCGAACGTCGCGCCTGTTCCGTCGAGACGCCGCGCAAGCGAACGCTTTCGTAGGCAAAGAAGACTGTGGTGCTGGCGAGTAAAAACTGACCGAACTGCAGGATCGGATCCAGGCGCCAGCCCTGAAAAAACAGAATGCCGCCACAGAGAAGACCGATGGCGGCAAAGAACACGTCGTAATCGCGTGCCAGCGCAGGCTTGAAGCTGCGCATGAAATAGAGGAGCGCGCCACCCACGGCCAGCACGATGCCAACGATGCTGGCCCAATTCAGACTGGCATTAACCACAGTTGCGTGCCCCCTGGCTACGGCTGAAAGCTGTCAACGAACAGCTCTTAACCGTCAGTTTAGGGAGTGCGCCAGTGGCATCAGAGCTTGCGGTCGACCTGGTCGGTCTGGCTGAGGAAGAACAGGCCGATGCTGGCAGGGATGACCACGATCAAGGTGCCCCACACGAGGCTGCTCAGAAAATTGGAGAGGGAGGGGGTCATGTCGACGCGGAATCGATGGCCTGGATCCGAGGATCCTACGGAGTGTCGGCGTCTTTCTACGATGCGGGCTTGGATGCTTTGAGCTTTGTGACGCCAACCCTCATTGCGCTCCTGCCCGGTGTGCACCTGGTCCTCGGCTTGCTGTTAGCGGCCTGGACCCTCTGTTTCCTGATGCGCATCGTGCTGACCTGGTATCCACAGGTCGATCTCAAAGCAGGCCTGTGGCCTGTGGTGGCACTGCCCACGGAACCTGTTTTGGCGTTGAGCCGCCGTGTCATCGCCCCTATCGGTGGCGTCGACGTCACTCCGGTGATCTGGGTGGGCGTGATTAGCTTGGTGCGCGAGTTGCTGGTGGGTCAGCAGGGATTGATCTCGCAGCTGCTGATGCGCAGCGCCACGAGTGGGGCAGTGACCTGACCGCTCGTTTGCTTTGAAGCGTCAAAGAGGACGACGATCGTCCTCAGATCATGTCTTGTTCGACGAATTTGGTGTGCACATCGCCCTGTTGGAACTCCGGGCGGTCGAGAAGGCGCAGGTGGAATTCCACAGTGGTGGGAATGCCGGTCACGGCACACTCATTCAGCGCGCGGCGCATGCGCTTCAGGGCACTGGGGCGATCCGGTGCCCAGATGATCAGCTTGCCGATCAGGGAGTCGTAGAAGGGAGGTATGTCGTAGCCGGTATACACGTGGCTGTCGACGCGGACTCCGGGGCCTCCTGGCGGGAGCCAGCCGGTGATCTTGCCAGGGGCAGGCCGGAAATTGTGGGCGGCATCTTCGGCATTGATGCGGCACTCGATCGCATGGCCCCGCAGCTGGATCTCGTCTTGAGTGACGCTGATCGGCTCACCGCCGGCGATGCGCAGTTGTTCGGCGATCAGGTCGATGCCTGTGACCATTTCGGTGACAGGGTGCTCAACCTGAATGCGGGTGTTCATTTCCATGAAGTAGAAGCCCCCGCTGCGGTCGAGCAGGAATTCCACGGTGCCTGCACCCTCGTATTGGATGCTGCGGGCAGCCGCAACGGCGGCTTCCCCCATCCGGCGACGCAGCTCTGGATCCAAGGCCGGGCTCGGCGCTTCCTCCAACAGTTTTTGGTGACGCCGTTGGATCGAGCAATCGCGCTCACCCAGGTGCACCACGTTGCCGTGGCGATCGGCCAGCACCTGCACTTCCACGTGCCGCGGGCGGTCGATGAATTTCTCCATGTAGAGCCCTGGGTTGCCAAAAGCGGCTTCCGCTTCCCCCTGGGCTGCCTTGAACAGGGTGTGGAGCTGATCGGGGCCGGGCACCAGGCGCATGCCACGACCACCACCACCGGCGGTGGCTTTGATCATCACCGGGTAGCCCATTTCTGCGGCGAGGGCTGCTGCGTCTTCCGGGGTGGAGAGCAGGCCTTCGCTGCCCGGAACGGTGGGCACGCCCACCCGTTGCATCGTGCTTTTCGCTGTGGCTTTGTCTCCCATGGAGCGAATCGCATGGGGGGAGGGGCCGACAAAGGTGATGCCGTGGTCGCGGCACATTTCCGCGAAACGATCGTTCTCCGCCAGGAAGCCATAGCCCGGGTGGATGGCATCCGCCCCACGGGATGTGGCGGCCGCAAGGATGTTGGGAATATCGAGGTAGCTCTTGCTGCTGGCGGCCTCGCCGACACAGACCGCTTCGTCCGCCAATTGCACGTGCAGGGCGTTGCGATCAACGGTGCTGTACACCGCCACCGTGGCGATTCCAAGCTCTCTGCAGCTCCGAATGATCCGGAGAGCAATTTCGCCGCGGTTGGCGATCAGCACCTTGCCGATGGGCATCCCGCAGTATCCATGCAAGGGCGGATCGTATCAGCGCCTCCGCTTTAGAAAGCCAAAACGTTGCGTTGATGGCATCCGCCTGGCGTCTCCGTGAGCGCTGATTGCTGGGGGGGTGGACCACGGACCGGTATGATCCATCCTCGACGAGACCCGAGCGGTTAAGTCAGCCACGCGGATGTGGTGGAATTGGTAGACACGCACGTTTGAGGGGCGTGTGGCTTCGGCCTTGCGAGTTCAAGTCTCGCCATCCGCACTTTTTCTTTTCAACCGAATGTTGGCCATCGTGAGTGACGGAGTGGCCTCCATCCGGTTTTTGTCTGATCAGGCCGATGTCTGAATCTCCTGTGTCAGGCCCCTCCAGGACACCGGCTCGTCTGTCGATCGTGTTCGTGTCCAATGGCCCGGGGGAGTTGGCCACCTGGGTGCGTCCACTGGCCGAACAGCTGCATCGCTCCTTGCAGCTCCGTCCCAGAGCCCAGCAGTCGCTGATCAGTCTGCGTCTGGTGCTGGTGCCCTGCCCGAATGCCACGGGGCATGAGGCGGAGGCCGCGTCGCGCTGGGGACAATTTGATCGGATCACGCCTGCTCGGCGGTTCTGGCGAATGCTGCTGAACCCTCAGCGGGAAGGGCCGTGGGCTCCCCAGGGTGTGGTGGTGTTTCTCGGGGGTGATCAGTTCTGGAGCGTGCTGTTGTCGGCACGGCTCGGCTATCGCCACATCACCTATGCCGAATGGGTTGCGCGCTGGCCTCGCTGGAATGATCGCCTCGCGGCCATGGGGCCTGCGGTGCTGGAGCAGTTGCCACAACGTTTCCGATCCCGCTGCACGGTGGTCGGAGATCTGATGGCTGATCTCTCCAGCCATGCCCGTGCCCAGGCTCCTCTGCCTGATGGCGAGTGGGTGGCGTTGTTGCCTGGTTCGAAGGCGGCCAAGTTGGCGGTTGGGGTGCCGTTCCTGCTGGATACGGCTGATCGTCTGGCGGCCCATCGCCCCGGCTGCCGATTCCTGCTGCCCGTCGCTCCCACCACCTCGGCGGCTGCGCTCGAGCGCTTTGCTGGCCCGACGAATCCCATTGCTGCTGCCTACACCTCGGGAATTGCGCGTCTGGAACCGCCGACGGAGCAATGTCCCTGGAGGCGACTGATCACCACCGCAGGCACGGAGATTCACCTCCAGGAGGATCCTCCGGCCCATGGGCCCCTGAGCCAGTGCGCGTTGGCGCTCACCACCGTGGGTGCCAATACCGCGGAACTCGGTGCCCTTGGGGTGCCGATGATTGTGATCGTGCCCACGCAGCACCTGGGGGTGATGCAGGCTTGGGATGGCTGGCTGGGGTTGCTGGCCAGGCTGCCGGGTTTGCGCTGGTGCATCGGTGCCCTGCTCAGTGCCTGGCGGCTGCGCAACCATGGTTTCCTGGCTTGGCCCAACATTTCCGCGGGCCGGGCCGTCGTGCCTGAGCGTGTGGGGGCGATCCAGCCTGAGGCCATCGCTGCGGAAGCGGACGACTGGTTGGCCTCTCCAAGCCGGCTGCAGGGGCAACGGGATGATTTGCGCAGTCTTCGCGGGCAGCCTGGCGCCGTTGCGGCCCTGGCCGATGAGGTGCGATCCCTGCTGCCGAGGGCCCTCGCCGATTAATTTGAGCGCCGTTTTTCGCGCTGCCATGACCGCCCCTTCTGGATCTTCCTCTGATGCCACTGCGCGGGTTGAGCGCAGCGACGATGAGTGGAAGGCGCAGCTGACGCCTGAGCAGTTCCAGGTGGCGCGCCAAGGGGGCACTGAGCGTGCCTTCACTGGTGCTTACTGGGATAACAAAGCCACAGGCATGTATCACTGCGTCTGTTGTGGGGCGCCGCTCTTCAGCTCAGCGACCAAATTCGATTCAGGCACCGGTTGGCCCAGTTTCTGGGATGGGGTCAGCTCCGATGCAATCACCACCAAGACGGATGTGAGCCACGGCATGGTGCGCACCGAGATCAACTGCGCCCGCTGTGACGCCCATCTTGGCCATGTGTTCAGTGATGGCCAGCTCCCACCGGTCAGCGCTATTGCGTCAACAGCGCGTCGTTGAACTTCAAGCAGAACGGCTGATCGTCAGCCTGTTCAGAGCTTGATCACCAGGGGTCATCGAGGTCGCTCCCTATGGAGCGACCCGCTGAAGGTTGTTCGGATCCCAGGGGCTCCACATCCAAGGGGTCGCCCGGGGGCTCAATCGGCCGACGGGCCGCTGGCCTTGGACGGGCCTCGAACCGCTCAGGCAGGGGCTCGGCCTCGGGTTCGCGGTCGAAGCGGTCCTCGTCGTAGCGCTCTGGCTCCCCGTAGGCCGAACGGCCCTGATCGGCGTAGGAGTCGCGGCGATCGTCGTAGTCGCGATAGTCGCGCTCCGGCAGATCATCCATGTAGCGGCGGCGGGTCTGCTGTTCGCTGCGCCGCTCCTCCACTTCCACATACTCCAGCTCTTCTTCCGGTGCGAAGGCCGCAGCGGAGGACGCCTGCAGCTGTTTTTGCTGCTCTTCGGCCGGTTGGCCTGAACTGAGCTGGTTCTCCACGGGAACCACATTGACCCTGTAGCGCTCGCGCTCCTGTTCTTCCCAGCTGGGGCCACCCACACCGAGTTTTTCAAGCACGCCACTGTTGAGCTGCTTGAGCTTGTCTTCGGCTCCTTCGTAAACAATGATCCGGTCGGGACCGCTGCTGACGATTTCGTCGACCGGGATCTCCCAGGTGCTGAGCACACCCTCGCCAAGCAGGGGGACTCCGACGGCACCCATCACCAGGGTGGTCAGTTCGCCGGTTTCGATATCGAAGGAGAAGCCGAGCACCCGGCCGAGCACGCTGCCTGATTCGGTGATCACTTGGCAGTTGATCACCCGGCTGTAACGCTCCGGGGAAAAGGTCTCGCTGAGCGAATCGATCGAATCGACCAAGATCACGTCACCCACCTGACGGATGCGGTCGAGCGGCATCCAGCGGGGCAGACCCGGCAGGAAGCGGGTGAGGGGGTTGTCGCGTAGGCCAAGGGCCACCACTTCGCGCCCATCGATATCAACGATCACTTCACCCACCACGCCGAGGCGGCGCCCCGTGTCGCGTGTGATCACCTGAGTGCCCATCAGCTCGGAGCGGAGCCACAGCCTGTCGCTGGGCACCGTTGCCAGGGGGTCGTTGGAGTTCGGGGTCGAGGTCAACGTCAGGCCTCAGCCGTGGCAATTCGGACCATTTTGGCGTAAAGACCTCGCGATGACTGTTCAGCGAACCCTCTGTTCATCGCCATAGATGGTGTAAGGGAGCGCTGTTTAGGCGGCATCGGGAAGGCCGACCACCTGGGTGTGGGCACCGCGGGCCTGGGTGACGCCAATGGTGCGCTGGGATGCGCCGATCATCGGGCGGCGGTGGCTGACCACAATGAACTGGGCATCCTCGGCCTGGCGGGCGATCAGGGCGGCCAGCCGTTCCACATTCACGCCGTCGAGGAAGCTGTCGACCTCATCCAGTGCATAGAACGGTGAGGGGCGGAATCGCTGCAGCGCAAACAGAAAGCTCAGGGCTGTCAGAGACTTTTCACCCCCTGACATGGAGGCCAGCCGTCGCACTGATTTGCCCTTGGGGTGGGCCACGAGCGTGAGACCTCCCTCCAGGGGGTCTTCGGCGTTGTCGAGTTGGAGATGGCCGTCACCATCGGAGAGGCTGGCGAAGATCTCGCGGAAATGGCCATCCACAGCCTGGAAGGCCTCCATGAAGGCTTCCTGGCGCAGCGTGGCCACGGTTTCGATCCGCAGCAGCAGCTCTTCGCGTTCCTGGCTGAGCACCTCCAGGCGTTCGATCAGTTCGCTCAGGCGTTCCTCCAGGTCCGCCAGTTCTTCCAGGGCCAGCATGTTCACCGGTTCCAGGGCTTCCATGCGCTGTTGAAGCTCCTGCAAGGAGGTCTGCAGCGCTTCCAGCCCGGCTTCGCGCACGTCGTCGGGAATCTCCGGACGGGGATCCGGCAAGGTCTGGCTCAGCTCTTGTAACCGCACTGCACCACTGCGGATCTGCTCCGACAGGGTGTTGCGCTCCTCCCGCAGGCGCTCCAGTTCCCAGCGGGCCTGCTGCAGGCGCTGACGCTGCTCCGCCACAGCCGCTTCGGCTTCATCGCGGGCACGGCGCTGTTCACCGAAAGCGGTTTGCAGCTCCTTTTGCTCGGCCTCGAGGCTGGCGCGCCTTTCGCTCAGCTGCTGTTGCTGCTGCTTCCAGGCGCCATGGGCCTGGGTGAGGGTCTCCACCGCTTCTTTGAGCCGGGCTTCCTCGGCATCAAGGGCCTGCTGTTGATCGCCAAGACGCTCAAGGCTCAGCTCACGCTGCCGTTGCTCCTGCACCAGCAGATCCTTGCGGTTGCGGGCGCTCAACAAAGCGGCATCAGCGGCTTCCAGGTCGCTCTGCAGTTGTTGCCAGGCCTCCACATCCCCCTCGGCCTGGGCATCCCGTTCCTGACCTGTGAGCTGCTGGAACTCCGTTTCCAGCGGTGCGAGGGCGGCTTGCAGAGCTGCCAGTCGCTCGCGCCCGCTTGTTTCCGCGGTGCGCAGCGCTTCGAGGCGTTGATTGCGCTGTTTGCAGCGTTCCATCAGTGGGCCATGGGCCCGGCGGGCGGCGGTGCGTTCCGCCTCCAGGGCGGCCTGGCGTTGCTCGAGCTGCCGCAGGCGAGGCCGCGTGGCTTCGAGTTGGTCCAGCAGGCGCTGCTCCTCGCGGCGACAGGCCACCAGGGTTTCGCCCAGATCCAGCAGCCTGCGGCGGAGGGGCTCGGCTTCATCGTTGTCGCTGCTGGTGCCGAAACTGAGACCACTGCTGCGCTGGGAAAAGCTGCCGCCTGTCATGGCGCCGCTTTTCTCCAGGAGCTCTCCCTCCAGGGTCACGGCCCGGGCACGTCCCAGTTGCTGGCGTGCCGTCTGCAGATCGCTGAACACCTGGGTGTCGCCGAACACGTAGGCGAACACATCGCCGTAAATCGGCTCGAAGCGCACCAGATCCACAGCGCGGCCGATCAGGCCTCCACCGCTGCTGGCCTCAAGTCGCCGTCCCCGGGCCATGGCGGCGCCACCCCCTCCGCCTCCGGGAGCCCGGATCTTGTTGAGCGGCAGGAAGGTGAGCCGACCGGCTCGGCGGCTCTTCAGCAGCTCGATGGCCTTGGCCGCAATGCGGTCGTCATCCACAACCACCTGCCCCAGTCGTGCGCCAGCGGCCACTTCAAGGGCGAGTCGGTGGCGTTCCTCGACTTCACCCAGCTGGGCCACGGGCCCATGGATGCCATCCAGCCCCGCCTCCAGCAGCAGACGCAGGGCGCCCGTGCCACGGCTTTCCTGCAGTGCTTCCCGGCGGCTTTCCAGCTTGGCGATGTCGCGTTCGAGCCGGGTTTGCTCCTGCTCCAGGCGCGCGCGGGTGCGCTGCTGCACCGCCACCGAGTCCACCAACTGCTGCAGCTCCTCTTTGCCGCTCTGCAGAGCCTGCAGCAGAGATTGCCACTCGGCTTCGAGTTTGGTCAGGTCGTCTTGAACGCGTTGGTCTTCGGATCCGTCCTGTTCCAGCTCTTGCTGCAGTTCCAGCAAGCGCTCCTGGTCTTGCTGCAGCTTGGCTTTGCGCTGCTGTTGTTCTTCCTGAAGCGGAGTGATCTGGCTTTGCAGCTCCAGCCTGCGCTGGCTGCGTTGACGCTGCTCCTCCATCCAGGTGCCGGAGCGTCCAGCCACATCGCCGAGGCGGCGGCGTGACACTTCGACGGCGGCCTCGGCTTCACGGCAAGCCTGTTCGGCAGCGGCCAAGGCGTCTGTGTTGGGTGTCTGTTGCAGCGCCTGAGATGAATCCTGAAGAGCCCTCCGGCGGTTGGTGAGGTCGTGGCGCTGGCCCTGGAGCTTTTCGCCTTCCTGTTTGTGCTGGGCAGCCTGTCGCTCCAGCTCCCTGCCCTGGCTGTCGAGGCCGGCCAGTTCGGCTTGCACCGCCAGCAGTTTGTCCTCGCCGAGATCCTTGACCTTCTCTTGGAGCTCCTGCAGCTGGGCCGCGGCTTCATTGAGGGCTTGTTCTGAGGCGGTGAGCGCTTCGCTGTCGCGCACCTCCTGCTCCCCCAGGTTGCGGTGCCGCTCCTGCAGCTCGCGCAGGGCGACCTGCGCTGCCTCATAGGCCAGCACCAGCTCCTGCTGACGCCCCTGTTGCACCTGGGCCCGCAAGGCTTGATAGGTGCGCGCTTTGGCACAGTCTTTCTCCAGTCGCTGGCGCGCGATGTGGAGCTCCTGTTCCACGATCCGGCAGCGCTCCTGACGCTCCTGCACGTCATCGAGCTTGCGCCGGGTCTGCTCGATCCTGGTGTCGAACAGGGCCACGCCTGCGAGTTCATCGATCAGCCCGCGGCGATCGCGGTTGCTCATCGAAACGATGCGGGTGACGTCCCCCTGCATCACCACGTTGCTGCCTTCCGGGTCGATGCGCAGCCGCCGAAGCTGGGTCTGCAGCTGCTGAAGGTTGCAGGGTTCACCGTCGGCGGTGTAGCTGCTGGCGTAGGAGCCACCCGGCATCACCCGCAGTTTTCGCGTGACCGTCCACTCGGTTTGATCGGCCTTGATCCAGGGGCCTTCTTCAGGAGCTTCAATCCCCTCTTCAGCGGCATCCGGTTGCCAGTCGCTGAGATCGAAGCGCACGCTCACGTGCGTTTCTGCTGCCTTCCCTGCTTTGAGAATGCCGCTGTTCACCAGGTCGGGGAGACGGTCGGCGCGCATCCCCCGGCTGCTGGCCAGGCCCAGGCAGAACAGCACGCCATCAAGAATGTTGCTCTTGCCCGAGCCGTTGGGACCGGTCACCACGGTGAACCCGGTCTCCAGGGGGATGGTCACCGCCCCCCCAAAGGACTTGAAGTGCTTAAACCCGACCTGATTGATATGAACCAACAGGATCAGGGGGGCTGTCAGCGAACCGAAACTAGCGGACCCTCCGCAAAGCTCAAGGGGGCTTAGGCCAGAAGCTGCTGGTCAGGGGCAGCTGCAAAGGCGACAGTGCCCGTTGTTGATGCGCAACAGCACCGGTTCGGGAAGTCCGCGGTTCCCCAGGCCGCTCAGGGCAACTTCCAAGGGAGTGATCGGGTCTGCGGGGAGATCGCCTGTGTAGTTGCCGCCAGCCAGGCGCCGCGCCCAACCGCGCCCACCGGAGACCGCTGCGGACTGGCGTTCCAGCCACACCAAGCGATGGGGTGGCAGGGGGGTGGCTGTGAGGGCATCACCATCGAGCTGGGGCCAATGATCGAGCCTCCAGGTGCGGCAGTCTTCGCCGTCTTCCAGCAGCAGGTCGAGGTGGCAACCCCTGGGGTCATCCGGGGCGCCGGTGTGTTCCAGAACGACGTAGCGCGGCATCGGGGTTTCGCCTTCCCTGCACCATCCCTAACCTGCGGCAGGAGACAAGGACTTGCATGGAGTCGGCGCCATCCCCTGCGGATGACCACACCAACCCTGGACCTGAGGTCTCGGCATCGCGGTCCTGGACGGCGGCCGACCAGTTCCGGGACCGTTTTGACACGCTTCTACCGGAACTCCAACGGCGTTGGCCGGAGGTGACTGCTCAGACGCTGGAAGCCACCAGAGGCAGCCTGGATGAAGCGGTGCGGGTGATCTCCCTCCAGTCCGGCCGGGCAGCCCATCTGGTGCAGTCCCAGCTGGAAGACCTGCTCCATTCGCTGGGGGATGGCGGCAAAGGATTCGGGGAATCGCTTGAACCTTTGGAACGGCAGCTGGAGCAGCTGCTGGATGATCTCAATCAAACGCTGCGGCCTCGGATTGAAGAGCCTGTGCGCCAGCGCCCGCTGCTGGCGTTGGCGATCGCTGCGGGAGTGGGTGTGGTGATCGGTTCGTTGCTGTCGAGTGGGAGACGTTCCTGATGACTGATCTGAATCAACAGGGCAACGACCGGCCTGAGCCTGGGCGCGCCGAGCCTCAGCGGCCCCGTGGGCTGGGGGCTGCTGGTCGTGTCACCGCTCTGGCCGCCTCGGTGATGGATCTGCACGTGCGTATTGCGCTGCAGGAGGTGGACCGGGAGAAGCGGCGTCTGATCAGCGGCGGTGTGTTCCTGGCCATGGGCGGCACCTTGATGCTGCTTGCCTTGATCGCCGTGGAGGTGGTGTTGGTGCTCTGGCTGCAGGAGGCCTGGGACCTGAGCCTGATGCGGGCCCTGCTGGCCCTGGCCATCGGCAATGTGGTGTTGGCCGGCATCAGCCTTCGGGTGGGTGGTCAGCTCGCCAAAGGCCCCTATCTGCCCCAGACCCTCGAGGGCATCAGCCGCACCACGAGAGCGGTTCTGGGGCGCTGACTTTCAGCGCACCTGATAGTGCAGCCAGCGGCAGTCGATGCCGCCGTTGCTGATGGGGATCCGTCGGGATGCCTTCATGCGCAGGGCACCGGTGACGCTGGCATTCCCGCTCAGGATCCAGGCATCCCATCCGGATGCCTTGGCTTTGAACATGCCGCCGAGATCGCTGTAGAGGGCATCAAGCCCGTCGTGATCACCGACCCGCACCCCATAGGGGGGGTTGCACACAAGGGTGCCGGGCCCGGGAGGGAGGTCGAGTTCGCGGAAGTCGCCGCATTGGATGGTGATGCAGTCGCTAAGACCTGCAGCTTCCACGTTGCTGCGGGCCTGCTCGGCGATCGCAGGATCCTGTTCGTTGCCGATGATCGGCGGCAGGGTGAGCTGTCGCTGTTCTCGATTGCGGGCCCGCTGTTCTTCCTGGGCCCAGAGCGCAGCATCAAAATCGGCCCAGCCTTCGAGGCTGAACTCTCTTTCGAGGCCGGGGCAGAGCTGGCGGGCCCTGCTGGCGGCCTCAATCAACAGGGTGCC
>CAXQPR010000015.1:0-3957 GCA_964225855.1 Salipiger bermudensis | reverse complement strand
GAATCCCAGGCGGCGACGGCTTCGATCACATCGCACATCACCGCAGCCACATCCCCCATGCTCACGAGATGAAAAAGCTTGGCGCTGACCCGTTGCGTGAGCCACAGCGGCAGCCAGTCGTATCCGCCGTTGATCACAGCGTCGGCGGACTGCCCCACATCCAGAGCGGTCTCCCAGAGAGCCGGCAGCAGACCGTTGCGGGGAATTTCGACCGGGGCATGCTCGGCGGCGTGCTGCCAACTGGGCTGGTTCACACCCTCCACCTCGAGCAGCTCAACACCGCTGCAGTCGGCGGGGAGCATGGAGCCTTTGGCGGCCACAACCGTAAGCCTGTGGCCCCGCCGCAGCAACCCCTGAACCAGCGATCGGAGTGTGAGCTCCACACCACCACCCTCGCCGCTGCCGAGGGCCCCGATGGGCGTATTGACGATGACGAAGTGGAGCGGCGACATCGTCATGAAGAGGGGTCCGCAAGCGACAGCGGCTCCCAGAACCGGCGCCGTTGACTCACAAAGATCACCGACACAAGCACCATCACGACACCGATCCACTGGAGCAGATCAAGGCGCTCTCCCAGCAACCACCCACCGGTGGCCAACGCAAACACCGGCGTGAGGAATCCAAGGCTGCTGAAGCTGGTGAGATCGCGCTGATTGGCGAACCAGAAAAACAATCCGTAGGCCAGGGCGCTTCCGAGCAGGCTCGCGTACCCCATGCGCGCCCAGTCCGTTGCCGTCCAGGCCACACCAGCATCCGTGCGCTGCAGGGCATGTATCAAGAGCAGGGGAAGTCCACCAAGCACCATGTGCCAGGCCGTCACAGTGACCGGATCGCTGTGGCGTGAAGCAAAGCGGATCAACACCGTGCCAGCAGCCATGGCGACGGCCGCAAGCAACATCCAGCCCTCACCGGGCTGCAACACCTGCTGCAGCATCGGCGGATCCGCCAGCAACCACCAGTGCCCCAACAGCTCAGCGGGCAGGCCGATGCAAACAATTCCCGCCAGACCAATGGCCAGGCCCATCCAGCCAATGGGATTGATCGATTCCATGAACAGAGCACGGGCCATCAGAGCCACCAGCAGTGGCTGGCAATCGATCAGAACAGAACCAAGGCCCGCGCCGGTGCCCTCCAACCCCCGCGCCAAAAGGCCTTGAAACAAGGTGGCATCCACCAGGGTGAACAGGAGGAACCAAGCCAGGTCACGGGAATCGATCGCCAGGCCACGGCCGGTGCACTGACCCCAGAGCAGAAGAGCCAAACCGGCTGGCACCAGGCGCAAGCCAGCCACCAGCCAAGGGCCCGCACTGGCGAGCAATGGCGCCATGGCGGTCATGGCGGTTCCCCACAACGCGAAGGGCAGCACCATCAGAAACCAGAGTCGTAGTGACGGCATGGATGGACGCTTGGGTGCTCTTTTTAAGATCTGGAGTGATGCAGACGCGCAACATGATCTGGCCCTTGCGGCGAAAGTCCCGACGACGGATGGCGCGCATCGTTGTTGACGGCCCCATCACGGGCGCCACGCGAAAGCGGGTTCTGAAAGCGCTGCGGGAGGTCAAGCAGAGGGAATTTCCAGCCCTGCTGCTGCGGATTGACAGTCCAGGCGGCACGGTTGGAGACAGCCAGGAAATTCATGCAGCCTTGCTACGGCTCCGGGAACAGGGCTGCCGTGTGGTTGCCAGCTTTGGCAACATCTCCGCCTCCGGGGGCGTTTACATCGGCGTGGCGGCTGAAAAAATCGTCGCCAATCCCGGCACGATCACCGGCTCCATCGGGGTCATCCTGCGGGGCAACGACCTCTCTCGGGTTTTTGAACGGATCGGAATTCGCTTCGACACGGTGAAGAGTGGTCCGTTCAAGGACATCCTTTCCCCGGATCGCCCGCTGAGCGATGCCGAACGAGCTCTGCTTCAGGAGCTGATCGACAGCAGCTACGGCCAGTTCGTCGGTGTTGTGGCTCAGGGGCGAAACCTTGAGGTGGAGGCGGTGAAGCGCTTCGCCGATGGACGGGTGTTCAGTGGAGAACAGGCGCAGGCCCTGGGCTTGGTGGATGAACTCGGCGACGAAGAGCATGCCCGTCGCCTTGCGGCGCAGCTGGCCGATCTCGACGCGGACGACATTCGTCCCGTCACCCTGGGCAAACAACGCCGCAAGCTCAGCGGCCTGTTGCCGGGATCCCAGATCTTGCATCAATTGCAGCAGCGCCTATCCATCGAGTTGATGGGGAGCGGTCAGGTGCTTTGGCTATACCGCCCATGAGCAGCTCACCCCTTGTTCTGAGAGGCCTACGTGGGGCCACCACCTGCACGGAGAACAGCACAGAGGCCATTCAAGCCGCGGTCAGCGCCCTGATGGATGCCCTTGTTGATCGCAATGGTCTGACCCCCGACCAGCTGGTGTCGGTGACGTTCTCGGTGACGGCTGATCTTGACGCCTGTTTTCCAGCCGCCATTGCACGGCGGCGGCCAGGCTGGGACACGGTGGCGCTGCTGGACTGCCAGCAAATGGCCGTTCAGGGAGATCTTCCACGCT
This sequence comes from Salipiger bermudensis, assembly GCA_964225855.1. GTDB lineage: Bacteria > Cyanobacteriota > Cyanobacteriia > PCC-6307 > Cyanobiaceae > Synechococcus_C. Next base: position 1,422 of record CAXQPR010000015.1, on the reverse strand, counting down.
GCATCCGTGTCCTGGCCCACGCCTGGATTCCGCAGGGCCAGCAACCGGTGCACCCCTATCAGGGCGATGCGCAGCGGCTGCGACCGGACAGATCTAGTCACAACTGACAGATCAGCCTCCGACCCCTGAGATCACCGCCCCGTGGTTGGACTCAGGAGAATCCCATCAACGAGACGTTTCCTATGGCCCGTTCCATCACTAGACGCTTGCTTGCTGGAGCCGGCACCGCGGCGGCTCTGCTGATTGGCTCCACACTGACCCGAGCTCCCGAGCAGATCGCCCACGCCCAGGGCACACCGGGATTGATGGAATTTCGCTGGGACACCGACCGCGATTACCGCAAGCTCTACTACTGGCAGAGCTCCGAGATTGAAAACGATCGCGCCGACTGGTTCCTGACCTTGCGCGAAAAGGACCGCAAGACCGCCATCCTCAAACTCACCATCACCGTTCCGGACTATTTCGACTCCAAGCTCAAACCCCATCGCATCAGCCTGTGCCGCACCACCGCCGGCAGCATGATGAGCCGCACCAAATGCAAGGAGACAATCCCCGCCGTCATCGAGGTGAACAAAGATCAGACTGAAATCGTGGTTTTCCCCGATACACCGCTGCCTGCAGACGGGGACTACTCGGTCTGGATCAAGCTGTTCAATCCCACCGGCAAGCGGATGTACCAATTCAATGCTTTGGTGCAGGCCCCCGGAGATGTGCCGATGTCCGGCTACAGGGGCAGCTGGCTGATCAGCGTGGACTGACTGATAAAATCCCAAATTCAGATCGGCCGGTAGCCAGGAGACGTCCATGACCAAGCGCACCCTCGGGGGAACAAACCGCAAGAGGAAGCGCGTCTCGGGTTTCCGTGTACGGATGCGCTCCCACACCGGCCGTCGCGTGATCCGCACGCGTCGCAAGCGCGGCCGCGCTCGCCTCGCCGCCTGATGGCCTGGGATGAATCCAGAGGATTCATCCCATCCTCGGCTCCTTTAAACAGGATTGGTTGATGGTCCTTCCCGCCTCCATGCGATTGCGCGGGCATCGATGCTTCAACCGTTTGCACCGATCGTCCAAGCGACAGCACGGAACCTTGATGGTTCTGCGCGTTGCTGCAGGTGACTCCAATCTGCTCCGCCAGGAGTTGCGGGGCATCCAGGAGACAACCTGTCGCTGCGCTCTGGTGATCAGCAACAAGGTGAGCAAGCGTTCCGTCAAGCGGAATCGCCTCAGACGGCTTTTGCATGACCACCTCCGTCAACGTTTTGAACAACGCAACGACCTGGCAGGTCGCTGGCTGTTGATCAGCCTTCGCCCGGAAGCCGCGGAAGCCGAACCCACACAGTTGCTCGAAGAATGCGACAGTCTTCTGAGAAGCGCCGGACTGGATCCATGACCAGCATTCAGGAAGATGTCCACTACGACGGT
>CAXQPR010000014.1:0-4346 GCA_964225855.1 Salipiger bermudensis | reverse complement strand
GATCATTGCCAGGGGTAGCGTCCACCGGCAATCCATTCGCCAATGCGAACTGCGGGAGAGCTATACCGGATACCTTCATAGACATCACGAACTGCACTGCCCCCTTCGATCAGTTCCAGTTGGTCGTCAGTCAGCTCGAGGATTTGCGTTTCGCAGTTGTGTTCAGCCATGGGTTTGATGCGTGTGAGTTGAGTGAGTGATGTGTGGGGGATTGGTGCTCCCTCCACTCCTTCAAGGTCACCGCCCTGATGGTGAACGGTTCAGAACAAAGCCACCACATGATTGCGATGGGCAGAAGTCTCTCCGCCTCAGGCGTCCGCCCTGTCGCTCGTGACCTTTCTCTAGGCATCAACACTGGTGGTGCAGCCCTGGTTCAGGCTCCTGTCAGCGGATCTGGTGACTATGTTCGAGCTCACAGGAGGCACGAAATGGAACTTTGAAAGGACAGTTCTTCCAAATTGACGAATGCGCTGACAACACGCGACCCCATGCCTTACAGAACTGGCAGTTGCGATCAAATAGTCCGCAATCACCACACTGCTCAATCATTTGGCCATATTGCATTGGCGAGGCTTCATGATTCGGGCCTGATGGCACCGAAGAGGAGAAACGCGACATCGGCATATCCTCCAGCTGTATGGCATCCAACCTAAAACTCTGCAGGGGCTAGTCATGAAGGACCCGCAATGCAACTCAACTAAGCATTTCTGCTCTGTACAAACTGGGGAAAGGCTTGAGATTGGTGACATCAGACCCCGGGAGGCTGACATTAACGATTCTCTTCCTCTGGGTAAGCGAAACTGCCAACGCCGTTCCTGTTGGAAATGGGATACTGATGGCGAACTATCTCCGCTTGATCATGTTCATTTGATCGAGCTTTTGATGCAGGCTGATCCGGAGCTGCGGCAAGACGATCACTGCGAACTGAGTTGTGATCGCAATGCAAGCGAAAATGCTAAGCCTCTTTATCGGCGAGGCCATGGGTATTGATCGCCCTGACGGCGCTGCCGTCGCGGTTCCCCAAGCCGCTGTCAACAGTTGTTGATTGGTTGCATTGGTTACATCCTTGCTGGCGAGTCGGCGGGATGCTCCTCGCAGCAATTCAAACGTTTGATGGGTTTCCTCGCAGTCGCTGTCATTGTCTCGGCAACCTCCGTGATGTCTGCGCTCCTCACCCAGAAAGACTGATTCGCGCTGGTCGGTCGCTGAACAGTGATCGCAGTGGGTCTTCGATGTGAAGCCGGGGCTTCGCCCCGAGAGACCTAGATCTTGCCCTTGGCGAACAGGTCTTTTTACGCATGCGGTTGGTATCAATCGCTACCAAAATCGACGTATGACTCCTGGATGGGAGTTTGCTTTGGAGGACTTGGGGGTGGAGGGAGAACCACCTCCTTTTTTATGGGCCTAATCGCTCATCCCCCTTGCTCTGTGGATTGGGTAGAACAAAGGCATACCCGATGAGACCGTCCAGCCCGGCAATCAGGTCTCAAGGGCAGGGGGTGTCGAATCACCCCCTTCTTTCATGCGCGGCAACCCATTCATTTTGTGGATGTTCTCCAGGTCTCCACGCGCAGCAGGCCCTATTAGCTGCATTGACGGGCGGGAACTAGCTGACGGGGAGTAGCCATGGGGATCGGTCGACTTGCCAGCCCTGCTCCCCTCTCGATGGCAGGTGGTCCGGTCACGGTGGTGCTTGTGCATGGCTTCACCGGTTCCCCCGCCGAGATGACGCTGCTGGCTGAGGCACTTCATGCGCACGGCTACAGCGTTGAAGTACCCCTGCTGGAGGGCCATGGCACCCGGCTGGAAGCGTTGGTGCCGATGCGTCCCCAGCGGTGGGTTGATCAGTTGGATGCGCTGATTGAGCGTGAGCTCACCCGTGGTCAGCAGGTGGTGCTTGGAGGATTGTCGATGGGCTCGATCCTGGCCCTCCAGGCCGCTGTGCACTGGCCTCGGATCCGTGGTTTGTTGCTGTTCTCACCGCCGATCGGAAGCCGCGACTGGCGTCGTTTCTTTGCGCCCTTGCTCACTCGCCTGGTCACGTCCGTGCCCAAGCCCCCTAGTGGTTATGTCGACCCTGCGGCTGCTGATCGGTTGTGGTCCTACGACCGCTATCCCGTGGTCTGCAGCAGTTTGGTGTTGCAGATGATCGCCAGGGTTCGCAGTCAGTTGGCGGAGGTCAGCCAACCCCTGTTGGTGATCGCCAGTCGGCGCGACAAAGTGGTGACAGAGCGTGGTGTGCGCCTGTTGATCCGCCGGGTGGCCTCAGCCGCGAAGCGGCTGGTGTGGCTTGAGCACAGCAGTCATACCCTCACCGCTGATGCGGAGTGGCGTCTTGTGTGTGAGCAGAGCCTGGACTTTCTTCAGTCGCTCGCGCTGAATCCATCCTGACCAGCCCTTGCCATCCCAGCTGCTCACAGGTACAAATGTATTGACGATCGAGCCTGCGCAGGTGTCTGCTGGAACCCCCGAGCCCCTCACGCCCGCACAACAGGAGCTGTACGACTGGCTCTCGGATTACATCGGTGCCAACCATCACAGTCCTTCGATCCGCCAGATGATGCAGGCCATGGGTCTGCGCTCTCCCGCACCGGTGCAGAGCCGCTTGCGACATCTCCAACAAAAAGGCTGGATCACCTGGCAGGAAGGTCAGGCCCGCACGTTGCAGCTGTTGGGAGGGCTCGCTTCCGGTATTCCCGTGCTGGGTGCAGTTGCTGCTGGTGGGCTGGTGGAGACCTTTGATGATGTGCAGGAACGCCTGGACCTGGCACCAGTACTGGAGACCCAGGGGCTTTTCGCCCTCACGGTGAATGGTGATTCGATGGTGGATGCCCACATCGCCGATGGCGATGTGGTGTTGATGGAGCCCGTGCTGGAGGCCTCCCGATTGCGTGAGGGCGCCATCGTCAGTGCGCTGGTGCCCGGTAGTGGCACCACCCTTAAGCACTTCCATCGCAGCAAGGGCACGATCCGCCTTGAGGCTGCTAATCCCGCCTATGAGCCGATTGTGTTGCCTGTGGATCAGGTGCAAGTGCAGGGCAAGCTGGTGGCGGTCTGGCGCCAGGTCTGATGGTTAAGAGTCTTGCCGCCCGCGCCGGTGTAAGCTTCCACACGTCGAAGGCCAAGCCCGAGCGCTCTGCCGACGATCATGGGGCCATAGCTCAGCTGGTAGAGCACCTGCATGGCATGCAGGGGGTCAGGAGTTCGAGTCTCCTTGGCTCCATTCTTTAAAACCCTTCCACCGCAAGGGATCTCTGGGAGCCTCAAGGCTCCTTTTTTTGTGCCCAAGAAGGGGCTTAGAACAAAAGCTAGAACAAAATCCAGGCCCTGACAGGGGTTTGTTCTACGGGCGGCAGGCTGGATTAGCGACCACAACGCTCTCCGTGTTGGTCTCTGGGGTCGATCCCGTCACCTTCTGGGCGAGTCTCTGGGGCCCGCCGGCAGTAGTTTTGTTCTAAAAACGCCCGGATCTAGAACAAAATCCGCCCCTCCCCACCGTCGTCAGAACGAAGGGTTGTTGCCTTGTCGCCTCGGCAGCGGGCCAAGGATTTGGTGATGCTTCACAAGGGCGAAACCTGAAGCAAATCAGCAACCAGGGGTCGATTCTGCCGAACTTGCGTTGGCAGCGGGCAAGAACCTCAGCACCCTCGAAGCACCGCAACACGCACATGACTGCGTCACCTCAGAAAAAGCGGAAATGGAAAAGCCGCCAGAGCCGCTACCTCGTCACCGCGACGTTTCCTCCTGAGCTCTTCCAAAAGCTTCGCGAGTTCTCAGCGCAAAAAGGATTCACCATCGAGGAATCCACAAACTTCATCGGCGAGTGGTTCTTCAGTCGTCACAACGAGCGGAGGCCTGACTTGGTTGAAGGGGCCCCAGAAAACTGAAGCACCCTTCCCATCGCCGTTAAAACGAAGAGGTCTGGCGCCTTCTCCATGCTCCTGGACCTCACGCATTCACGCCCCTGCGGCACACTCATCACCGATGGCCATCACGCCCCTCACAGGGCCATCGCCTGCCCGTTGATGAGCACCCCATCGAGCCGCACTGGGGCAGGCAATAAAAAACCCCGCTCGCGGCGGGGTTTAGTGGGTGACCTGCAGATCGATTCAACGAGTAGTTGCTAGATGAATCCCGTAAATACCGTGAGCCACGGCAGGAATAGCAGCCAATAAGGGAAAGGCACCGCCTTCGACAGCCTCCAGTTGGTCTTCGGTCAGCTCGATGATTTGAGCTTGAGTGTTGTAGTCAGTGTTGAGTTCAGTCATGGTTTTGAAGTGAGTTGAGTGAGTGATGTGTGGGGTGTTGCCCCCTCGACTCCTTCAAGGTCACAGCCCTTCTGGTGA
>CAXQPR010000013.1:0-11612 GCA_964225855.1 Salipiger bermudensis | reverse complement strand
AGTTTCGCGGCCGTGCGCACCTGGATCAGTCGCCATGAACGACGCAACGCCACCAGCCAGCTGAGCGGTATCAAAACCTTCGCCTACGGCCAGGCGATTCAGGCCCGCCGAGAAGCGATCGACCAGGGTGCCGACGAAGCCCTCCTGCGCAGCACCACTGGTGAACTGTGCTGCGGGAGCACCGCCAACCTGATGGTGCAGCGACAGGGGCAGTGGCTGACACCACCCCGGAGCAGCGGCTGCCTGCCGGGGGTGATGCGCCATCAGCTGTTGGAGCGAGGCATCGCCCGCGAACAAACCATCGCCCCCACCCCAGAGCCCGGCGATGCATGGCTGCTGATCAACAGCCTGGATTGCCGGGTGGTGAGCGCTGTGGATGGCCAGGCCCTGACCACCACCAACGAGGCCGAAAAGCTCTGGGCCAGCCTTTTGGCAAACGACACGCAATAGCAACGGCCTTAACGCGTCAGTGACACACCTGAGTGTGACCACTCAGTAAACGCGGTTGCACGGCCAAGGTCATCCACCCTTGCCATCCTTCCGGAAGAGCAGGCTGCCGCCGCCATGGAACTGCGCAGGGACCTCAGCCTCAAGAGCCTCACCATGACTGTGGTGACCGGCACCATCGGCTCGGGCTGGTTGTTTGCCTCCTACTTCGCAGCCAAAAGTGCCGGAGCCATCAGCCTGCCGGCCTGGGGCCTCGGAGGGGTGATCGCCTTTCTGCTCGCCCTGGTGTTTGCCGAACTGGGATCGCTGATCAACAGCTCCGGCGCCCTCGCCCAGATCCCCCTGCTCAGCCATGGGCGTCTGGCCGGCTTCATCGGCGGCTGGAGCATCTGGATCAGCTACCTGTGCGTGCCAACGATCGAGCTGTTGGCGATGATCGACTACCTGGCCAGCAGCGTGCCCTGGCTGACCCGCGACCAACAAGGCGTGCAGGTGCTGAGCGGGCCTGGGCTGGCGGTGGCCTTCGCGTTGATGCTGGTGTTTACCTGGATCAACCTCAACGGCATCAAAGGGCTCGCCCGCTGGATCGACAACCTCACGATCTGGAAGCTGATCGTGCCCCTGCTGGTGGCCGGCGTGCTGATGGCCCTCAGCGGCCACTGGGGCAATCTCCAGATCCCTGTGCATCACGCCAGCCACGCCGCATCCGGGAACAACGGACCAGCCGTGGAACTGATGGCAGCCGTGGGCAGCGGCGGCATCCTGTTCTGCCTGCTGGGATTCCGCACAGCCGTCGACCTCGCCGGTGAAGCCCGCAACCCCCAGCGCAACGTGCCCCTGGCCATGGGCATCGGACTGGGCATCAGCCTGCTGATCTATCTGGTGCTGCAGCTGTCATTTCTGGTGAGCGTGCCGCCGAATCTGCTCCAGAATGGTTGGCATCAGCTGCAACTCAACCAGCACGGCGGACCCCTGGCTGCCCTGGCCCTTGGGCTTGGTTTGGGCTGGATGGTCGTGCTGTTGCTGATCGATGCCGCCCTCTCGCCCAGCGCCACGGCCATGGCCTATCTAGGGGTATCCGCTCGCGTGAGCTGGATGATGGGGCGCTGCCAACTGCTGCCCCAGCGCTTCGGGCATGTGAACCGCCAGGGCGTCCCCGATGTGGCTGTGATGGCCAGCCTGGTGGTGGGTGCAGCGATGTTTCTCGTGGGCCCTGGCTGGCAGCAGGTGGTCGCCTTCCTCACCGCCGCCCAGATGATCGCCCTGGCCATGGGACCCCCCAGCCTGCTGGCCCTACGCCGCCAGCTACCCAACGAGACAGGTCATTTCCAGCTGCGCTGGGCAACGCTGATCAGCGCGCTGGCCTTCGTGGCAGCCAGCTGGGCCTGCACCTGGTGCGGCCGCGTCGCCCTGGAAGGCGCCGTCGTGGCCATCGGCTTTCCAAGCCTGATCTACGCCGCTGCCTGCTGGATCCGCCGTCAACCGATCGACACCCGGGCCGGCGCTTGGTGGGCTCTTTATCTGGGCATGCTCGCGCTCGACATGGAACTGTTCAGCCCAGGACGGCCTCTAGCGTTGGGCACTGGCATCCATTTGCTGGTGCTGACCGGACTGTCGTTACTCGTGCTGCCAGTGGCCGTGCACACAGCACTGCCGGTGGTTTCGCCCCATGCGCTGACGAGCCTGGGAACGGCAACCCCAGCAGTGCCAAGCCGCTGAGGATGACTGTCCCAGGACGCCCTCAAACGCTCAGGAACTGATCCACCACTGACTGGCTGAGGTCACTGGTGGGACCGCTGGCGACGATGCCGCCCCGCTGCATCGCGTAATAGCGATCGGCCTGACGCACAAAGTGCAGGTGCTGCTCCACCAGCAACACCCCAATGCCGGTCTCAGCAATGATCCGCCGCACTGCCGCCTCGATGTCCTGCACGATGTTGGGCTGAATGCCCTCGGTGGGTTCATCCAACAGCAGCAACTTGGGCTTGCCCAGCAGAGCCCGGGCAATCGCCAGCTGCTGTTGTTGCCCACCACTCAGGTCACCTCCCTTGCGCGGCAAAAACTCCTGCAGGATCGGGAACAACTCGTAGACAAACGGATCGATGCGGCGGTTGCGCCCCAGCCCGCCGGGCAAGGCCTCCATGCCCAACATCAAGTTTTCCTCCACCGTCAGCTGCGGAATGATCTCCCGCCCTTGGGGCACATAACCCACGCCCGACCGGGCCCGCTGATGGGGAGCCTGACGATCCAGACCATCGCCGTTGAAGACAATCTCACCGCGGCGGGGCCTCAGCAGACCGATCAACGACTTCAGCAGGGTGGTCTTACCCACACCATTGCGACCGATCAGGCATACCATCTCACCCGCCTTCACGGTGAGGTCCACATCCCGCAGGATGTGGCTCTCGCCGTAATAGGTGTTGAGCCCGCGGATCTCCAGAAGTGCTGTCATCCGTTCTCCTCCTCCGTGGTTCCGAGATACACCTCAATCACTCTTGGATCGCTCTGCACCTGATCCATCGTTCCCTCGCAGAGCACATGGCCCTGGTGCAGCACCGTCACCGGACTTTCCAAGCGACGAATGAACTCCATGTCGTGCTCGATCACAAGCACGGTGTGATCCCCAGCCAACGACTTGAGCAGATCAGCAGTGAGATCCGTCTCCTCGTCGGTGAGACCCGCCACAGGCTCGTCCACCAGCAATAGATCGGGATCCTGACCCACCAACATCGCAATCTCCAGCCACTGTTTCTGGCCATGGGAGAGGGCACCTGCAGACCAGTCAGCCCGGTTCTGCAGGTTGACGATGCTCATCAGGTGCTGCACCTGATCCCGCTGGCCGGCATTGAGGCCACCGAACAACAGCGACCAGGGCTGTTTGGGCCGGCTCACCGCCAGGGCCAGATTCTCCTGAACACTGAGCTTTTCGAACACCCGGGGGCTCTGAAATTTTCGCCCGATGCCGAGCCGGGCAATGCGGTGCTCACGAGCCCCCACCAGAGAGCGGCCCTTGAACACCACATCGCCTTCGGTGGGCGCGGTCTTGCCGGTGATCACATCCAGGAAGGTGGTCTTGCCAGCGCCGTTGGGGCCGATCACAGCCCGCAGCTCTCCGGGCTGCAGGCTGAGGTTGAGATCCCGCAGCGCCAGGAAGCCGTCAAAACTGACCGTGATCTGACGCAACTCCAATAGGGGAGCATTCATGGCTGGACCTCCTCCTGACCGTCAACTTCGAGTTGGGGATAGGTGCTGATCCGACGAGACAAGCCCAACCGAGACAGCACATTGCGGGGGCCGTCAGTGCGGAACCAACCGATCACACCCTCCGGCAGTGCTGTCACCACAAGGATGAACAAACCACCCTGAATGAACAGCCAGCCCTGGGGCCAGGCTTCGCTGACCAGGCTTTTGGCGTACATGATCGAGACCGCACCGAGGATGGCGCCCACGAGGGTGCCGCGGCCACCAACCGCCACCCAGATCACCATCTCGATCGAAAAGGGAACAGCCATGTACTGCGGGGAGACAATCCCCGACTGCACCGTGAACAGGGCACCACCGATCCCCGCAAGACCACCGGCGATCGCGAACACAATCGTTTTGAACAGAGTGGGATTGAAACCGGTGAAACGCAGACGCGGTTCATCGTCACGAATAGCGATCAATACATCACCGAAACGTCCACGCACCACCCAGCGCACAAAGATCCAGGCCAGGATCACCATCAGAGCGGTGAAGTAATAGAAACCTCGCTGCATTTCCGGTGAACCCACCATCTGACCGAACAACTGAGTGACATCTGTCTTCAGGCCATTGGTTCCATTGATCAGCTTCTGCTGGCCATTGAAGAAATTGAAAAACACCAACAAGGCAGCTTGGGTGAGGATCGAGAAGTAGACCCCTTTGATGCGGTTGCGGAACACCATGTTTCCCAGCACCGCCGCTAGCAATGCCGGTACAAGCCAGATCGCAATCAGAGTGAACAGCGGGTTGTGGAAGGGCTCCCAGAAGAAGGGCAACCGATCCACCCCATAGAGGCTGAAGAATTCAGGAATACCGTTGGGATGGCCTGAGGAGCTGTTGAGCTGCAGGTACATCGCCGCTGCGTAACCGCCCAAGGCAAAGAAGATGCCTTGGCCGAGACTGAGCAAACCGGTGAAGCCCCAGATCAGATCGATCCCGAGGGCCACGATCGCCAGAGACAGAAAGCGACCCAGCAGGTTGAGCCGGAACACCGGCAACACGGATGGCGCCGCGACGATCGCCGCAATGATCACGACCCAAAGCAACAGCAGGGGCCAGCGGCGTTGTTGAAGAGCGTTGAACATCGATCAGGCCTCCACCATGCGTCCCTTCTGCGGGAACAAGCCCGCGGGACGGAACTGCAGGAACACCACGATCAGGGCGAACACCATCACCTGAGCCATGCTCGTGGTGGCGAAAAATTTCACCACGCCCTCCATCGGAGCGGGCATCCCCGGCCAGATCGTGAGCAGACGACCAGCACCGATCAGGTCAGTCAGCAAACCGATGGCAAAGGACGCAATCACGGTGCCGAGCAGATTGCCCACACCACCGAGCACCACCACCATGAAGCAGCCCACGATGTAAGACGTGCCCACGTTTGGGCCCACCGAGCCCAGTAAAGACACAGCGACCCCAGCCACTCCGGCCAGACCGGAGCCGATCCCGAAGGTGAGTACATCCACCGTGTCGGTGGGGATGCCGAGGCAATCACTCATCGAACGGTTCTGCGTCACCGCACGGATGCGCATGCCCCAGACGCTGCGATTGAGGAACCAGGTGACACCGACCACAGCCACGATCGTGATCACGATGATCACCAGCCGCGGCACAGGAAAGGTGAGGTCGGCGAACTCGAGACCACCGCGCATCCACTTGGGTGCGGTCACATCCACATTGCGGGAGGTGGCCCGGGCAATGCGGCTGACCTGTGAAGCGAGCCCGTTGGCAAACACCACACCAACCAAAGCCGAGACCCCCCAGCTACCGGCGCGCACCAAACGGGAACGCGGCCCCTGCACCAAGGCCTGCGGCAGAACGAGAGGCGCCGAAAAACCAAGCACCAGGGCCAGCACCACACCGGCGGCCTGAGCCAGGGGCACGCTGCGCACAAACTGCTGCAGGATCAGACTCACCCCCCAGGTGGCCAACAGCGTTTCCAGAGGATTGCCGTAGAGACGACGAATGATGGTGCGTTCGAGGAGGATGCCCACCACGCCGCTGACGACAAAGGCAATCGGAATCGCCACCAGCACGTAGGCGTCATAGATGGGTTGGAGAGCAGGCAGCTTGAAGATCAGCTGCACCACATAGGTGGTGTAGGCCCCGAGCATGATCAGCTCGCCATGGGCGAGGTTGATCACACCCATCAGACCGAACACAATCGCCAGTCCGAGGGCAGCGACCAGCAGCACCGAGCCGATGGCCACACCGTTGAACAGGCTTTCGAGAAGCAGTTGCACGGAAGTTGGGAAAGAAGGCGGTCAGAAACCACAAAAGGAGGAGCCCCGCCGGGGACTCCTCCAGAGGAGATCAGGTCCTGGAGATGACCTGTCGCAAGCGATCAGAGCTTGTACTTCTCGCCCTTGCTGGGATCACTCCAGTCGCAAGCAAAGCCCTTGGAGGACGGCTCGAACTGGTTCCAGGTCTGGGGATCGATCGGGTTGTCGGACTGCTCAACGATCTCGAACTGGCCGTCAGCGGTGATCTTGCCGATGCGCACGATCTGGGAGATGTGGTGGTTGGGACGCACCTCGATCGGACCCTGGGGCGCATCGAACTTGATGCCGATCAGCGCTTCACGCACCTTGTCGTCGTCGAAGCTGTTGGCCTTCTCGACGGCCATCTTCCACAGGTAAACCATGTTGTAAGCCGACTCCTGGGGGTCAGCCACCACACGGTTGGCGCCGTACTTGGCCTTGAAGTCAGCCGCGAACTTCTTGGACGCCGGGGTGTCGATCGACATCATGTAGTTCCAGGCGCCGTAATGGCCCTCGAGGAACTCGGGTCCAATCGTGCTGATCTCTTCTTCCGCGATGGAATAGCTCATCACGTAATAGCCGTTGGCAGGGGTGATGCCAGCGTCCTGGATCTGCTTGAAGAAGGCGACGTTCTGGTCGCCATTGAGGGTGTTGACGATCACACCGCCGTTGGGCAGAGCCTTCTTGATCTTGGCGATGATCGGTGCCACCTCGGTGTTGCCCAGGGGCAGGTAGTCCTCACCCACCACGGTGCCGCCGAGAGACTTCAGCTGCTCCTTGGTGATGGTGTTGGACGTGCGGGGGAAGACGTAGTCCGAACCCACGAGGAAGAAGGGCTTCCCGGCAGCGGGAGAGTCCTTGTACATGAAATAGGTCGCCGGCTCCGACTGCTGGTTCGGGGTGGCACCGGTATAGAAGATGTTCTTGGAACACTCCTGACCTTCGTACTGAATCGGATAGAAGAGGAAAGCGTTCTTCGATTCGTAGACAGGCAGCATCGCCTTACGGCTGGCCGAGGTCCAGCCACCGAACACGACAGGCACCTTGTCCTGGTCGATCAGCTTCTTCGACTTCTCAGCAAAGGTGGGCCAATCGGAAGCACCATCTTCAACGATGGTTTCGATCTTGTATTTCTTGCCGTCGACTTCAACGCCACCGGCAGCGTTGATCTCGTCAATCGCCATTTTCTCGGTGTCCACCAGAGTGGACTCAGAGATGGCCATGGTGCCGGTGAGGGAGTGAAGGATGCCCACCTTCACCGTGTCGTCGTACTGAACGTTGGCAGCCTGATCACCGCCGCAAGCCGTGACGGTCACACCAAGGGACGTCGCCGCGAGGCTGATCAGAACGCGTTTCGACAACGATTGAGACATGGAGTGATAACAGCGTTGACTGCTGCACTAAATCGCCTGTCGAAAGTCCCAGACCCCTGAGTCTCAACCTGTATACGCCGCTACAAAATGCGGGAAAAATGGCTCATTGGGGCACGGAATCTGGGCGTTTTGGTAGCTGTTGGTACAAAAAGGCCACCACCTGATCGAGGCCTTCACCGCTGTGGAGGTTGGTGAAACACCAGGGACGATCGCCACGCATCCGCAGGGTGTCGCGCTCCATGACCGCCAGATCAGCCCCCACCAGCGGCGCCAGATCGATCTTGTTGATCACCAGTAGATCGGAGCGGGTGATGCCCGGCCCGCCTTTGCGGGGAATCTTGTCGCCAGCCGCCACATCAATCACATAGATGCAGAGGTCCACCAACTCCGGGCTGAAGCTGGCGGCCAGGTTGTCGCCGCCGCTTTCCACCAGCACCAGATCGAGACCGGGAAACTGAGCTTCCAGCTCCGCCACGGCCGCCCGGTTGATCGAACAGTCTTCCCGGATCGCCGTGTGGGGGCAGCCACCGGTTTCAACCCCACGGATGCGCGCCGGCTCCAGCGCACCAGCGCGGGTGAGGAACTGGGCATCCTCCTGGGTATAGATGTCGTTGGTCACGACCGCCAGCTGCAGCTGATCGCGCAATCGACGGCAGAGCGCCTCCACCAGCGCGGTTTTGCCGGAGCCCACAGGACCGGCGACCCCCAGGCGCAGCTTGCTGCCCATCAGCTTCGAAACAATCGGGAATACAGCTCAGCATGGGCCAGCTGAGCGAGGGATGCCCCCACGCCGCCGGACCAGAGCTGGCGGGGATCCTGCCCCAGCAATTCCCGTACCTGAGCCGCGATCAGCGGCAGCAAGCGCTGCTGCAGCACCTGGGCCCGGGTGGGGCCCAGCGGCACCAGACGCACCGCCGCACTGAGCTGGTTGGCCACCCAGCCGTAGAGATAGCCCTCCACCATCTCCTGAAGAGGCACGTTCAGGGCAACAGCGGCCCAAGCCCAGGCTGCAGGCCAAGCGAGAGGGACGGGCTCAGGCAATGGATGGCCCAGATCAGTGAGCAACTGCAGCAAGGAACCCCCCATCTGACGTTGCTGAGCGCGCACCTCCGCCGCTTCCCGCGTCGCCAGGAGCCAGCCATCGAGGTCAATCACGCGCCGGCAGGCGGACTGGTCAGCGGCGCCCTGCCAACGGTTCAGGTCTTCAGCGAACACCGACAGGGCCGCCGCCTCCAGCCGCAACGCCCCCCGCTCCAACTCAGCCCTCAGCCACTGCTCGAGGGTTTCTTCATCCTGGAGCGCTCCGGCCTGAACCAGCACCTCCAGCCCCTCGGAATAACTGAAGGCTCCCACCGGCAGAGCCGGACTCACCAGCTGCAGCAGAGCAAGCGAGGTCATGAATGCGTGTGGCTGTGCGTGTGGCTGTGGGTGTGACTGTGACTGTGACCACCGCCATAGGCTCCGCCCTCCGGCAGGAAGGGCCGTTGGCAATGACTCACCATCAGCCCCCGGCTCTCCAGCATCTGCTGCAGCACCGAATCCTCCAGCAGCAACAACTCCTGCTCATGCAACTCAAGCGCCACATGGCGATTGCCCAGGTGATAGGCCGCCTGGAGCAGTTCCAAAGCAGAGGTCGCCTGCACCCGCAACAGGGGCTCAACCGCCGCCATCACCGCCACCTGCACACCACCACCGGCATCCGTCAACCGATCGCCAGGCTGCAAGGCCCCATTCCGAGGCAACTGGAGCAAGACATCACGGCCGCAAAGGGTGCGCCGGCGACCCCGCAGCACCGTGCGTTGCTCTGCCGTGAGCGGCAATTGCAAGCCAGTGGACTGTTCAGCGCCAGCAGCCGGCGACGGCACACGCTGCACAAGTTCAATCACTGCCTCAGTCACAACTGCTCTCCATCCACCGTCAAGCCTGCCCAGCCGATCGACCCAGTTTTGGTGTGCGTTGCTACAGGCTGGTGCAGCGACCGCCGCCGAAGGTGAGCTCCATGCAGCGACCCGATCCCTGGCACGGCCATTGCCACCTGCAGTTTCAACAGCACGGTGATCGCACCCGTCATCAGGGAGGCTGCAGCGCGCCCTTCAAGCTGCTGCGCGCTGAGCAAGGCGCCGACGGACGCTGCGACCTGCCGCTCCTGCATACCGCAGGAGGCCTGGTGGGCGGTGACCAGCTGAGCATCCATCTCGAGCTCGGTGAAAACAGCCGCGGCCTGGTCACCAGCGTGGCCGCCCAGAAGGTGTATGGCTCCATCGGCCGCAGCCAGCTGCAACCCGAGGGCAGCTGGGCCCAGCAACGGGTGGATTGCCGGCTGGCCCGTGGCAGCGATCTGGAGTGGCTGCCCCAGGAACTGGTGCTCTACGCCGACGCGCTTTATGAACAGCAAATCCAAGTGCAACTGGCCGCCAACGCCTCGTTCCTCAGCGCCGAAATCGTTCGCCTCGGCCGCACCGCCGCAGGGGAGACGCTGGCGGCAGGGCGGTGGCGCTCCAACCTCGCCATCGAGCGAATCAACGACGACCCCCACGCTCCTTCGCGTTGGGAACTGGTGGATCGGCTCGAACTCGGAGGTGCGAGTCTGAACGATCTGCATGGCCTGCACGGCCAACCGGTGTTCGGCTCGTTGGTGTGGGCCGCCCCGATCCCGTTAGCGCCCGACCAGTTCGCGCGACTGTTGAGTGAGGCGCGAGCCGATCGCGAAGGCCTGGCAGGAACCATGCGCTGCAGCACCCTGGAGCAGGGACTCGTGGCCCGCTATGCCGGCCCCTCCAGCCGCGATGCCCGCTTCTGGTTCAGCCGCCTCTGGGAACGAACGCGCCAGTTGCGAGGCCTGAGCCAACCGCAGATCCCACGGGTCTGGCCCTTGCAGGAACAGCCCTTACGGCGATCAATGTCCACAATGAACACTGCGTAAGCAGCGCCGGCGACAAACTGACTAAGACCGAGGCTCTCCATGCATCTCAGTCCCCAGGAAAAGGACAAGTTGTTGATCGTGACCGCAGCCTTGCTGGCGGAACGACGACTCAACCGCGGCCTCAAGCTCAACCACCCGGAGTCAGTGGCCTGGCTGAGTTTCCTGGTGCTGGAAGGCGCCCGCGACGGCAAAAGCGTGGCGGAGCTGATGCAAGAAGGCACCACCTGGCTGCGTCGCGACCAGGTGATGGAGGGGGTGCCGGAGCTCGTCCACGAGGTGCAGATCGAAGCGGTCTTCCCCGATGGCACCAAGCTCGTCACCCTCCACGACCCCATCCGCTGAGGCTGCTCCGATGGCACCCCTGATTCCTGGTGAACTGCTGCCTGAACCCGGCGAGCTCGAACTCAATGCCGGTCGTCCCGTCACCACCCTGACGGTGGCCAACCGTGGAGACCGCCCCGTGCAGGTGGGCTCCCATTTCCATTTCGCCGAAGCCAACGCCGCCCTGCAGTTCGACCGCACTGCGGCCCGCGGGCAGCGGCTCGACATCCCCGCCGGCACCGCCATCCGCTTCGAACCCGGCGACAGCCGCGACGTGAACCTGATTCCCTTCGCCGGTGCGCGACGCGTCATCGGCTTCAACGGCCAGATCAACGGACCCCTCGACGCCTGACCCATGCCCTACCGCATCTCCCGCCAGGCCTACGCCGAGACCTATGGACCCACCACCGGCGACCGTGTTCGGCTGGCCGACACCGATCTGATTCTTGAAGTTGAGAAGGACTACACCGTCTATGGCGATGAGGTGAAGTTCGGCGGCGGCAAGGTGATCCGCGACGGCATGGGCCAGGCCCAAACATCCCGGGCTGCCGGAGCCGTCGACACGGTGATCACCAATGCCCTGATCCTGGATTGGTGGGGGATCGTCAAAGCCGATGTCGGCCTCAAGGACGGACGGATCGTCGGCATCGGCAAAGCCGGCAACCCCGACACCCAGGAAGGGGTGACGATCGTGGTAGGCCCAGGCACCGAAGCCATTGCCGGCGAAGGGCACATCCTCACCGCGGGTGGCATCGACACCCACATTCACTTCATCTGTCCCCAGCAGATCGAAACCGCCCTGGCCAGCGGTGTGACCACCCTGATGGGCGGCGGCACCGGACCCGCCACCGGCACCAATGCCACCACCTGCACCCCCGGCGCCTTCCACATCGGGCGGATGCTCCAGGCCGCTGAAGGCCTGCCGGTGAATCTGGGCTTCTTCGGCAAGGGCAACGCCAGTACCCCGGAAGCGCTAGAGGAACAGGTGCGCGCCGGCGCCTGCGGCCTGAAGCTGCATGAAGACTGGGGCACCACGCCGGCCAC
>CAXQPR010000012.1:0-10003 GCA_964225855.1 Salipiger bermudensis | reverse complement strand
CAACGTGCGTCGCCCCGGTGTCATCCAGCGCCCCGCCAGGATGCCGGCAATGCCGAAGCAGAGCAGAAACGGCAATTGGCCGAAGGCCACGGCACTGGTGCTGTAGCCCTGCACCAGTTGCCAGAAGTTGCTGGTTTGCAGCTGGAGCACGGCTTGCGCCACGTTCCATCCGAGGCCGTTCACCACCGCAGCGGCGAAGAAGCCTCGCAGGTAAAGCCTGGGGGGGAAGATCGGGCTGGAGCTGCGGCGCTCCCAGGCGATATGGAGGCTGTAAAGCAGGAGCCCCAGGCTGCAGGGAAGCCAGAAGGCCGGGCTGCGCAAGCCCGTGGCGGCATGGTTGATGCCATAAAGAAACAGCACCACTGCAGCGGCGATCGTGAGCAGGCCCGGTGCATCGGGCCGCAGACGGCGATTGGCCGGAATCGAGGGCAGCAGCACCGGTAGGAGCGGCAGGCTGATCCCACAGATCAGGGGCACCAGGCCCATGGCCAGGCGCCAGTGCAGGGTGGCCATCCAGCCGCCGAGCAGGGAGCCCACGATGAAGGCCACCACGATCAGCAAATTCCAGAGCCCCAGCGCAGCACTGAGCTGATCGGGGCGGCTCACGGCCCGCACGCTTGCAAAGGTGCTGGTGAGCACCGAGCCCAGAGCGATCCCAGTGAGCGCTCTGCCCAGCAGAAACGCGCCCGCTGTTGGGGCGAGCATGGAGAGCAGGTTGCCCGCAATGGCCAGTAGCAGCGAGGCCGCCAGGATCCTGCGCCTGCCGTAGCGATCCCCAAGGAAGCCCATCACCAGCACCGTGGCGGCTTGCGCCAGGGTGGACACGCTGGCCGCCAGTGCCAGCGTTGGCCCTTCCATGGTCAGGTTGGCGCTGGCGTTCACCAGAGCGATGTTGGCCACGCTGGGGTCGATCAACTGCAGGCCCGCCAACAGGCCCAGATAGGGCACGGCCAGGGGCGAGCTGCCGGTGGGGGGTGAACTGGAGCGGCCCATCAGTGTGCTGCCCATCACAGTGCATCGCGCTAGTCCATCCAACGCCAACGCCAAGACCTGAGTGGATTGGGACCAGAACTCCCTTCTGAGGGGGAGAGCCCTGTGACCAAAGATCACCCGGTTGGGGGATGGAAAGATTTGGTCATTGGTTGATGGTGAATGAGACACATTTGCTCTGATTCTTGCTGGTATTCAGTGCTCATTGGCTGGCTATTTGGCTTCCAATTCTGCTCTCAGCTGGATCTCAGTTTTGCGGGTTGTTTGTTCTTTTAGACAGGTTTCATGACTAATTTTCTAGGCGGCGGAACCATCTATTCCGCCAATCCTGCTGATGGCGACATCAGTGGTTTTGATCCGCTCCGTGATGTGCTGGATTTCGGCGAAATCTCAGTGCATGGCTTGATTCTTGGCACGCTTCCTGATGGCACGGCGGCCATCGTCAATCCCTGGGGTGATCCTCCTCAGTATCAGGCGCTCACTGGGGTGAGCTGGGCGGATCTTTCCCTCGACAATTTCGGCATCGTCGGGAACGAGCACCTACGGCAAGACATCGGTGCCGTGTTGTCGTGGGAGCAGGGGATTGGCGATCGTGATCCCAATACGATTTATCTGCGCTCCCATGACTATGGGTTGCATGAGGTGATTGAAAACTTCGATCCCACCACCCAGAAACTGAGCTTTCTCTATGTGGGCACCCGAGAGCGCCTGTCGGTCACCGATACGGCCGAGGGGCTGTTGATTCAATTTGAGCCCTCGGGCCAGAGCCTCTTGCTGGCGGGTATCCAGCGCAGCGATTTGATTGGTGCCAATCTTGAGTTTCACCACGATCAGGTGGTGGAAGACAACCTTGAGGTGCTGTTTGGTTTCACCGCCGATCAGGTGACCCTGGTGAGCCGCGAGGGGTTGTTGACACCCGCGGCACCGGAAGGCGACAGCACCGACGGTTTCCAGGAACGGGCAGGCGAATGGGTACACCCTGATGCGGTGGTGGCTGACGGCGACAGCACCGATCACTCCACGCACGACCACTCCATGCACGATCACGGCATGGGAGATGCAGACACGGGCACTGAGTCTGCTGCTGAAACGCCTGCTGCTTCGTCTGGGGGTCCGTCTGCGGGCCCGATTCAGTTGAGCGTGAGCGGCAGCCTCTACTGGGGTGGCATGAGTGGCGTGCTCACCCTGGAAAACACCTCGGCGAATGCCATCGATGGCTGGCAGGTGAGTTTCCTGACCAGTCAGAGCAATGTGCGCTTCTGGTCGGCCAACGCCACGGCAGTGGATCAGGGCGATGGCACGGTGCTGGTGACGCTTCAACCTGTCGATTGGAATGCGTCGATTGCCGGCGGCGGCAGCATCAGCCTCGATTTCAACGCCGACAGCGTGGGCCTGCCCAACAGCGGCAGCCTCACCGATGCAATGTTCTTTGCCGGCAGCAGCACTGTTGAACCTGTGCCTGCTCCCGAACCTGCTCCGGAACCCGAAACCACACCGGAGCTCGCGCCCGACCCAGCGCCGGTTCCGATCCTCGAGACCGAGACCGAGACCGAACCTGACTCTGAGCCGGTTCTCCAGCCCCAACCAGCAGCTGTGCGGGTTGACGCCACGGTCACCGACCAGTGGAGCGGCACCTTCGCCGGCAATCTCACTCTCACCAACGCGGGTTTGCAGGCCCTGGATGCCGGTTGGTCGGTGAGCTTCCTGAGTGATTACGCCCTCAAGCAGGTCAGCAATTTCAGCCTCAGCCAGGAGCAGCAAAGCGACGGCCGCTACCGCGTCACCCTCTCGGCGCCGAGCTGGTCTGCGGGTCAGGCCTTGGCTGCCGGCAGCAGCCTCAGTTCCTACTACCAAGGCAGCGGCGATCTCAGTGGCGCAACATCACTGAGCTTCGACACGGGTGATGCAACGGCTCCTGCAGAGCCGGCAACGTCCACAGACTCTGGTGAGACCTCAGACCCTGGGGAAACAGCCGATCCTGGGGAAACAGCCGAGCCGGTTGAACCGACAGAGCCCGAAGCATCGACAGATGCTGAAGGAACAACAGAGCCCGACGCACCCACGCAGCCTGTTGAAGCCACGGAGCCAGTGGAGCCGATCGACCCTGTCGACTCCACCGATGCTGTGGATCCCACCGACCCGACAAACCCGACGGCTCCGACGGCTCCCACCGCTCCTGTCGATCCGATCGACCCAACGCCCTCTAGCGATCCATCTCCCTCCAGCGATGGCCTGCGGGTGGTGGGTTACTTCGAAGAGTGGGGCATTTATGGCCGCGACTTCCGCGTCGCCGATGTGGATGCCAGCAAGCTCACCCACCTCAACTACAGCTTCTTCGGGGTGGATGACAGCGGCGACCTGTTCATCCATGACGCCTGGGCAGCCACCGACAAGCGCTTCACTGCCGATCAGCAGGTGAGCCGCACCTTCTCCGCCAGCGAATGGAGTGGCCTTGATGCCGCCTATCGCGAAGGCCTGGTGAATGGCGGTGATTTCTCTCTCTCAACAGCAGCGGATGGGGCCGTCACCCTCACCGGCCTTCCGGTGGGTTGGGAGGACCCCAATGCCGAGGCCGGAAACCTGCGTCAGCTGGATCTGCTCAAGCAGCTCAATCCTCACCTCAACTTGGGCTTTGCCCTGGGAGGCTGGACCCTCTCCGGTGACTTCAGCCTGGCCTTCGACGATGCCGCGGGCCGGGAGCGCTTCACCGACAGCGTGATCGACACCCTCAACCGCTACGACTTTTTCAACACCGTCGATTTCGATTGGGAGTATCCCGGTGGTGGCGGACTGGGCAGCAATGCGGTGAGCGATCAGGACGGCGCCAATTTCGCCCTCACCCTGCAACTGCTTGACCAAAAGCTGGAGGCATTCCGTCAGCAGACCGGCCGCGAGGTGGAGATCTCCATTGCCACCGCCGGTGGTGCCGACAAGCTGGCCAACCTCAACCTTGAGGGGATTGACCCCTACGTCGACTTCTACAACGTGATGACCTACGACTTCCACGGCGGGTGGGAGTCGCAGACCGGCCACCAGGCCGCCATGACCGGTGATGTGGGGGGCTACGACGTGCTCACTGCCATCGATCAGTTCCGCCAGGCGGATGTGGATCTCAGCAAGGTGGTGCTTGGTGCTCCGGCTTACACCCGCGCCTGGGGTGGCGTGCAAGACGGGGGCACTTACGGCTACCAGCAGGCGGGGGATTCCTCGCAGGCGTCCGGGTCGTTTGAAGCCGGCAGTTACGACGTGAAGGATCTGCTCACCGGGGTGGAGAACGGCGACCTGCAGCTGTTCTGGGATGACACCGCCAAAGCGGCGTTTGTCTACGACTCCGTCAGTGGTTTGTGGAGCTCGATCGAAACCGCAGCCACCGTGGCCGGTAAAGCGGCCTACGTGCAGGAGGCGGGGCTGGGCGGCTTGATGTTCTGGGCCTTGTCCAACGACGCCGAGGGGGATCAGAGCCTGGTGGATGCCGCCTTTGATGCTCTGCTGGGTGGTGAATCCCTGGAGGCGATCGCGGCGCGGGCTGAATCCTTTGATCAGGTGATCGGCGGTGATGGCGAGTTCAACCTGAGCGATTTCACCAACCTGGCCTGATCAGCCCCAGCCCATCGCCGAGGCATGCCGTGCTCTTGGCTGGAAGGTTTGCGCTCAAGGCTCATGGATGGAAGCCCCCACTGGCTGGTTGCCGGTGGGGGCTTTTTGTTGCCCCTCTGGTGCTTCCGCCCAGCTCTGGCAATCTGGGCAGACTCTCGGCCCCTGCATGGCTCCGCTCGGTTTGTCTGCTCTGAAATCCCTGCTGGGCCGCTGCAAGCAAGCCAAAAGCTGGCAGCCGCCGGAGGCGAGCTGGAGCCGGCCCTTCGGCCTGGGGTGGGACAAGCCCTACACGGTGCGCTACGCCAGCAACCTCGACGATGGCCCCAACCACGGCATGCCCCTGGGGGGCTTCGGGGCTGGCTGCATCGGCCGGGCGCCCGACGGCAACATCAACCTCTGGCATCTCGATGGCGGCGAGCACTGGTTTGGGGTGCTGCCCGATTGTCAGTTCGCCCTGTTTGAGAGCAACGGCAGCAGCAAGCGCGCCCATGCCTTGGCGGTGAAGCCGAGTGTCGATGCCTCCCGCCCGGAGGCCGGCGAACCGCTGCAGGCCTGGGAGTGGTATCCCGCCAGCACAGCCGAGCGCAGCACCGGCACCTATGCCGCTCGCTATCCCCTCAGCTGGACGACCTACGACGGCGTCTACGACGCCGTCGTGCGCTGCGAGGCCTTCAGCCCGATCCTGCCGGGCGATTACCAGCGCACCAGTTATCCGGTGGCGGTGTTCGTGTGGACCCTGCGCAACCCCACCGACCAGCCCCTGGATCTGTCGTTGCTCTTGAGCTGGCGCAACACCACCGGTTGGTTCACCAACACCGATGCTTCCGCGGAGGTGCACTTCCGCGACGACGGCAGCCCTGAGCACAATTACGCCCCGGCGATTGGCAAGACAGCGGGCCAACGCAACCGCTGGGTCGACGATGGCACCCTCAAAGGCGTGGTGCTGGAGGGCAACGTCTCCAACCCTGTCGCCGAAGGCGAGGGCCAGTGGTGCATCGCCACCACCGAGCAGCCGGGTGTGAGCATTCAGCGCTGCAGTCGCTGGAACCCCAGTGGCGATGGCAGTGAGCTGTGGAACAGCTTCAGCGCCGATGGCTCCATCCCCGAGAGCAACAACGACCGCACCAGCGGCAACCATGATCCGCTCAGTGCAGCCCTGGCCGTGCAGTGCCAGTTGGCGCCCGGCCAGAGCCTGGAGATTCCGGTGGTGATCAGTTGGGATTTGCCGGTGACGGCCTTTGCCACCGGCAGCCAGGCCCTGCGCCGCTACACCGATTTCTTTGGCACTGGTGGCGATCAGGCCGCGGCACTTGCTGCAGAAGCCCTGCGCGATTGGAAGGGTTGGCGTGAGCAGATTGAGGCTTGGCAACAGCCAGTGCTGCAGCGCAGTGAGCTGCCGGAGTCGCTGCGCATGGCCCTGTTCAACGAGCTCTATGACCTCTGCAGCGGCGGCAGCCTCTGGAGTGCGGCATCACCGGATGATCCCCATGGACGCTTCGGGGTGCTCGAGTGCCTCGACTACGCCTGGTACGAAAGCCTCGATGTGCGCCTCTACGGCTCTTTGGCCCTGCTGCAGTTGTGGCCGGAGCTGGATAAGGCGGTGCTGCGCAGCTTTGCCCGGGCGATTCCTGCTGCTGATGCCACCCAGCGGCCGATCGGTTGGTATTTCACCCAGGGCAAGGGCCGGGTGGAGGCCGACCGCAAGGTGAAAGGGGCGACGCCTCACGATCTGGGGGCTCCCAATGAGGTGCCCTGGGATGCCACCAATTACACGGCCTATCAGGATTGCAATCTCTGGAAAGACCTGGGCAGCGATTACGTGCTCCAGGTGTGGCGCACCTTCAAGCTGGCACCCAGTGGGGAAGACGTGCGCTTTTTGGCCGACTGCTGGCCATCGGCTGTGGAAGCACTCCGCTACCTGAAGACGTTTGATGTGAACGACGACGGCCTGCCGGATAACGGTGGCGCCCCGGATCAAACCTTCGACGACTGGCCGCTTAAAGGGGTGAGTGCCTATTGCGGTGCCCTCTGGATTGCGGCATTGGAAGCAGCGTTGGCCATCGCTCAGACCCTGCAGCTCAAGACAGGACTCGACACCTCGGCTGAGCAACGGGAATTCAGCGGCTGGCTGGAGCAATCCCGCAGCAACTTCGATCGCCTGCTTTGGAACGGGGAGTATTACGACATCGATGCCGAAAGCGGCACGCCGGTGGTGATGGCCGATCAGCTTTGCGGTGATTTTTATGCCCGTCTGCTGGGTTTGGAGCCGGTGGTGAGTGAGGCCAACAGCCGCAGCACCCTCAAGGCGGTGAAAGAGGCCTGCTTTGAAAAATTTGATGGCGGCAAGCTGGGTGTGGCCAATGGCCTGCGCCGCGATGGCACGCCTCTGGACCCCAATGGCACCCATCCTTTGGAGGTATGGACGGGCATCAACTTCGGCATTGCCAGTTACTACCGCCTGATGGGCGAAGGTCAAACCGCTGAAGCGATTTGCTCAGCGGTGGTGGATCAGGTGTATTCCGGCGGCCTGCAGTTCCGCACGCCGGAGGCGATCACGGCGGTGAACACGTTCCGGGCCTGTCATTACCTGCGGGCGATGGCGATTTGGGGTCTTTGGGCAACGCATACCGAGTGGCAGCGGATACCAGGTGCGGAGCGGGGGTGAATGGTAGCCCTTGCCCTTTAGAGCATCTCTGGATCACTGGTGTTTTCTGCGCGAAAAGAGGTGGTGAGCAACTCTGCACTTTTGGGATCAACATTTTCAAGCATGTATGGCTGGTTTGATCTAAAAGAGGGTGCTTGATACCCCTTGGTATGTTTCGTAGATCATTGGCCTTTTCTCTGGCTGCAAATTTGAGCGTCGCCTTTTGTTTTGCTGGTAGCACCAAAGCAGGCCCTGTTCCTTCTGGAAGTATTAAGTTTACCGCAGATAATGCCGCTCAAATATTCTTGAATGGTCAAGAATTAAAAGAAAGTGGCGGTAGAGAATATACTAATAATTGGCAGCAGCCTTTTGAGTTTGATGCGGGGTCTGAGTTGTTGGAAGGCCGAAATGTGATTTCTGTTGCGGCTTGGGATCACGAGGGAATTGCCGCAGTATCGGGAATATTTAAGATGGTCGATGGCACCACGTTTGGTACCTCAAGCCGGGGTTGGCTTGTGTTTGATGCCGGCATTCGTGAAAATAACTGCGAGGGTACGAATGATTGTACTGATTTTCCGAGATCTCTTGGGAATGCTTATAAAAATCCCGCTGCAGCTGATTTGATCAGGATTCCTTCCAATTGGAATAGTCCTGATATTCAATTTGCTGCAGGTGATATGTATGATGGCGGAACATGGATGGTGCCTGGTAAGAGGATTGGAGCGCCGTGGGAAAATGGTAGTCCTGGTAGCACAACCGGAGATAAAACTTGGATTTGGTGGGGGGATGATAGTAGCAAACAAGGCGGTTTTTATAAAGTTAATTTCGCATTGTTTAGGTTTGAATTCAATTGTATTGCGGATTATTGTGCTCCTACTGAGGAATGGGAGGAACGATTCATTATTAATCAGCCGAGGGTTGGTTCTCAGATTATCTCGAGCTCGAAATCTGCCTCAGGTGTACATGACACCCATCCACTCTTTGCAGGGGGGACTTTGTCTTTTTCGGCCAATCAAGATGACTACTCTCCAAACTTTTATGTGTCTTCCGAATCTGATATGGAGGGTCTAGGTTTAGGAGAATTGTGGAATGCGGATGGGAATTCATCTGAAAATACAATTGATGTTGGTGAATATAATGTCACCTTTACTGGGGTCTTGGTCGGGCCTGGAGGTATGAGGTTTTCGGGTGTTAATGGCGTGACAACATTAGCCGGCAAAAATACATACAGTGGTAAGACTGCTGTCTCAAAGGGTTCTACTCTTAAGGTCACAGGAAGTCTTTCTGATGCAACCACTGTTACCGTCGACGGTGGTGGTACTTATCAGGTTTCAAGCGACGACACGATTTTTGGCTTGCAGGGTGCAGGGCGGGTCAAGCTTGATGGGAAGACTCTTACGGTTAGCCCAGATTTAACTACTTCTACTTCACTAAGCTTTGGGGGTGAGATTGCTGGGAATGGTGATTTCGTCAAAGCCGGGGGCGGTACACAGGTTCTGACAGGAAAAAGCACTTACGAAGGGGCTACATCAATAGAAAATGGAGCCTTGCGAGTCTCGGGTGAAGGTGACCTGCCTGATTCAACCCCTGTTGCTGTCTCTGCTCAAGCTGAATATATCGTCAATTCCACGGACACGATTGGCTCGTTGGCTGGTAATGGTGGTGTGGTGCTTGGAGAAGGCAAAGTCTTAAGTGCTGGTGCTGTAGGTTCCACGGAATTTTCGGGAGTGATCAGTGGGTCTGGTGGTTTCACAAAGCTCGGTTCTAACACCACAACGACTCTCTCTGGAAGAAGTATCTATACCGGTACGACGACGATTAAGCAAGGCACGCTCAAGTTGGGGGCTGTCGAAGGCCTTCCTTCTTCGTCGACTGTTGTGATTAAGCCCTCAGGAGTTCTCGACTTAGGTGGCTTAGAAAAGAAAATTACGGTTGATCCAAATAATGAGGATGGTGCAGATGTTTTTCTCGATGGAGGTGCTGGTGCTGGCACAATTCAGCAAATCATGGCCAACACGGCTGTGGTTCAGAATGGAATCTTAGAGGCCGATATCGTTTCGGATGGTGGCTTATTAAATGGGGTTAGTGAGGCTGATCTGTTGGTTCGCAGCGGTCGCACATTTATTAAAAACACAGCCGGAACTTCCCTCGACGATGTTGTGCTGAGTGGTGGTCAGCTGTGGATTGCGAATCGTGATTTGGCGGGTAACAGCCAGTCCGTAACTGTTGATGATTTCACCTTGGCAACCAAGACGATTGCCAATCCAGTTGCTCCTACGAGTGCCAACTTTTCGGGTGTTCTGCAGGATGGCCTTGTGATTGGTTTCGATAGCCAAGCGGATTATGCCTTGGTTGTCTCTGGGGACTTTGTCTACGAGAGCGGTAATGTTTACTTGTATAAGCCAATGGAGTCGAGCGTTAGTGACTATGAAGGTGTTTGGAACGCTATCGATTTTGATCAGTCTGATCTGACTGAGGCGGAATACAAGGAGCTGTTTAAGAACACTGCCCTCTTGTATCAAGATCCGGAAGGTGGATATACCAATTTTGGCTTTAAGGAGACTGGTCGCGCTGATCAGTCAGCCTTGATTCGTCCTGTTGCTCTGCAGAAAGGATCTTTGAGGATCTGCGTTGGATCTGTTTTTGGCGATGAATGCGGTGGTATGGAGACGCCGCCAGCAGAAATTGAAGATCAAATTCAAGAAGAGATCAGTCAGGACACTGGTATGGACTTGGATGACGGAGTCGTCATTGATCTCGCTGAGGATTTCG
>CAXQPR010000011.1:0-9044 GCA_964225855.1 Salipiger bermudensis | reverse complement strand
CGGGTGAATCGGGAAACTGCCGAGCGCTACAGCAACTACGGCCTCGGTGAAGCGGCCAAGGGTCTCTATGAGTTCGCTTGGAACGATGTCTGCGACTGGTATCTGGAGCTGAGCAAGCGCCGGCTCAACCCCGGTGAGAATCCCTCAGCCGAGGCCCTTGCTGATCGGCGGGTGGCCAAGCAGGTGCTGGCCAAGGTGATCAGCCAGATGCACCTGATGATGCATCCGCTGATGCCCCACCTCACTGAAGAGCTCTGGCACAGCGTCACCGGTGAGCCGGAGACCACCTTCCTGGCGTTGCAGCCCTGGCCGGCCCTGGATGAGAGCGCTCTGGATGATGCGTTGGAAGCCTCCTTTGCTGAGTTGATTGGTGCCATCCGCGTGGTGCGCAACCTGCGGGCTGTCGCCGGTCTGAAGCCGTCTCAGACGGTGCCGGTGCGTTTCGTCACCGGCCGCGGCGAGCTGGCGGATGTGCTGACCAAGGGCACGGCCGACATCACGGCGCTGACCCGGGCGGAGTCGGTGGCGGTGATGGCGCCGGCGGAGGCCGATGCTGCACCTGTGGCCAAGGCCCTCGCGGGGGTGAGCGGTGAGCTGCAGGTGCTGTTGCCGATTGAAGGCCTGGTCGATCTCGATGCGCTCAAGGCACGCCTGGAGAAAGACATCGCCAAGGCGGAGAAGGAGATCAAGGGACTGGCGGGCCGGCTTGGGAATCCCAACTTCGCCGACAAGGCACCGCCGGAGGTGGTGGCGGAGTGCAAAGCCAACCTGGCCGAAGCGGAAGCCCAGGCGGAGTTGGCCCGCAAGCGCTTGGCGGATCTGAGCTGATCCGCCTTTGGGCTTGAGCGCTGGGGTCAGGCGGCGTTGAGCATCCGGATCGGATCTGGTGCGTCGCTGCCAGACCCTGCATAAAGGGTGGTGCTGGGGAAGGCGAAATCGGCTCCAGCGTTGCGCACGATCTCAGCGATCTGCAGGAAAACCTGCTGTTGAATATCGAGCCACTCCTGCCAGACGGTGGATTTGGTGAAGCAGTAGACCATCACATTCACCGACGAGGAGTCCCACTGGTTGAAGTTCACCAGGATGATTTGCTCCTGGTCGATGGCCGGGTGGTTTTGCAGCATCGTGCGGATTGATGTGCTGATCTCATCAATCAGGGGGATGTCCTCATAGCGCAGGCCGATGTTGGCCTTGATGCGGCGGTTGTACATCTGGCCTGGATTTTCGATCGGCTTGGCCGCGAAGATTGAATTGGGGATGAACAGCGGGCGGCGGTCAAACGTGCGAATTTTGGTGTGATACCAACCGATCTGCTCCACCGTTCCTTCCAGGCCGTCGGTGCTGATCCAGTCGCCTTCTTTGAAGGGGCGATTGAAATACAACATGAAGCCCGTGAGGAAGTTCTGGGCGATCTGTTGCAGGCTCAGGCCGATGCCCACGGTGGCGCCGCCGAGCAGCGTGGCCACGGCCGTGGTGGAGATGCCAAGGGTGATCATTTCACCGGCCACCATGGCCACGATCACCGCGATGGTGAACAACCTGTCGAGCAGGCTGATCAGCATGGCTTCGTCCTTCGGGTCTTCGATCTTCAGCCACTCTTCAAAGGCCCGGGAGCGGAAGAAGGCATGACCGAGACGGATCGCCGCCCAGCCGCTCGAGAGCGTGATCAGCGTGGTGGAGACGCGTTCGCTGGTGAGCGAATGGAAGTTGAACAGCTGTTCAGCTTGATGCGTCAACCAGCCCAGATACAAGGCGGCAGAGAGCCCGACCAGCAGAGGGCTTTTGATCGTGCGCGACACGATCGCGCCCAGGCGGTGCCGTCCTCGTTCCAGCAGGGTCAGGATCAGCCAGAGAGCGGCGAGCCCGGCGGTCCCAACGAGAAGTCCTTGATGGCTGAACAGCGTGTTGGCATCAGCAAAGTCAGGCACAGGTAGGGGCACAGGCAAAACGGCGGCTCAAACAGAACAGATGGCAAGCAATCTTATCGATTGACGCATGAGTCTGAAATGGGTTAAGCCCTGCCTTCTAGCCTTGATTCACTCCTGGGTGATGGTGCTGAATCCTCCGCTGATCACGGTTGAACGGCTGAGCAAGATCTATCGGGTGGCCGATAAGCAGCCAGGGCTCGGTGGAACCGTTCAGCATTTCCTGCGCCGTCGTCATCGCGATGTGGCCGCGGTGAAGGATGTCTCGTTCACGATTTCACCCGGCGAGATGGTCGGGTTTCTAGGTGCCAACGGCGCTGGCAAGACCACCACACTGAAGATGTTGTGTGGGTTGATCCACCCCAGTGGCGGTCAGGTGGTGGTGGCCGGCCATCAGCCCCAGAGGCGCCAACCCGACTTCCTGCGCCGGATCACCCTGGTGATGGGTCAGAAGCAGCAGCTGATCTGGGATCTGCCGCCGATGGATTCCTTGCGGGTGAATGCTGCCGTGTATGGCATTCCCGATGGAGTGGCCCGGCGACGCATTAATGCCTTGGCGGATTTGTTGGAGCTGGGGGAGGAACTCACCCGGCCGGTGCGCAAGTTGTCGTTGGGGCAGCGGATGAAGGCGGAACTGCTGGCCGCGCTGCTGCATGAACCAGAGGTGCTGTTTCTTGATGAGCCGACCCTGGGTCTGGATGTGAATGCTCAGGCGCGGGTGCGTCAGTTCCTGGCTGACTACAACCGGCGGACGGGTGCAACGGTGCTACTCACCAGTCATTACATGGCGGACATCACGGCACTCTGTTCGCGGGTGCTGCTGATTCATCAGGGGCAGCTGTTCCATGACGGACCTTTGGATCAGTTGGCGACACGGTTGGCCCCGGAGCGGCATGTCCGCTTGGAGCTCGAACACCCCGCTGCGGCCGAGGCTTTTGTGGGGCTTGGGCATCTGGAGCGACTGGAGAGCTGCGAGGTGCATCTGCGGGTGGCACCAGACCAGCTCACGACCGTGGTGGCCCAGGTGCTGGAACGGTTTGCAGTGCGCGATCTGGAGGTCAACGATCCCCCCATCGATCAGTTGATCGGTGATCTGTTTCGCCAGGGCAGTCTTTGATGCGGATCTTCGGTCTCAATCGCCGCGTTGTCGCTGCTTTGCTCGGTAGCCAGTACGCCCACATGCTCGAGTATCGCGCTGAGATTGCCCTTTGGGCTCTCTCCGGTGTGCTGCCGTTCATCATGCTCAGCCTCTGGAGTGGCAGTGCGGCTCGGGCGGACCTGGGGCTCGACGGTGTCGCTCTGGATCGTTATTTCCTCAGTGCGTTTCTGGTGCGCCAGTTCTCGGTGGTTTGGGTGGTGTATGCCTTCGAGGAAGACGCGCTTCTGGGTCGGCTGTCGCCCTATCTCTTGCAGCCTTTGCATCCCCTCTGGCGTTATGTGGCGGCCCATCTGGGGGAACAGCTCACCCGTTTGCCGTTTGCAGCCGGCATTGCAGCCGTGTTTTTTCTGATTCAGCCCCAGGCGTTCTGGATTCCCTCTCCAGTTGGATTGTTGCTCGCCTGGCTGGCCACCTGGATGGCGTTTGCGATTGCATTTTTGCTGCAGAGCGTGATCGCGTCTCTGTGCTTCTGGAGTGAGAAGGCCAGTGCCCTGGAGCGTTTGCTGTTCATTCCTTTCCTGTTTCTCTCCGGTCTGCTGGCACCGCTCACGGCCTTCCCTCCGGCGGTGCGGGCCGTCGTGCAGTGGACACCGTTCCCTTATCTGATTGATTTCCCGGCCCGGGTGCTCGCGGGGGATCCCGTGAACCTTGCCGCTGGTTTCGGGGCGCAACTCGCTTGGCTGGCTGTGTTGTTGCCTCTGGTGCTGTTGCTCTGGCGAGCTGGGGTGCGGCGTTACAGCGCTATGGGGGCCTGAGATGACGCGGTATTGGCAGACCTTGCGTCGCTTCTGGGGCACCGCCCTGGCCACCCAACTGGAGTATCAGGCGAATGTGCTGATCGAGCTGCTCGCCGTGGCCCTCAGCTTGAGCGGCAGTTTGTTGCTCCTGTCGCTCTTCTTCGGGCCAGGTCAGGAGCTGGGGGGGTGGACCTGGCATCAGGCCTTGGTGGTGCAGGGTTTTTACACGGTGTTTGACGGCATGGCCAGTACCTGGCTGCGCCCCAACCTCGGCTCGATCGTGACCCATGTGCGCGAAGGCACCTTGGATTTTGTGCTGCTCAAACCGATCGACAGTCAGTTCTGGGTGTCGTTACGCACCTTTTCGCCAGCCGGGTTGCCGGAGATTCTGTTGGGTCTGCTGTTGGCCGGCTGGGGAGCGCACCAGTCCGGCGCCGTGCTCACACCCCTGGTGCTGGCGGTGGTGGGCGTGATGCTCCTGGCGGCGGGCACGATTCTCTATTCGCTCTGGTTTCTGATCGCTGCCACCAGCATCTGGTTTGTGAAAACGTGGAATGCCACTGAGGTGCTGCGGGCCCTGTTGGCTTCTGGCCGTTATCCGTTGCAGGCCTATCCGGCACCGTTGCGCTTGCTGTTCACCCTGGTGTTGCCTGTGGCCTTTCTCACCACGGTGCCGGCGGACGTGCTGCTGGGGAGAGCCAGTGCGCCGCTACTCGGCCTCGGTCTTGGTCTCGCCGCTGCCTTCTTCGCGCTGGCCCGGGGCTTCTGGCAGTTCGCCCTGCGGCATTACACCTCCGCTTCCAGTTAGCCCCAGGGTTGTTTCCTGTGCCGGTGGCCATTGCATCGGATACACCTGTCGCTGCGGGAAGGGGATGGTGATGCCTTCACGCTCGAATCGTGTCCAGATGGCGCGCCGTAGATCGCTACCCACGCTGAAGGCCAGCAAGGGGTTGCGCACCCAGAACAGCAGCCGGTAGTTCACGGATGAATCGGCGAAGTCGGTGACAAAGGCCTGGGGCGGTGGGTAATCGAGCACCTGGTGGTGTTCAGCGGCGACCGCTTCGAGAACGCTCACCACCTGTTCGGGGTCGTGGTGGTAGGCCGCACCCACGTCGACGTTGTCACGGCGGGAGGTTTCGGTGGCGGTAAACGACGTGGCCTCTGCAGTGAAGAAGGTTTGATTGGGGATCAGCAGTTCGGCGCCATCGCGTCCTCGTCGCAGCTGGGTGGCGCGCAGACCGAGTTTGCGCACGGTGCAGGGGTCGCCGTTGATCATCAGGATTTCGCCGGGTCGCACCGACCCTTCGAACAGCAGCCAGATGCTGCTGATGAAGTTGGAGATGATTTCCTTGGTGCCGAAGCCGATGCCCACCGACAGGCCACCGGCGATGGCGAGGAACGCATTGCCGTTGATTCCCACGTAGTAGGCCACCGCCAGCAGGCCGACACCGATCACGCTGTAGCGATACAGCAGTTCCAGGCCCTTGCGGTTCTGTTCTTTCACGCCAAACACCATGCCGCTCACCCAGGCCATGAATGCGGCTGGTCTGGAAGCCACCGTGAGGATGATGTACACGGCGATGATCGCGGTGTAGATCTTGCCCAGGCTGAGTTCAACCCCAAACAGATTGGCGACGGGGATGCGTGAGAGGTTCTCCAAACTTCCCAGCAGCCGAATCAGCGACAGCGTGGCCAGGATCACGTAGACGGGTTTGAGGAACGTGCTCTCCAGCTCCTCCACCGGGAATGTGTTGTCGAAGTGGAGCAGCAGTGCTTTGAGGGGGGTGAACAGATTCCAACCCAGCCACAGCAGGCCGAAATAACGGATCAGCCCGCCGGGGACTTGCAGCAGGATCAGGCCACTGCCGATGAGCAGCAGGAGCAGCGGACCCACCAGGCTTTGCAGGTTGGGGTGATGCCGCAGGGGTACGGGGTACAGCCGTCGCATGCGGCGCATCAGCACTGGTATCCCGATCACGACAGCTAACTGCAGCAGCACTGAGCCCCGTTGCAGATAGGCCAGCCAGCTGAGCAGTTCTTCGCCGATCGCTTCCGGTGCGATGGTCGCCAAGTGGGTCGTCGCCAGGGGGATGGTCCAGCTCATGGTTGCGCTCCGCGGAGGGTGTTCTGCAAGGCGCTTGTCGCTTGCTTCGGGGTGCGGGTGCCGAACACCACGCTGCTGAGCACGCCGTTGACATCCGCCATGCGCTGCGGATTGGTGCTCACGGCTGCCAGCACTGCGTTGGCATGGCGGGTGCTTGGTTTGTCGCTGAGCCCCAACTCCAGGTGTGCGCCGGTCACGTTCCGTTCAAAGGCCAGTTGCCGTTGCACGATTGGAGCGACCTGGGGATTCACAGGAAAGGAGGTGCGGTAGTTGAGGGCGAGGGTCTTCTGCGTCCAGGGCTCCACCATGAAGCCGAGCAATTTCAGGCTGTCGCTCCGCTGTCTGCGGCTGGAATTACGACCCAGGGCCCACACCTGCAGGCGTGTGATCGGACTGGGCTGGCCTATCGGTCCCTTGGGCAGGATGGTGACGCCGAGGTGCTCCTTGAGGGCGCCGCGCAGCTTGGGCAGTTGGGAGCTCCAGCAGGTAATCCAGTCGAGTTGTCCCTTGATCAACTGCTCGCCCAGGACGACCTGATTGCTCAGGAACAACACGTTCTGCTGAAAGCTGGCGGTTTGCAGCCAGGTGAGCCAGGCGAAGAGTCGGCTGTTGTCCTGGGCACTGGCGGCCTCATTGTTGAGGGCCGCCTGCAGAGCCGGTGTGGCTTGGAATCCCCCCAGGGTCCAGTAGAGATCTTCCAGATGCAGGGCAAAGCCGAAGACCTTCCCTTTGCCGCTGGCCTGGGCGAGGGCCTTGAGGCTTTGCGGGGGTTTAGGCAGCCTCCGTTTGTCGTAGCAAGCCAGCTGCACGTACTGGCCGATGGGGACTCCGGCGATCGCCCCGTTCGCTCCGGTGACTCGTTGAAGCGCGATGGGGGAAATGCGCGAGCGTTCTTCTGGGGTGAGCGGCACCGGCTGGGTGAGCTGTTGCGCTTGCAGCGCCAAGGCGGTGTTGCCGTTGGTGATGATCAGATCGGGCCCGAGACCGCTGGAGGTTTGGCGAGCGATCTCCCGCACCAGATTGAGCTCCGAATAGCTGGTGGGGTGCAGTCGCAGTCCGGGGTCAAAGTCCTGTAGCAGCGCCTGCACGTCTTTGACCACACGGCGATCTCGCACCGAGGCTTCCACGTCCAGGCTGCCCGGATCGGTTGAGGATTTGGCAATGCGCAGCACCCTTGGCAGTGAAGAACCACCCTGGCTGCAGCCGGCCAGGAGTGCACCGATCAAGCCCATCAGGGCGAATCGCTGCCAGGAGCGATGGGCGGTGGCCATGGGGGCCAGCGAGAGGGGTTGATTGCAGTGTTGCCAGGTCTTGCTGATCTGGCAGGAGCTGGTTAGAAAGCGTGCCCTTTTCGGGTCAAGGGCGTTCGCCTGCAGGGATCGGTCAGCATGGCCCTGGCCTTGCGTTGCGCGTCGTTGACTGAAGTGTTGGCATCCATCACTCCATGGCTGGAGGCGTTGCGTTCTCCAGCGGGTGCGCTGCTGTTCATCCCGCTCTATGGCCTCTGGGTCACCCTGCTGCTGCCCGGGGTTTGGGCCTCGATGCTCGCTGGAGCGCTCTATGGAACCTGGTGGGGGAGTGCTGTGGTGTTCATCGGCGCTTGCCTCGGCGCTGAGGTGGTGTTTCTGCTGGGCCGCCACTGGCTGCGCACGTGGGCCCGGCAGCGCTTGGAGCGCTTCCCCAAGCTGATGGCGGTGGAGCGGGGTGTGACCCGTGAAGGTCTGAAGCTTGTGCTGCTCACGCGGCTGTCGCCGGCGTTCCCGTTTTCGCTGCTCAACCTGGCCTATGGCCTCAGTGATGTGAGCCTGCGGGACTACACGATCGGTTTGATCGGAATCTTGCCTGGCACGGTGCTGTTCTGTGCTCTCGGGGCTTTGGCTGGAGATGTGGCACGGTTTGGCGACGTGCTGGCTGGCGAGGCCTCACCCGGTGCCTGGACGCTGCGGGTTGTGGGCGTTGTGGCCACCGTGGCGGTGGTGTGGCTCGTCGGTCGGGCAGCCCGCAAGGCTCTTGAAGAGGATTCCTCTGCGCTTCAGGATTGATCAGGGTTGGGCAGTCGGGCGTCGCGAAGCGCGGCGATCAACACGAACCAGCCCAGGCGCAGTTTGGCTAAAGGCCCTGGACGGTTGGCCAGTTCGGCGTATTTGGCCCGACCACAGTCGGTTTTGATCCAGCGATGCACGGCGGGCTGACCCATGGCGCTGTGTTTAGGAAGGGGAGATGGTTTCGGGGTTGTAGCGCAGGATCTGGGTGGGGATGACACTGATGTTGATCTCCACCTCCTTAATGCCGTAATCGCTCTTGGCGCGTTCGCGCATGTTGCGCTGCACCTCTGCCAGACCGATTTTCCCGACCAGTTTTTCCGGCACATTCAGCACGATGTCGATGGTGGCGGAGTTGTTGGCGACCCGCACATTGCTGTAGAGCAATTTGATTCGCTGCCAGTACTCAGGGTTCGTGCCTGAACGTCGACCTTGTTGGATGAGGCCGGCACGGAAGCGGGCAAATTGGCTGTTGATCTGTTGCCGCGCTGAGAAATCATGCAGCGCAGAGGACAACGGAATGCAGAGCAGCCCTAACAGTCCCAGCCAGACCAGGAGATGTCGCCAGGCTTTGCGCAAACTCCCGTAGCCCTGCACCATGAACACCACCAGGCTGGCCACGGTGATGCCGATCAGGTTGGCCAGAAACAGCAGGAAGGATCCTTCCGCTACCTGATTGGTGAGGCCAGTTACCGTGCCGCGACCGAACACGGCCACCAGTTCGCTGCCGAGGCTGAGTCCAATCCCTGACACGCACAGCGGCGGCACCAAGGCCACGGCAATGGCCACACCAGCGATCGAGTTGGACAGACGATCGCGCGTGATGGTAAAGGCTCCAGCCACGGCCGCTGCCACGGCGATCACCAGGTCGATCAGGTTGGGCGCTGTGCGGGCCGTCATCTCTCGGTTCACCTCACTGGCTCCGAACAATGAGGCGAGGATCCAGGCGGTGCCCACGACCGTGGCCACCCCGATCAGCACGGTGATCGCCGACCGTTTCACCAGTCGGTTGTCCGCAATGCTGAGCCCGAAGGCGAGGCTGAGGATCGGGTCCATCAACGGCGCCACGATCATGGC
>CAXQPR010000010.1:0-36741 GCA_964225855.1 Salipiger bermudensis | reverse complement strand
TCCTCCACCTGTTGCTGACGCTCGCTGCCTTCCGCCCAGTCGCCAAGAAACTGGCGACGGAGCCCGGCACTGGCAGGCGTGAGGTGATCCCCGGGTAAGTGCAGCAGCTGCGATGCATCACCACGACGGGTTTGCAGGGCTTGCATCAGCTCCAGGCTCTGGTCGAGTTGGTCGTCGCCGAAGCGCACAACGAGATTGTGCGCTTGGTGGTAGTGGCAAGCGATCAGGCGAAGGGTTTCCTGGGGGCTTGGACTGAATTCAGTGCTGACGCCCAAGCTCGGGGCCACCACTCCCAGCAAAGGAATGGATTGGTCGGCGGTGAAATTGTTGAAACTCAGTGCCACAAGGGCGTGACAACCGCGCCCACCATCCGGTGCCAGGAGGTGCAGCTTGCAGCCCAGGCTGTGGCCAAGCCGAAGCGGCACCAGTCGTGAGCCAATTCGCTCCTGCAATGTCGATCGGCAGTCGCGCATCGCGTTCCAGGCTTGCCGTGCCTGGAGCTGGTGGTCAAAACCAGGCACGTAGCTCCAGGCATGCACGGCAAGGCCGTTGTGGACCAGTCCTTCGAGCAGGCGCCGATAACTGATGTGGGGTGTGGCGGCCAGATAGCTGCCACCGAGAAACTCAACAACGCCGTGCACCTGCTGGCGGGGCCAAAGCGTCCAGCACTCGCCGCAGCGTCGCCAGTTGCTCATGCCTGTGTGCGAAGAGAGCGAAGCACTTGAAGGGCTTCCCGCACATGGGCTGGGCCATCAAGCAGGTTATTGAACACGTGGCGAATCACACCGTCGCCATCGATCACATAGGTCACCCGGGAGGGCAGCAGGCCCAAGGTCTTGGGGACGCCAAAAGCGCGGCGCAGGGCCTGATCCCCATCGCTCAGTAAGGGGAAAGGCAATTGATGGCGCGTGGCGAAGCGCCGATGGCTCACGGCGTCATCCCCACTGACTCCCCACACCTCAGCGCCGAGGGTTTGCAGTTCGCTGTGGGAATCGCGAAACCCACATGCTTCAGCTGTGCAACCAGGGGTGTCGTCCTTGGGATAGAAGAACAACACCAGAGGTGTGCCGTTGCGTTCGCCGATCGCACAGCGCTTGCCGTCGTGGTCCTCGAGCTGAAGGGAGGGTGCGCGGTCACCAACGCTGAGGGCCATTGAGGAACAAGCCAATCGAAGCGTCAACCCTAGGAAGTGGTGGAGAAGAGCGGAGAATGGACGCATCAAGGGGATGTGCACGCATGGAAAACGAGTCGGTGCCTGGACAGCTCGACCTGCTGTCGCTCTCTGGGTTTCAACCAGCTCCCGCTCCCCGGGATCCGAAGTCCTCTCCTCCGAAGGCCGATGGTGCTCAACTTGAGCCCGACACTCCGCTTGAGCCTCAGGCTCAGCCTGAACCGTCGTCTGCAGGGTCTCAACAAGACTCTCCTCGGGATCAAGCCCTGGAACCCCGCCCGGTTTCTGAAGCATCCTTATCACCTGAGGCCGGTGCTTCACCCCGCACCCTGCTGATTCTCGACACCGAAACCACAGGCCTTGATCCCGAGACGGATCATTGCCTCGAGGTCGGCGCCATCTTGTTTGACGTTCCGAGTCGCCAAGTACTGGCCCAGCAGTCTTTCCTGCTTCCTGTGCAGGCCAATGCGGCTGAGCCGATCAATCGTGTCCCGGCGGCGGTCACCTGCCTACCGCAGCCCTGGGAAGCGGCCCTGGTCTATTTCCAGTCGCTAGTGGATGCCGCTGAGGTGCTGGTCGCCCACAACGCTGCCTTCGACCGCCAGTGGTTTGGCCGTGGTTGCCTCCCCTCCACCACGAAACCGTGGCTCTGCAGCATGGACGACATGCGCTGGCCACAGGAACGTCAGTTGCGCGCTCGTCCTTCCGTGCGTGATCTGGCGTTGGCCTATGAGATTCCCGTCTGGGCGGCCCATCGTGCCCTCACGGATTGCATCTACCTGGCGGAGGTGTTTCGTCGCTGCGAGGACCTCGAGCAGAGTCTGATTCATGGCCTGGAGCCACGCTCTCTGTTCAAAGCGCAGGTGCGCTACGACCAGCGTCACCTGGCCCGGGAGGCTGGGTTCCGCTGGAATGATCCTGTGCCTGGGGCCTGGAGTCGCCGCCTGAGTGTGCGTGAGGCACAGGCACTTGCTTTTGCTGTGGAAGACCTGGGAGAGGCCTTGCCCTTGGCCTCCTGAGCGAGCCAAGGATTTGCTTCATCAGTTGGAAGCCTCTTCGCAGGTTTGAGCGAGTCGCCTCTGTCGTCTTCAGGCTGGTGTTATGCCAGCGCTTCCTCGCAAAATTCACCGGCGCCGCAAGACCGCGGATTCGCAAGCCACCCATGTGGACTTACCACGGATGCGCCTGATTGCCTGGCAGCGGGTGCGCACCTGGGCCCGCTTGATCCGGGAAGCCGAGCAGCTGTGGCATGTGGACGTGCGGGAGCTCAAGCGGTTGGGCGCCTTGGAGCTTTCACAGATCCTGGGAGAAATCCCTCCGTGCCAGCGCCACCGGGTGAACCGCTGGTTGAAGGGGTATGCGGCGGCGACACGGCTTCAGGCGGGTGATGACGCACCTTCGGCATCAACGCCTCCTAAGTAATCAATGACCGTTCATTGGTAAAGAGAGCATTAATGAAGGTTGTCAAATAATAGTCAGCTCTTAAATCATCCCTAACGACCATGGGGATCGTGCCCCGCTATTCATTGGTGGCCGATTTTGTTAAGGCTTGCCATGAGCTTCGCTAAGAAGGCTCTGATTCTTTCCTCTCTGCTCGCTCTCGGTACTGGCGTGTCTGCTTCGGCAGCCGACCGTCTTAATGGTGCAGGTGCTACTTTCCCCGCCAAGATCTATCAGCGTTGGTTTTCTGATCTGGCCAAGTCTGGTGGCCCCAAGGTCAACTATCAGGCTGTGGGTTCTGGCTCTGGCCGTAAAGCATT
Organism: Salipiger bermudensis; assembly: GCA_964225855.1. Taxonomy (GTDB): domain Bacteria; phylum Cyanobacteriota; class Cyanobacteriia; order PCC-6307; family Cyanobiaceae; genus Synechococcus_C. The sequence continues at coordinate 33,810 of CAXQPR010000010.1, read as the reverse complement.
CATCGATCAGACCGTGAACTTCGGTGCATCGGATGATCCGATGAAGAAGACGGACATGGCCAAGGTCAAGCGCGGTGTGGTGCAAATCCCCATGGTGGGTGGCACCATCGCTTTCGGTTACAACTACCCCGGTTGCAACCTCAAGTTGACCCAGGAGCAAGCCGTGAAGGTTGCCATGGGCAAGATCAACAACTGGAAAGATGTCGGCTGTAAGCCCGGCAAGATGGTCTGGGTGCACCGCTCTGATGGTTCCGGTACCACCAAAGCGTTCACCAACTCCATGCAGGCCTTCTCCAAGACCTGGACTCTAGGAACCGGTAAGTCGGTGAAGTGGCCCGCCGGTGTCGGTGCCAAGGGCAACTCTGGCGTGGCTGGTGTGATCAAAAACACCAAGGGTGCGATCGGTTACGTCAACCAGTCGTACATCAGGGGTCCCGTTATAGCGGCTGCGCTTCAGAACAAGTCTGGTGAGTATGTGAAGCCCAGCTACACCACTGGAGCCAAGGCGCTCAACGGCATCAAGCTTGATGCTGATCTGGCGGGCACCAACCCCAACCCCTCGGCCAAGGGTGCTTATCCCATCGCCACCTTGACCTGGGTTCTGGCTTACAAGACTGGCAACGGTGCCAACACCGATGCCATCAAGAAAGCCTTTAATTACATGCTGAGCACCAAGGCTCAGGCTCAGGCCGATGACCTTGGTTTCGTTCCTCTTAAGGGCGACATCCTCAGCAAGGCTCGCGCCGCTGTGAACAAGATCGGGAAGTGATTGGTTCCTGCTGAACCATTTTCACCTTGGTGATGCATTTGCGAGGAGGGCTTCATGTCCTCCTTTTTTATTTGCATGATGCTCTTAATTGCATGTTAAGGAGATGCTTCTCTTCCCTTTGTTTTGAAGGATATCCTTATTGATTAGGTTCTATGGCAGTTGGATTAAACGACGTGGTTGCAGTTTGTTCACGGCCCGCCGTTCCATCTGATAGACAGATTTCTTCTCTGAGGAATTCCTGGTCCTCCACACCCAACCAGGTGCACCTCACGGCAGGCAGCGTGGTGCCTCTCATCAAAAACAGTGTCTGGGTGGTGACCACCGGCATGGTCAAGCTGGGGGCTGTGACCGAGCAGGGTGATGAATTGCTGCTTGGCTTGGTCGGTCCTCAGGAGCCCTTCGGTGAGCCCCTGAGCATGGTGGAGGCCTACGAGGCCTTCACCCTCACGGACTGCGACCTCACCTGCTTCACGTTGGATGAGATTGCCCGTTCACCTGAGCTGTCGATGGCCATGGTGAATGCTGTGTCAGCGCGGCTCCGTCAGGCTGATTGCATGCTCGCTTTGCTGGGTCTGCGGCGTGTGGAGGATCGCGTGCGTGGATTCCTGGAGCTGATCGCTCAGGAGTACGGCGAAGCTTGTGATCAAGGCCTTCGCGTCGGTCTGCGTCTGACTCATCAGGAGATTGCCAGTGCGCTGAGCACGACCCGGGTGACGGTGACGCGCGTGATCGGTCAGCTCAAGGATCAGGGCTGGTTGACGATCGACTCCCGTCGCCATTTGGTGATCAGCCACCTGCCGAAGCGTTGATGCTCGGTTGATTCGGTTTGCGCTGTTTGGTTCGTTCAGCCGCGAGGTTTACCCCTCGCGGTTTTTTTGATGCCTGCAACCCAGCTTGAGGCCTTTGAAAGTCAAAAAAAAGCCCCTCCGAAGAGGGGGCTTCTATTGGGGTGAATTTGGGAAGAAAAATCGGAGCGGCGGGATTTGAACCCACGACCCCCACTACCCCAAAGTGGTGCGCTACCAAGCTGCGCTACGCCCCGGCAGAACGAAGTTATCACAAGGCATGTCGCCCCCTGTTCTTCCGCTTGATCCGTCGCAGCAAGCGCTGACTGAGTCGGTCCCTGGAGTCACTGCTGTAGCCCCACAAACGCAGTTGGCGGGCCAGTGCACGCAGCTCCAGAAGGCTCATGGAGGCCAGCTGCAGTTCAGGAAGGGTGCGCCATGCCCGTGTCGTCATCGGCATGACATCTCCGCCCTTGCGGATGTCCATGGAGAGGGTGCCTTCCGCTAGCCACTCCGGAATCAGCACCACCAGAACGGCCAGCAGTCCGTAGAGCTCAACGAGACCCTTGGGCAGGGGGTGCAGCTGACGACGCTGTCGGGAATCGGAGGGTGCCGCCACGAACGGGTGGTCAAGCGCAAACGCGCCTCACCATGGCAGGCCTGACGCAGGTTGCGGCGCTGTGGTGGTCAGATCTCTACAGAGTCTCCGCGCGAGGGCGCAGAGTCCCGCCAAAGCAGTGGTGGCCCATCGGGATCACTAGGGCGCAGGCTGAAGGCCAACCCGAACACCACCAGCAGGGTCAACAGCAGTGCGACCAGCACTGTCCAATCCGGCCAGGACGGTTTCATGCCAGAGCGATCGGACTGTTGTCGCCCCGCAGAATGCAGTGGGAAATCGACCAGTCGTAGTGACTCCAGACCGTCGGCGGCAATTGGTAGGCAGCGCCGTCAAATGCTTCGAGGGCCACCCCACTGGGCATCGCTGAGCAGTAGGGACGGCTGCCTGGTTTGGCCAGATATTGCTGGTGGTAGGTCTCAGCAAAAAAGAAGGGACGGTCTGCCGCGATTTCGGTGGTGATGGCACCGAAGCCCTTGGCGGTTAAGGCCTGCTGATAAGCCTTGCGGCTGCTCTCGGCGAGTTCGCGCTGGCGCGGGGTGGTGGTGTAGATCGCAGAGCGGTACTGACTGCCGCTGTCATTGCCCTGTCGGTCGCCCTGGGTGGGGTCATGGCACTCCCAGAACAGCTTCAGCAGATCACTGAAATCAATGGCAGGAGTGCTCCAAACAACACGCACCACTTCGCTGTGGCCGGTGCGCCCGCTGCAGACCTGGTCATAGGTGGGTTGATCGGTCTGGCCACCGGCGTAGCCCACAGCAGTGCTCACAACGCCTGGAAGGCGCCAGAAGCCTTTCTCCGCGCCCCAGAAACATCCGCATCCGAACAGAGCTTCTTCCTGGTCATCCATCAGCGGCGCATGCAGAGCGGTGCCTAGCACCGCATGGCGAAGCTGTTCATCCGCGGAACGCGGTGGGGTCTGTCCGGTCAACCAGGAGGGCAGCATTGCTGGTTCAAATCGGTATTCACCCTAGGAATCCTGGGCCGCCTGCAGCTGAATGTGGTTCAGCAGCGTGGTCACGAAGGCGAACAGCAGAAAGGGAAGGCTGAGCACCAAAATCAGGCCGACACCCACCAGAGCGAACAGGGGGCGACTCGATCCCATCAGCCCCAGCCCTGCGGCCAGGCTGACGAAGATGACGGCCATCCATGCCAGCACTTGGACGTAGATATCTCCGAAAGTGAGGGTGCAGCGCACCGAGTAGCGGCTGGCGGTGGACATGATGGTGCAACCGTGCAACGGCAGCTTCAGCTAAGCCGGGAATCCACGATCAGGCCACCGCTTCGAGACGTTCCGAAGCCTGCTCCCGTTCCCACAAGCGTTTGTAGGGGCCGTCGACGCTGACAAGGTCGTTGTGGTGGCCCTGTTGAACCAGGGTTCCTTGCTCGATCACCAGGATCCGGTCACAGGCGGCCGCCGCTGACAATTGGTGACTGATCATCACGATCGTGCGCTGTCTCTGCTTGCGGATCGACGCCAGGATCGCTGCCGCTGTGTTGTTGTCCACGCTGGCCAGGGCGTCATCCAGCACCAGCACTGGAGCCGTCATCAACAGTGCCCTTCCGAGGGCGGTGCGCTGCCGCTGGCCGCCACTGAGGGTGATGCCCCGCTCGCCGACCAGCGTCTTGAATCCATCCGGAAAACCACGCACATCGTCGAGAAGACGGGCCTGATCGGCTGCGGCTTCCACCCTGGCGTCGTCAGCTTGAGGATCGCCGTAGCGAAGGTTGTCCGCCAGGGTGCTGGTGAAGAGATACCCCTCCTGAGGAACCAAGGCCACCTGTTGGCGTAAGTCACTGAGCCGCACCTGGGTGAGGTCACATCCGTCGAGGAACAGTTGACCGGCTTCCACGTCCACCATGCGCCCGAGGGCTCTGGCCAAGGTGGTTTTGCCGCATCCCACTGGCCCCACAACGGCGACCAGTTCACCGGGTTCGATGCTGAACGACAGGTCGGAGAGGGTGTCGTGATCACTGCCCTCGTAGCGCACCGCTAATCCACGGGCTTCGATACGCCCCTGGAGGGGTTGGGGTAACGACGCTGGTGTCTCCGGGTCAGCAATGCGCGGTTGCCGTTGGAGCAGTTCCTCGACCCGTTCGAGGCTCACTTGACCCGTCTGAAAGGTGTTGAGCGTGAATCCCAGCAGCGCGGTGGGAAACACCAGACGTTCCACGTACAGGATCAAGGCCACCAGCCCACCAATGCTGAGGGTGCCTGCTGCCAGTTGACCACTGCCGAGGGCCAGCAGCAGCAGCAGGGAGATGGAGGAGATCCCTTCCAGTAGAGGGAAGAGAGTGCTGCGCGTGCGGGCCAGGCGAATGGCCGCATCGCGGTAGTTCTGGTTGCGCTCCTCGAACGCCTGTTGCTCCTTGGCTTCCTGGCCGTAGATCTTGATGGCCCCAATGCCTGACAGATCTTCCTGAATCAGTTCACTGAGACCTGCCAGCTGTTCCTGTTGCCGGCGCTGCTGGCGCATCATTCGCCCGCCGAACAGGCGCACGGTGCCCAGCATCACGGGGTAAAGGGCGATGGCCGCCACCGTCAGGCCGGGATCGATCGCCAGCATGGCCGGAAGTGTGAACGCATACGCCAGGCCGGTATTGGTCAGGCTGAGCACGGCGAAGCCCAGCAGGCGGCGCACATTTTCAACGTCGCTGGTGGCGCGGCTGATCACTTCACCGCTGCCGGTCTCTTGAACCCATCCGGGTTCCTGCACCAGCATGTGATCAAACAGTTTTTGTCTCAGCTCCACTTCCACCTGACGGCCAACGCCAAACACCAGTTGGCGTGAGATCAGACGCACCACCCCCATGCTGGTGGCCAGCAACACAATCCATCCGGCCTGGCGCAGCACGTCTTGGATCGCAAATCCGTCTTGGAGGTCATCGATCACCCGTCTCACTTCAAGGGGGATCGTCACGCTCAGCATGTTGACGATCACGAGGGCGACTGCCCCCAGCAACACTGTGCGGCGATGGGGGCGCAGGTAGCGACCGATCAGATCAAGACGAAAGGCGGCCATCCGCGCGGAAACGCAGGCATCAACCTAGGCACTGGTGGTCAGGTCCAGGGTTGGCGCTGATCCTCGAGCCCGCATCTGGCCAGACGCAAATTTTTGAGTGATATTGGAATTGTCCCCATCACCCGGCCCGGCGTGCTCAGCACCCGGGTTTTTTTCTGCTTCCCCATGGTGAATGCATCCCTCTCCTGGCCCCAAATGCTGGAGCATCTTCTTCAGGGCGAAACCCTGACTGAGGGGGATGCCTCCGCCCTCATGGAGGCCTGGCTGGCTGAAGACCTCACGCCTGTTCAGACCGGGGCTTTTTTGGCGGCTCTGCGGGCACGGGGGGTGGACGGCACCGAACTGGGTGCCATGGCGAAGGTCTTGCGCAAGGCTTGCCCCCTGCCTGGGGCTCGGCCTGATCTGTTCATGGTCGATACCTGTGGCACCGGAGGTGATGGTGCTGACACGTTCAATATCTCCACAGCCGTTGCCTTCACAGCCGCGGCCTGCGGCGCGGTCGTGGCCAAGCATGGCAATCGCAGCGCCAGCGGCAAGGTCGGTTCCGCCGACGTGCTCGAGGGGCTTGGACTGCAGCTGAAAGCACCTGCCACAAAAGTGGTGGAGGTGCTGAGCGACACCCAGGTGACTTTTCTGTTTGCTCCTGCCTGGCATCCGGCGTTGGTGAATCTGGCTCCCCTGCGCCGCAGTCTTGGTGTCCGCACCGTGTTCAACCTCTTGGGTCCTCTGGTGAACCCCCTTCAGCCCAATGGACAGGTTCTAGGGGTGGCTCGGGCAGACCTGCTCGACCCGATGGCGGAAGCCCTGCAGCGCCTTGGCCAAGAGCGTGCTGTGGTAGTGCATGGGGCTGGCGGCCTCGATGAAGCGTCGTTGGCTGGCGCCAATGACGTCCGCATTCTTGAAGCGGGTGCGTTGCGCTCTGAACGGATCAGCCCATCCGATCTGGGGTTGCAGGAGGCTCCCCTTGCTGCCCTGCGGGGCGGTGAGCTGGACGACAATGCCACCATCCTGCGCGAGCTGCTTCAGGGACGGGGCACGGTTGCCCAGCAGCAGGTGGTGGCTTTCAACACTGCGTTAGTGCTCTGGGTCGCCGGTGTGGAGATGGATCTCAAGGCCGGGGCCCAACGGGCTCTGAGCTGTCTTGCAGAGGGTCGGCCCTGGGAGCGTCTTGAGAGCCTGCGCCAAGCCCTGAACGGCGGGGAGGAACAATAAGGAGACGAACTGATGCACTGAGGGTCTGCTTGCCCATGACTTCCGCCACCCCAACGGTCCCAGCGGTGCTGGTGCTTGCCGATGGCACTGTGTTTGAAGGACTGGCGTGTGGCAGCCGCGGCAGCGTGGTCGGCGAAGTCGTTTTCAACACCGGGATGACGGGCTATCAGGAGGTCCTCACTGATCCCAGTTATTCCGGTCAGTTGGTCACCTTCACCTATCCCGAGCTGGGAAATACCGGTGTTAATGCCGAAGATCAGGAGGCCGATGTGCCCCACGCCCGAGGGCTAATCGCTCGTCAGCTGGCTCCCTTGCCAAGCAACTGGCGCTGTTCGCAGACCTTGCCGGAGTGGCTCGATCAGCATGGTGTTGTGGGCATCCACGGCATCGATACCCGTGCATTGGTGCGCCATCTGCGCGACACCGGCGCCATGAATGGCGTGATCAGCTCGGATGGTCGCTCCCCTCAGGTGTTGTTGGAGGAGCTGCAATCGGCCCCTTCCATGCAGGGCCTCAACCTTGCTGATCGGGTCAGTACTGCAGAGCCCTACACCTGGACCTCAGCTTGCGCTGCCAGCTTTGATCAGCGTCTCAAACCTCGCCCCGAACGTCCGTATCGCGTCGTGGCCATCGATTTCGGGATCAAGCGCGCCATCCTTGATCGCCTGGTGGGCCATGGCTGCGAGGTGACTGTGCTGCCTGCATCCAGCACCCTTGAGACCGTGCTCTCCCATCAGCCTGAAGGCGTTTTTCTCTCCAACGGACCTGGTGACCCTTCAGCCGTGACCGGAGGCATTGCTCTGGCCAAGGATTTGGTGGAGCACAAGTCGTTGCCCTTGTTCGGGATCTGCCTTGGCCACCAGATCCTCGGTCTTGCCTTGGGTGGCACCACGTTCAAGCTGGATTTCGGTCATCGCGGCCTCAATCACCCCTGTGGCACCACCGGACAGGTGGAGATCACCAGCCAGAACCATGGTTTTGCGATTGATGCCCAGACATTGCCTGCCAGCGTTGAAGTGACCCATCTCAACCTCAACGACCGCACCGTGGCGGCCATGGCTCACCGCGAGCAGCCCCTCTTCGGAGTCCAATACCACCCAGAGGCCAGCCCTGGCCCCCATGATGCCGACCACCACTTCGGTCGTTTTGTTGCTCTTATGGCAGAACGTCGCTGATGGTGGTCCGCCCAGTTCAAGCTCCCTACACTTCGGCCTAACAAGCCATGGGGGCCTGGTCCCATCACTGAACTGCAGCGACTCACCGTTTCTCTGCGTGGTGGCTTCGAGCAGCGTGACAACTGCCTGTTGTTCCATTTCACAGGGCAGCTGGATGCCTATTCCGAGAAACAGTTCCTGACTTACTTGTCGGATGTTCTCAAGGCCAACACCTCGTCATTGGTGGTGGACTTGAGCAAGATTGATTTTCTTGATTCCTCTGGCCTTGGAGCCATGGTGCAGCTGGCCAAGCTGTGCAATGACGCCAAGCGGGGGTTTTCGGTGGTGGGCAACGCCCGAGTTGCCCAGACGGTGAAGCTGGTGCGACTCGAAGAGTTCTTGCACCTCGTGCCTGACCTGGAGAGCGCCTTCAGCCAACTGGCAGCTTGAGCGACTGGATTCGATCCCAGCTTGGACGCGGTGGTGGCGAGGAGCTGGGACCACTGCAGTTGGCTTGGCTGGGTGATGCTGTTTGGGAATTGCACCAGCGTCTTCGCCATTGCCGTCGTCCCGGTCGCGCGGACGACCTGCACAAAGCTGTGGTTGCGGAGGTCAAGGCTGATGCTCAGTCGGCTGTGTTGGAGCGTTTGGAGCCCTTCCTGAGCGATCAGGAAAAGGATTTGGTGCGCCGTGGTCGCAACCGGGCCGGCCGCGGCCCCCGGAGAGGAGAGGCGTCGGTCTATGGCCGGGCCACGGGATTTGAGACAATGGTTGGCTGGCTCTTTTTGCAGAATCCAGCGCGGCTTGCCGAGCTTTTGGATCGACTGGATGAGACCGAAAACGACCTGTCATAGCCCCCGTTTCGACCATGAGTTTCCGTTCTGATCGCCGTTCTTCTGGCGATGCCCGCCCCTATGGCGGTGGCAATTCCTCCGGCGAAGGCCGGTCTTACGGAGGTGGTCGTCCCGGTGGTGGCCGTTCCGGTGGGGGTCGCTCAGCCGATGGACGTTTTGGTGGTGGACGCCCCGGAGGTCCCCGCTCAGGGGGAGGTGCCCGTCCCTTCCGTGGGGGACGACCCGATCAGGACCGCCGCTTCGATCGCGATGGTGCTCCCGGCGGGCAGAGCCGCTTTTCCCGTGACGATCGCGCTGAGCGTGGTTCAGACCAGGGTGGTCGTGGTCGATTTGATCGCTTCGATCGCAAGTCTTCACCTGGTCGGGGCGGCCGATACGAGGGGCAGGGCCGATACGAGGGGCAAGGCCGATACGAAGGCAAAGGTCGTTTTGAAAAGCAAGGTCGCTTCGAGGGCAAAGGCCGTTTCGAAGCCAAGGGGCGTCCTGACGCGAAAGGCCGTTTCGATGGTCAAGAGCGTTTTGAACGCCGGGATCACTCCGAGGAGCGCGGCGAGCGCTTCGGCGGTGACCGCTTCGAACGGTCTGGTTCCCGGTTCGGTGCGCGGTCAGATCGCGGTGGTTCGTCCCGTCCGGAACGCTCCCGTCCAGGTCGTCATGACCTCCGGGGCGGCTCCCGCCGTGGCGGATGGAACCGAGACGAGGCCCGTCCGGCTTTTGAACCGGATCAACGCCAGGGAGAGGAGCTGTCTCATAGCCCCGATGCCCAGGCCGATGACATGCTCTGGGGCCGGCATGCCACCCAGGCGGCCCTTGAGGCCGGACGCCCGATTCACCGCATCTGGTGCACCTCCGAACTGCGCAGCTCGCCCAAATTTCTCCAATTGCTGAGGGACGCCAAGTCTTCAGGTGTGTTGGTGGAAGAGGTGACCTGGGCCCGTCTGGGTCAGCTCACCGGTGGTGCTGTCCACCAGGGCATTGCTCTGCAGACCGCGTCGGCCGACACCCTCGATCTGCCGACGCTGGTGGAAGGTTGCGCAGCTCTTGGTGAACCGCCTCTGCTGCTGGCGTTGGATGGCCTCACCGACCCCCACAACCTCGGTGCCATTGTTCGTTCTGCAGAGGCTCTCGGGGCCCACGGTGTGGTGCTTCCCCAGCGACGCAGTGCGGGCCTGACCGGCTCGGTGGCCAAGGTGGCGGCTGGCGCCCTTGAGCACCTTCCCGTCGCTCGTGTGGTCAACCTCAATCGTTCTCTGGAGGCCCTCAAGGATGCGGGCTACCGGGTGGTTGGCCTCGCGGGTGAGGGTGATGTGACCCTTGCGGAGGCTGATCTGGAGGGGCCGCTGGCGATCGTCACAGGATCCGAGGGACAAGGCCTCTCACTGCTGACGCGCCGTCATTGCGATCAGTTGATTCGCATCCCTCTGCGGGGGGTGACCCCCAGCCTCAATGCATCGGTGGCCACGGCGATGTGTCTCTATGAGGTGGCGCGTCGGGGCTGGATGAAGGATCTCAAGGGCCAGGCACCCTCGCCTCCGATTGTTCGCCCTCGCTGCCCCTCCAAGGTTTCGGATCCGTCGGATGCTCCCACCGAGGCTGCAGACACTGTTGCCCAGGTCGATGACGTCTTCATTGATCAACAGGTTCCTGAGGAAGTGGCGCTTGTTTTGGATCGTGAGGAGTCCAATGAGCCCGCCGTGGCTCCCCCCAACTTCCATGACAGCGTGGATCTCTGATCCAAGGGTGCCCCAGATGGGTGAAGACCAAGGGCCTCAAAGCAGGGCACAATGAGCGTGTTCTGCTTCATCCGCTGATGGGCCCCCTGATCAGGCCGCTGCGCAGTTTCGCCAACGGTCTCGGATTGGCTTGGTGGGCCCGGGTGCAGACCCAGGGCCCTGATGTGACCTACTGGTTTGGTCCGTTTGTCACCCGCAAGAGTCTTGAAAGTCAGCTGCCCTCTTTCCTTGAGGATCTGGCTTCGGAGTCTCCCGCCCATATCTCTCACAGCTGTGTGCGCTGCCGCCGCGACGAGCCCTTCACCATCAGTGCCGACGACGGCTGATAGCGTCGCTGCTGTGTAGCAGTCCCTGTCGATGGCGATCGCCGAGTGGCGTCAGCAACTGGAGAGCGGCCAGGTGTCGGCCCGTGAACTCACGGACCATCACCTTTCGCGTATTGCCGCCGTTGAGCCGAGCCTCCATGCCTATCTGGAGGTAACCGCTGATCGCGCCCGTGCGGACGCTGATCGCATCGATGCTGCCCGCAGTGCCGGTGAGGATCTGCCCCCTTTGGCTGGGGTGCCTCTGGCCATTAAGGACAATCTCTGCACCAAGGGTGTCACCACCACCTGTGCCAGTCGCATGCTCGAGGGGTTTGTTCCCCCTTATGAGTCCACCGTGACCAGCAAGCTCTGGGATGCCGGAGCCGTGTTGCTTGGTAAAACAAATCTCGATGAGTTCGCCATGGGCGGATCCACCGAAACCTCGGCCTTTGGTCCCACGGCCAATCCCTGGAACGTGGATCACGTGCCTGGAGGCAGCTCCGGTGGAAGCGCGGCGGCTGTTGCGGCAGGCGAATGCATGGCGTCGCTTGGCTCCGACACCGGTGGGTCCATTCGTCAGCCCGCGTCGTTCTGCGGTGTTGTGGGTCTGAAGCCCACCTATGGCCGCATCAGCCGCTATGGCCTCGTGGCCTTTGCCAGCTCCTTGGATCAGGTGGGTCCATTCACCTCCAACGTTGCTGATGCAGCAGCGCTCCTGCAGGTGATGGCTGGCCATGACCCTCGGGATTCCACCTCTCTGAAAGCCCCAGTCCCCGACTACAGCGCAGCGCTGGGCAAGCCGATCACGGGCCTGAAAGTGGGTCTCGTGCGGGAGTGTTTCGAGCAGGAGGGCCTTGATTCCGAAGTGAAGGCTTCCGTGATGGCAGCGGCGCAGCAGTTGCAGGCCCTCGGTGCCGAACTCGTGGACGTCAGCTGCCCCCGCTTCACGGACGGCATCGCCACCTATTACGTGATCGCTCCTTCGGAAGCATCTGCAAATCTGGCGCGCTACGACGGCGTCAAATACGGCTTCCGTGCTGAAGATGCCGAGAGCCTTGCCGCCATGACGGCCAGCAGCCGAGCGCAGGGATTTGGCAGTGAAGTGCAGCGACGCATCCTGATCGGTACCTATGCCCTGTCGGCCGGTTACGTCGACGCGTATTACAAGAAGGCGCAACAGGTGCGCACCCTGATCCGTCGTGACTTCGACGCGGCTTATCAGACGGTGGATGTGTTGCTGACCCCAACGGCGCCCACCACGTCTTTCCGCAACGGTGCCCACGCTGATGATCCTCTGGCCATGTATCTGGCCGACCTGTTGACCATTCCGGCCAACCTGGCGGGCTTGCCTGCGATCAGCGTTCCCTGTGGTTTCAACAGTGCTGGTTTGCCGATTGGTGTTCAGTTGATCGGCAACGTGCTTGACGAGTCCCGTTTGCTGCAGGTGGCGCATCAATATGAGCAGTCTGCTCAGGTGATGGCATCCCGGCCGGAAGGTGCTCTGGTCCCAGCTTGATCAGCGCAATCTGATCTCTGCTTTCCGATTAACCCCCCAGATCTGGGGGGTCTCTTCATGCTGGGACCCTCCATCTTGCGTGGCCCCTTAGGCTAGGGGTATGGCTTTTGTCCCTCTCCACAACCACAGCGATTACAGCCTCCTGGACGGGGCATCGCAGCTGCCGCAGATGGTGGAGAGGGCGAAAGAGCTGGGCATGCCGGCTCTGGCTCTCACCGATCACGGTGTGATGTACGGCGCCGTGGAGCTGCTCAAGCTCTGTCAAGGCACCGGGATCAAGCCGATCATCGGCAATGAGATGTATGTGGTGAACGGGTCGATTGATGACCCGCAGCAGAAAAAGGAGCGTCGCTACCACCTGGTGGTGCTGGCCAAGAACGCCACCGGTTACCGCAATCTGGTCAAGCTCACCAGCATCAGTCACCTGCGCGGCATGCGGGGGCGTGGCATCTTCTCCCGCGCCTGCATCGATAAGCATCTGCTGCAGCAATACAGCGAGGGCCTGATTGTGGCCACCGCCTGCCTTGGCGGTGAAATACCCCAGGCGATCATGCGCGGCCGCCCCGAGGTGGCACGGGACGTGGCTCGCTGGTATCAGCAGGTGTTTGGCGACGATTTCTACCTGGAGATCCAGGACCATGGCTCTGTGGAGGATCGGATCGTCAATGTGGAGATCGTCAAGATCGCCAAGGAGCTCGGTATTGGCCTGATCGCCACCAACGATGCGCACTACCTCACCCGCAACGACGTTGAGGCGCACGACGCCTTGCTCTGTGTGCTGACTGGCAAGCTCATCTCCGACGAAAAACGCCTCCGCTACACCGGCACCGAGTTCATTCGCAGCGAGGAGGAGATGGGCCGGCTGTTCGCCGATCATCTCGATCCTGATGTGGTGCAGGAAGCGATTGCGACCACTGTTGAGGTGGCTGAAAAAGTCGAGGATTACGACATCCTCGGGCGTTATCAGATGCCCCGCTTCCCCATTCCCGATGGCCACACACCAGTGAGCTATCTCAAGGAGGTGACCGAGCAGGGCTTACGCGAGCGCTTATCTCTGGCTGAAGGTGCACCCTTTGATGCCGTCTATGGCGAGCGTCTGGTTTACGAACTGGGGGTGATGGAGCAGATGGGTTTCCCCACCTACTTCCTGGTGGTGTGGGACTACATCCGTTTTGCTCGCGAGCAAGGCATTCCTGTCGGGCCTGGCCGCGGCTCTGCCGCGGGTTCGTTGGTGGCCTATGCCCTGGGGATCACCAACATCGACCCTGTCAGTAACGGGTTGTTGTTCGAACGTTTTCTCAACCCAGAGCGCAAGTCGATGCCTGATATCGACACCGACTTCTGCATTGAGCGTCGCGGTGAAGTGATCGACTACGTCACCCGGCGTTATGGCGACGACAAGGTGGCGCAGATCATCACCTTCAACCGCATGACGTCAAAGGCGGTGCTGAAGGATGTTGCTCGGGTGCTCGATATTCCCTATGGCGATGCGGATCGTCTCGCCAAGCTGATTCCCGTGGCCCGCGGTAAGCCCGCCAAGTTGGCGGCCATGATCGGTGAAGAGTCGCCCAATCCCGACTTCCGGGAGAAGTATCAAAACGATCCCGTGGTCAAGCGTTGGGTCGACATGGCGATGCGGATCGAGGGCACCAACAAGACTTTTGGTGTACACGCCGCTGGTGTGGTGATTGCTGCGGATCCTCTCGATCAGTTGGTGCCGTTGCAACGCAACAACGATGGTCAGGTGATCACCCAGTACTTCATGGAAGATGTGGAGTCGATGGGGCTCCTGAAGATGGATTTCCTGGGGTTGAAAAACCTCACGATGATCGACAAAACGCTCGAGTTGGTGGAGGCCAACTTCGGCGAAAGCATTGATCCCGACAAGTTGCCGCCGCAGGATCCAGACACGTTCGCCCTGCTCGCACGCGGCGATCTGGAAGGCATCTTCCAGCTCGAGTCGAGCGGCATGCGTCAGATCGTGAGGGATCTGCGCCCTTCTTCGCTGGAAGACATCTCCTCGATCCTCGCGCTCTACCGACCCGGACCGCTCGATGCTGGTCTGATTCCCAAATTCATCAACCGCAAGCACGGCCGCGAAGCCATCGACTTTGCTCACAAGGCCCTTGAGCCGATCCTGCAGGAGACCTACGGGATCATGGTTTATCAGGAGCAGATCATGAAGATCGCTCAGGATCTGGCGGGCTATTCGCTTGGCGAAGCGGATCTGTTGCGCCGGGCGATGGGTAAAAAGAAAGTTTCAGAGATGCAGAAACATCGCGGCATCTTTGTGAAGGGGGCGAGTGAACGGGGGGTTGACGAGAAGATCGCCGATGAGCTCTTCGACCAGATGGTGCTGTTCGCCGAATACTGCTTCAACAAGAGCCATTCCACCGCCTACGGCGCGGTGACTTATCAGACCGCCTATCTCAAGGCTCACTATCCGGTGGCCTACATGGCTGCCCTGCTCACGGTGAATGCCGGAGCCAGCGACAAGGTGCAGCGTTATATCTCCAACTGCAATGCCATGGGCATTGAGGTGATGCCTCCAGATGTGAATGCCTCCGGCATCGACTTCACGCCGACCGGTGAGCGCATCCTGTTTGGACTGTCTGCGGTTCGCAATCTCGGGGATGGAGCGATTCGCCATCTGATCGCCAGTCGTCAGGCGGATGGTCCGTTTGAGTCGTTGGCGGATCTCTGTGACCGTTTGCCTTCGTCCGTGCTCAATCGCCGCAGCCTTGAATCGTTGATTCATTGCGGCGCTCTCGATGCGCTGGAGCCCAAGGCCAACCGTGCTCAGTTGATGGCGGATCTGGATCTCCTGCTCGACTGGGCCTCATCCCGTGCCAAGGACCGTGAGAGTGGTCAGGGCAATTTGTTTGATCTGATGGCGGCCGCCACTGCTGCGGAAGGCGATGGTGCCAACGACCTGAGCATGGCGCCCAAAGCCCCTCCTGTTCCGGATTATCACCCCACTGAGAAACTGCGTCTGGAGAAGGATCTGGTGGGGTTCTACCTGTCGGATCATCCCCTCAAACAGCTCACTCCTCCGGCCAAGTTGCTCGCGCCGATTGGCTTGGGCAGTCTGGAAGAACAGGCCGATAAGGCCAAAGTCAGTGCGATTGCCATGGTGAGTGAATACCGCCAGGTCACCACCCGCAAAGGTGACCGGATGGCTGTGCTCACCCTCGAAGACCTCACTGGCAGCTGTGAAGCTGTTGTGTTCCCCAAGAGTTACGCCCGTCTTTCCGATCACCTGATGGCAGAAGCGCGCCTGTTGGTGTGGGCGGCGGTTGACCGACGGGATGAACGGGTGCAGCTGATCGTTGACGATTGCCGTGCGATTGACGACCTTCAGTTGCTGCTTGTGGAGCTGGCTCCTGATCAGGCCAGCGATGTGGCCGTGCAGCACAAGCTGCGCGAGTGTCTGCATGCCCACAAGCCTGACCAGGATGAGTTGGGCGTTCGTGTGCCGGTGGTGGCCGCTGTCCGTCACGGCAGCGATGTGCGTTACGTCCGCCTTGGTCCTCAATTTTGCGTACGCAACGCAGTAGCCGCTGCCAGCTATCTGCAGGAGCAGTCGTTTACGGCCACGACCAAGGCTGTTTTCAGTGGCGCGGTGCCTGTCTGATCGATTGTTGAAAACAAAAAATCACCAGAGCGAAAGCTCTGGTGATTGAAATGATGGGGAGATTGCAGATTCAGTTCGAAGCCTTTTGGGCTTTCATTGAGCTGCGCATGCGCGCAAGGTTGGGCTTGATGTGCTCAAGACCGAGCAAAGTGCCTGGCTGAGGTTCCCAGCTGGCCGACAACACGCCGTAGCTCAATCCCACTAATCCCAATAGGAAACAAGCCCCTGAACTGACGAGCGTGATGCCAGGGGGAATGTCGAGAATTTGTTTGCTGACCAGCAAATAGCTGATCACAAACACAGCCATACCCATCACCGAAGGCACGCCAGTGGCGATCGCAACGCGTCGTGCCATGCGATTGGCCACAGCCTTGGGGATGGGCTGGGATTTCACAGCCTTGGATTTGCCAGGGCTCTTGCTGCTGTCATCGGCCGACCGTCGTGGTTCAAACGGCAACGGTTTGCGAGGGTCGGCCATGGCAAAGAGGTGAGGGCGATGCGGCGGATCAGCCGCGGATGCCCAGCTTGCCAATCAGATCGCTGTAGCGTTGCTCGCTCTTGCCACGCACATAGGAGAGCAGGCGCTTGCGGCGACCAATCATCTTCAGCAGACCCTGACGAGATGAGAAGTCGTGAATGTTCTTCTGCAGGTGGCTGCTGAGCTGCGAAATGCGCTCGGTCAGCATGGCCACTTGCACCTCAGCCGATCCGGTGTCGGTGGCGTGGGTTTGGTGGGTGTTGATCAGCTGCTGCTTTTGAGTGGTATCGAGCGACATGCGCGGCGTCCGGCCCTGACAGTGCAAACAACCAATTTACCTCCTCACGGGCCCCCTAAGCCGTAGCCCGGCTCAGCCAGCGCAGGCTTTCCCGGAGCCAGGCGTCATGATCGCCGGCATCAGGCGGCTCAGCAGCAGTCGCCACAGCGCGCATGGCCCTTCGGATTTCCAGGTCTTCGTAACCGAGGGCTTCGAGGGTCTGCTGCAGTTCCTGGAGGGGATCTCCTTGCAGCGGCAGAGCTTTGAGATCGCTGCGGTCAACCGGCGACAGGCCATCCTGCGCAGGGGCTCGCCAGCTGCCGAGGCGATCGCGCAATTCCACCGCCAGCCGTTCCGCGGTGCGTTTGCCCACGCCCTGGGCCTGGGTGAGCTGACGCAGATCGCCCTCCACGATGGCGTCCACCAGGGCCGTCGCGCCACAGCTTTCGAGCAGGGCTAGGGCCATTTGTGGTCCGACCCCGTTCACGCTGATCAGGGTTCGGAACAGGTCGCGTTCCCGCTTCTCAAGGAAGCCGTAGAGCATGCAGCCATCGTCCCGCTGCACCTGATGAATCCAGGCTGTGCACTGGCGTTCCGCCTCCAGTCGCGTGCGATGTCCGCTG
This sequence comes from Salipiger bermudensis, assembly GCA_964225855.1. Classification (GTDB taxonomy): domain Bacteria; phylum Cyanobacteriota; class Cyanobacteriia; order PCC-6307; family Cyanobiaceae; genus Synechococcus_C. Next base: position 16,831 of record CAXQPR010000010.1, on the reverse strand, counting down.
GTGAACTGCACCTCGTAACCCACACCGCCGCAGGCGATCACAAGGCCCTGGCGCCCTCCTTGGACCCAGCTGTCAATCCGTTCCCCTTGCAGCCAGCCGATCATGGGGTTGTTCCTGATGCGCTCCATGCTGCCTGACCTGTCGAGCCTGGCCCATCTGCAGCGGCTTGGCCAAACCTGGATCCGCCGGGGCTTGGCCCTGATCTGTGCCCTGTTCATCGGGGTTGGACTCACCGCGTGTGGTGCGGCTGATCAGCCCCCTCGTCTTGTGTTGTTGAAAGCTCTGGGGCTGCAGATTCAGCTCACCCAGACAGCGATCGCCCGCTCCTTAGACCTGGAAGCGGATGGTGACCCAGAGGTGAGCCGGGTTCGTGTGGAGGAGCAGGAGTCGATCCGTCTCGGCGATCACAAGGGGGTGCATCTGACTGGACGCTTTGATTGGCGTCTGCCCGGCGATCGTGTTCGGGTCGACAGTCCGTTCGAACTTTTTCTCGAACGAGGGGAGCGCGGAGAAAGCTGGCGTTTGGCTCAGCCCTCCGGATCGAGCGATGGCAGCAGTCAGGATTGGATCACCTATCCCTTGCCCCTTGAGCAGAGCTGAGGCTGACGGGCACTGAGGCTGATCAGGGTCGCTCCCAGCACACAGACTGCTCCGAGCACCACAGCCCCCGTAATTGGTTCAGCGAAAAACAGCACGCCCCAGAGGCTGGCGAACACGACCTGGACGTAGTTGATCGATGTGGCGCGGGCTGCAGGTAGGGCCGTGAGACCTTCCGTGAGCCAGATTTGTCCCAGTTGGGTGAACAGGCCCACACCGACCAGCCACATCCATTGCTCCGGTGTCGGCCACATCGCTTGACCCCAGAGAAAAGGAAGTGTCGCGGGTACAGAGACCAGCGGGAAATAGAACACGATCACCAGCGGATGTTCCCGTGCTGACAGCTGGCGCACGCTCACATAGGCGAGGGCCGTGAGCAGCGCCCCACCGAGGCCCAGGGCCACGGCTGTTGCCGTCAGGTCTGTGATGGCAGGCGCCGCCGCCCCACCGAGCCACTCCGGCTGCATCACCAGCATCACCCCGATCCAGCCCATCAGCACCGCCAAGCCAATGCGGCGGCGGATCGGTTCCCCCAGCAACAGCCAGGCGCTCAGAGCCGTGAGGGTTGGATAGGTGTATTGCAGCAAGGTGGCCGTTGCCAGCGGCAGACGGGCCAGCGCTTCAAAAAAGCAGAGCAGGGCGGTGGTTCCAAGCAAGCCACGCACCAACAGTCGCCCTCGCTGCTGACCCCAGGGGGAGACGCGGACGCGTCGGAGCATCACCAGGGTGATCGCGATGCTGATCAGCGAACGCACCAGCACGATTTCCGCAACGGGCAATGCACCGCCGAGATGCTTCACGCAAACCGTCATCAGGCTGAAGGCCAGGGCGCAGAGGATCAACAGGCCGCAGGCGCGCCACTGCTGCGGTGACTGACTGCCGCGGATTGCCTTCAGCAGTGCTTGCATCCGTGCCTTGCAGATCACGGGCCAACCTTCGCACCGCACCCTGGACTCCGGTTCGGCACCAGCTCTCGCAGAATGGTCCGATGGCGACACCCCGTCTTCACCCCCGCACGATCGACGCCGTCAAGGAACGGGCCGACATCGTTGATGTGGTGGGAGAGCACGTGGTGCTCAAGAAAAAGGGTCGGGAATTCGTTGGCATCTGCCCGTTCCACGACGACAGCAAGCCGTCGATGACGGTGTCCCCAGCCAAGCAGTTCTATTACTGCTTCTCATGCGGTGCCGGTGGCAACTCCATCAAGTTCCTGATGGAACTGCAGCGTCAGAGTTTCAGCGATGTGGTGCTGGAGCTGGCGCGGAAGTACCAGCTGCCGGTAGAAACGGTTGATGGACCCCAGCAGGAGCGGCTGCGCCAGCAGTTGTCGCGCCGGGAAAAACTCCACCGGGCGTTGGCCTTGGCTTCGGGCTGGTTTCGCACCCAGCTGCGCACTGCTTCGGGCCAGGGGGCGCTTCAGTATCTGCGTGAAAGCCGAGGGCTCTCCGAGGCGACCCTTGAAGCCTTTGAACTGGGCTATGCCCCAGACCAGTGGGATGGCTTGCTGAAGCATCTCCAGCAGGTCGAAGGGTTGAGCCCCGAGATGCTGGAGGCCGCCGGTCTGGTGGTGCCCCGCAAGGGTGGCAACGGCTTCTACGACCGCTTCCGCCATCGCGTGATGGTGCCGATCCGCGACCGTCAGGGTCGGGTGATCGGCTTTGGTGGTCGCAGCCTGGATGGCGCCGAGCCGAAATATCTCAACTCTCCTGAAACGGAGGTGTTTGAGAAGGGCAAGCACCTCTTTGGTCTTGATCGGGCCGCCAACGCCATTCGCAAGGACGACCGAGCCGTGGTGGTGGAGGGCTACTTCGATGTGATTGCTCTCCATGCAGCGGGGATCACCAATGCGGTGGCCTCCCTCGGCACCGCTCTGAGCAGCCAGCAGATCACTCAGCTCTGCCGGTGCAGCGATGGCAAGCGCATCGTGCTCAACTTTGATGCCGATGGTGCCGGGGTACGGGCGGCCAATCGGGCGATCGGCGAGGTGGAGCAGCTTGCACTCCAGGGTCAGCTGGAGCTGCGGGTGTTGCACCTGCCGTCCGGCAAGGACCCCGATGAATTCCTCAAAGACCATGGCGCCGGTGACTATCGGGCGCTACTCGATCAGGCACCGCTTTGGCTCGATTGGCAGATCGAGCAGGTGCTGGAGGGTCGTGACCTGGCCAAGGCCGATCAGTTTCAGCAAGGGGTGAGTGCCCTTGTGGCACTGCTGGGCAAATTGCCCCCGTCGGCGGTTCGCACCCATTACCTCCAGCAGGTGGCTGAACGCCTCAGTGGTGGTCAGGGGCGTCTGGCGCTTCAGCTGGAGGACGATCTCCGTCAACAGGTGAAGGGTCAGCGTTGGCATGGCCGTTCCGCCCGCTTTGAGCAGCCGGGTGAGTCGAGTCAGCGCGAACGTTCCGAAGCCGAGATTCTGCGTCTCTATCTTCATTGCCCCTCCCATCGCAGCGCGATTCGCCGTGAGCTGCGCCAGCGGGAGCTGGAGGATTTCGCCCTCCAGCACCATCGGTTGTTGTGGGCATCGCTCACCGATCTGGAGGAAACCAACATCGGTGCCGGGCGGCTTGAGGCCGTGAGTCGTGGGCAGGACAGCGGCGATGAACTGGCTGATCTCGATCTCCCCCGTCTGCTGACCGATCAATTGCTGCTGGAGAACAGCGCGCTGGTGTCTCGGTTAACGCCTCTGCTCGAGCCGGGGGAGTTGCAGCTCCTAGCCTTGGCGAATCCGATGCAGCAGCTGCGTGGCACGGCGGCAATGTTGGAGCGCCAAAAAAGTCTCAAGCGCTGCCGCCACCTGCTGGAGGCTTGGGGCGGGCAGCGGCTGCAGACGCTGGAACGTTGCATCGCCTCGCTGATCGCTCAGGAGCAAGACCAGCCCCAGGCGCTCGCCAACATCGACATGGAACAGCGCATCCAGGCCTTGTTCGACGATCTCAACGCCGATGCTCTCCGCTTCCAGGAGCTTTATTACAGCGAGCGCAAACACATCGCCCATCTGGATCAGCAGCGCTGTGCGGGCTATTCCGCTCCAGAGGACAGTCCAGGGGGGGCCGCAGCCTGAGGGTCAGCGGGTTCGGCTCAGGGCCTTGATCAGAGCGGTGTCGTTCATTGGCTCGAGCTCGAGGGCCTGCCATTGCTGTTGCCAGCGACGAAACCGCACTACCAGTCGTTGCTGATAGCGCTCTGAGAGTGCGGCCGGTGTGAGTCCCATCTCCATCCCTTGGCGGATCACCCTTGCTGCAAGCGCCCCGCTTTCGAGAGCTCGGTCAATGCCATGGCCTTGATGGGGATCCACCAATGCTGCCGCGTCTCCCGTGAGCAGGATTCCGGCTGGTGACTGGGGTGCTGCACTGGGGTGGATCACGGGGATGGCCATCGTCTGGATGGTTGGCGTGTCGTGATTGCCAGCGCCGACTGCGAAATGACCGAAGTTGTGATCCAGGGTTTGGATCCAGTGGCGTGTGCGCTTGATTAACTCCCTGCCCCTGATCGGAAGGCCGCCATGGCGATTCACCATGGCGGCGATGCCGCAGTTGAGCCCGCCCGGAACGGCGAAGGCCCAGGCGTAGGTCGACTCACCTGGCCAGAGGTAGTGGAGGAGTGACCGCGTTCGACCTTGATTGCTGCTGGGCAGCGTCAGATAGCAACGACTGGCCACAGCCTGCAGTGATCGTGGTTGGTGCGGGTTGCTCTGTCGCTGAATGGTGGACGCTGCTCCGTCGCAACCCACCACCACGGGTGTGGTGACCGAAAAGCGATTGAGGGCCACGCCTTCACGGGTTCGGATGCATCCGCGCACGTGCCACCGCTGGATCGCTTGGTCCCACCTGAGGCTTTGCACCTGCCAGCCGAAGTGGATTTGCAGCTGGCGTTCCTGGCAGCGTTCCACCAACCAGTGGTCGAGGTCCTGGCGCCGAACGGTTTGGAGACATGCTGTGCGCGACAGGATCGCCCCGCCTTCCGCAATCCATCCCTGACCAGTCAGCCCATGGTGATAGCCCCGGGCCCTAACGCTGCCCCGTTCTTCCAGCGCGCTGCGCCACTGCAGCTGCGGGTGCGTTGTTGGAAGCCCCAGACGTTGGACCAGGGTCTGGGCGCCGACGGGTAGGGCATCGCCACAGATTTTGTCGCGGGGAAAGTGGGCACGATCCAGGGCCAGTACCTCCAGACCGCTTCCCGCCAGTGCCATCCCACAAGCTGCACCGGCCGGGCCCAGCCCAACGATCAGCACCTGGACCTGTCGCGTCTCCTCTTGTGTCTCTGCACTCATGGATTGGGTCGCAGCGGCTGATCCAGACGGTTGTGGGTCAGGACCCGAAGCAGCTGCATCGGGTCACGCGACAAGGTGCCGGCGTTCAACAGCACCTCCAGTTCCTGCGCACGGGCGATCACCATCCGGCAGGCATCACTGTGGTGCTGGGGATCCAAGGTATGCAGGTAGACGTGGGCGCGGGCGTCGTCGCGCAGACCGCCTTCCGCGTCGAGGCCCAGGCTTTTCAGGAATAACGCAGCGTTGAACTGTCCCAGGCTCGCCAGCATGCCCAGGGCATCAGCAATCAGCTCATCAAACAGATTGATGCGCATTTCGCCCACCAGCCGTTTGCAGGCGATATGGGTGAGTTCATGTTCCAGTCGCCAACGCCTGGAGCGTTCGATCCAGGCGTCTTCTGAGAGGTCGCCGGGGATGCAAGCGGCAGGCAGGGAGCTGTAGGGCGCCTCATGCAGCATCAGCAGTTGACAGCGCTGCTCGCGTCCGATGGCGCGGATCAGGCCCCAGTGGATCAGACCCGCAACAGCCTGGGCGTGCACGGTGGCTTGGACTCGGGCGGGTTCACAACGATGGGCCAGACAGCGCACGGCGAGCACGAAGTCGGTTTGTGCTCGGAACTGGATCACTGGGACCGCTCCACAGGGGTGCGGGGCCAGGTTGATGGTGATGCCCGCGGGGTCCTCGAGCTGGGGGGCCGCCTGCTGAACCGCGGGACTTGCAGCTTCGCCTCTTAACACCAGGCGCTGGTACAGCTCGCTGGTTGAAGCTCCCTGCTTCGGGGTGATCCAGAGCTGCGGCAGATGCTCCCGCAGTGCATCCAGGGGTGCTTTGGGCTGCCCTTGGTTGATCCATTGCGCCCACCAGTGATCCTGCGCAGCGAGGGGCAGCGGTAGCTCCGGCCAGGGTTGATCACTCCCGCAGAAGTTGCTGCAGTAGCGCTCAAGCGAAGGCATGGAGGCGTGGACGTCCACTGCTGCTTGTCTAGTCCCGTTGCTCCGGCCTCGCCCGCGGGTCGCCGGGATTGGATGATGGCCCAAACGGTGGCTTCGGCTGCTCAGTTGGTTCCGTTTGGTGGTTGGCAATGACGGCCTTTCTTGAAGCGTTCTGGCATGGCGAAGGTATTGGTGACGGCGGTGATCTTGAAGAAGCCCTTCAGGCCTATGTCGAGGTCAAGCCCGACGATGACGATTGGCCCGCGGCCTGTGCTGCGGAGGGTGCTGAACCACGGATTGAGCGCTTCGCGTCCTTTGAGGCCTATCTCGACAACGAGGATGCCCTGGAAGTCATTCCGGTGAGCGCGCAGATGATCGTTGATGCCCTGGCGCAGCGTTCAGCCTGATGGTGGAGTCATCCTTCGAGTTCTCGGCTTTCACTGCCGTGAATCACCTCTGGCCGGCGTTCGTTGACCAGCTCGGGGTGGTGAAGTCTCAGCAGGCGGTTCGCCAGGCGCTGGATTTGCAGGGCATGCATGGCAAGGACGGCACTGTGCCGGTCTTGTTTGTCGAAACATGCGGAATCGCCCTGGCCAGTTCGGTGCTCCTGCGGGAAGAAACAGGTCTGAACGCCCATGGCAATGGCATGGTGCTGCTTGTTTCCAAGCGTGCCCAAGAGCTTCAGTTGATCTGGGGCGTTTAAGCCTCGACTTGCTTCTCTGGCTGGTGTTGTTGCGCTGATGGATCAGTGCGGGCAGCCTGCGGCTGAAGTCGTTGAAGGTTGGGGATGACCTCCTCCAGTGCCGGGGTGCAGAAGGTGGCGATCATCGGTGGCGGTGTCGCCGGCCTCACTCTCGCCCTTGCCCTCCAGCGGCATGGCATCCGCGTGTCGGTGCATGAAAAGTACGACCACTATCAGAGCCAGTCGACCGGTTTCCTGATCTGGAGTTACGCCATCAAGATCCTTGAGGAGCTCGATGTGCCGGTGCAGACCTTCGGGGCACCGCTGGAAGTCTTTCGTCTGCATGGCCGCAAGGGGCAGCCCGTGCTCGATATGCCCATTGGCGCTGTCTCCCGTCGCAATGGTGCTGACAGTTATGAGGTCAACCGCCGGCGTTTGTCACAGACCCTGGCAGCCATGGTGGGCAACGATCTCGTGCTCGGTCAGGAGTGCGTTTCGGTGGTGAACCATCCGGAGCATGCCACCGCCAATTTCGCTGATGGCAGCTGTGTGGACGCGGATGTGGTGATCGCCTGCGATGGCGCCAACAGTGCCCTGCGCCAGCAGTTGTTTCCCGATGTGCACCTGCGCATGCTCGGATCTGGAGGCTGGATCGCTGTGATTGACACGATTCCGGAGGGGCTTGAACCAGGAGTTCAGATGGATTTCTGGCTTCCTGGTTGCAAGGCCGGTGTGGCTCAGCTTGGCCATGGTGAAACCCGCTGGTATGTGGCGTTCAACAACATCCAGCCGCAGGCCGGTGTGGCCAAAAAAGAGCAGATTCAGCAGCGGATCAAGCGTGTGCCTGAGCTGATTCAGCGTTGTCTGGTGTTGACGGCGGAAGAGCAGATGGTCTTTACCCAAGCAGGCGATCTGTTGGCGTTGTCACCCTGGTCTCGCGATCGTGTCCTGCTGATTGGCGACGCTGCCCATGCCACCAGTCCCTACGCCGGAATGGGGGCCTGTTCCGCCATTGCGGATGCAGCCGTTCTGGCTGATTTGATCGCCTCGGGTCGTCCCGTTGTCGAGATCTTTCAGCGCTTCGAGGCGGCGCGCAAGCCTGCTGCTGATGCTGTGATCAAAGAGTCGCGTCATGGCCTGGATCGCTCCACCTGTGGTGGTTTGCGCAGTTGGATGCGCGATCTGATGTTTGCCAATATCCCCAGCCCCAAGCTCGATCAGATCGTGGAGGCCATGGTCACCGGGCGTTGAACCGTTCCTGCTTATGAACGCAGCGTGGCTCAGGCCCGTACCACGGGCACGTCGCTCAGCCGGGTTGTGCAGGCCTGCCCCAGACGATCACGGCGCATCATCCAGCTTGGGGTCAGACCGCAGGCGGCCCAGGCCACGGTGCCGCTGCCGTAGCGGCGATTGAGGCCATCGATCGTGGCCAGCAGAACCTCCCGGCGCTGGAGGTCGACGGGATCGCATGGAGTGAGGAGGTGTTGTTGCAGGTGGTGGATGCCCTGCAGGTGCTGCATCAGCACCCCAGCTTTGGCGAGGGGGCGGTGAGGCTGAAAAATGCGGGCCACCAGAGGTTGTGCTGCTTTGAGCAGCACCGTGGTGTCGTTGCTGGGTAGGTCGAGTTGGCTGCTGGCAGATCGGCTGTAAAAGCCTGGACTGAATGGACTGGTGCGGGTGTAGATCGTCAGGGCTGCAGCGCGTTGCCCTTGTTTGCGCAGCTTTTCCGCGGCCCGCACTATGTAGGTGGCGATCGCTTGTTGCAGTTCCTCGAGGCTGGTGATCGGTCGGCTGAAGCTGCGGCTGACGCAGGTTTCCTGTTTGGGGGAGGGGGCCAGGGCGAGGGGCAGGCAGGCATGGCCCCTGAGCTCCCGTTGCAGGCGCCAACCCACCACACCGGCTTTGGCCTTCAACACACCGGTGGGCATGTCGCGCAACTGACGAGCGTTGGTGATGCCGCGGCTGTGGCACCAATGGGCGAGTTTGCGGCCGATGCCCCACACGTCTTCGATGGCGATGGTTTCCAGCCAGGGGTCGGGGTCGTCACAGTGCCCCAGGTCAAACACGCCGGCATGGGCTGGGATGCCTTTGGCCAGCTGATTCGCCAGTTTCGCCTGGCTTTTGCTCCGGCCCAGTCCGATGGCGATCGGCAGGCCCAGGTTGTGCTTGATGCGGGCCCGCAGTTGCCGTGCCCATCCACTGAGATCGCCGTCCACGGGCCGGGTCAGGCATGCGAAGGCTTCATCGATGGAATAGATCTCCAGGTCTTCCGCTTGTTGTTCCAGCAGGCTCATCAGCCGCTGGCTCATATCGGCGTAAAGGGCGTAATTGGAACTGCGCACCACCACATTCAGGCGTTCGAGATCACGCCGCGCCTGGAAAAACGGCGTGCCCATGGCGATGCCTAGTGCTCTCGCTTCAGCGCTGCGGGCCACGATGCAGCCGTCGTTGTTGGAGAGCACCACCACCGGTCTGCCCTGCAGCGCCGGATCGAGACTCTGCTCACAGGAGGCATAGAAGTTGTTGGCGTCGATCAGCGCCGTGGCCTTGGCCATCAGAGTGGATGGATCACGTGCACGGCCACGCCCCAGATCTGCACATCTGTGCAGTGATGCAGATCCAGGCAGGGGTAAGCGGGATTGGCGGCTTCCAGGTGCAGCCCGTGTTGATCGCGCATCAACCGCTTGAGCGTGAAGGCTCCGTCGAGGACCGCGACCACGATGCGTCCGGGCCGGGGATTGAGGCTGCGGTCGACCACCAGCAGGTCGCCGTCATGGATGCCGGCACCGATCATCGAGTCACCGCTGACCCGCAGAAAAAAGGTGCTGCTGGGATGGCGGATCAGTTGCTCATTGAGGTCGATGCCGACGTCCACGTAGTCGTCAGCAGGCGACGGAAAACCTGCCGCCACGCGGTGGCCAGCCAGGGGAATAGCCAAGGGTCGTCGTTGCGCGCGCAGCGGTAACGGCGTGTTCTGAACGTCCACGGCGTGAGCCCCTCCTTCTCGTTAATAGTACAGATGTTCTGCCTAGTTGGTGGGGTGGGTGCCGGAAGATGGACGCCCCACGCGATTGGATCGCCATGGCTGATGCTCCCTATCTGATCGCTTTGGCGTTGTTGGAGCAGAACGGAGCGCGAGCGCTGCCCTTGGGGGGACGCTCGCTGCCGGCTGATGCCGACTTGACGCCCGGTGGCGAGCCCCATGCCATGGCCAAGGAGCTTGCCCTGGAGTTGCTGGTGCGGGTGTGGCAACGCAGTGAAGATGGGCCGCTTCAGCAGGCCTCGCCGAAGGGCAGTTTGCTGCTGGCGGAGTTGCCCATGGGGTGCTTGCCCGAGGATCTGCCGACGCTCAAGGCCGCGTGGTTAAACACTGGTGACACCACTGCTTTCCATCAGGGGCTGCAGGCGATGGCCGGTCGGGTCTGGACCCTGTCATTCGCCAAATTTCAGCCCCTTGCCTTCACGCCTCTGGGTGAGTGAGCGTTGATGGAATCGCCCGATCAACGGCGTTGGCTTTCATCGAGGGCGGCATCGAGACTGATGCCGCGCGTTTCCGCTGAGGCCACAACCTGGTAAGCCGTTTGACGGTTGTTCACCACATGGCAGTGCTGCTGGGCATCGCAAACCCGGAAGCGCCCTCCGGCCATGAAGTCGGCGGTGAGTCCGGAGGAGGTTCTGAGCATGCGCATAACGATGATCTCCGGTTGGCGTCATCCTCGGACCGTTGCCGAAGGGGCGCTTGAGGAGGAATACCTAAAATCAAGGGCAATTGAGCGATTGCGCTCATGGATCTCAGCGCAGCAATGCTTAGACCAGGCTTAAACCTGCGGTTGGACGCCATGACTGCATCAAGGCCGTCAACGCATCAGTCGGACGCGCACTCTCTTTCGTGCCAGATCCCGCCTCGCCAACAGACGATTCAGGCTCTACTCAGCCTTGCTTGGCTCCATCCCCGCAACGAGCGCCCTTCTTGGTTGCGGGCTGAACTTGGGGAATCTTGCCAGGATTGAAGTCAGTTCTCAGGCGTCCTTCAGCTGGGTGACTCGACGCCTGAATGAGGCTGAAGACAGCTGGAGCAGTTGAAGTGGCTGTCTGTTCGCGTTATGGCGCGCCGGGTTGCGGAATGGCGTGTTGCCTGGCCACGGCGGAGCAGTTCGCGTTCTACGTCAGGAACGAACCAGAGTTTCAGGCCTATTGCCCTCTGGTGGCTCGTTACGGAGAAAGCTTGTTGCGGTCGTCCCGGTCTCCCCATGCTGATAGGCGCCCTTGACGGGATCAGCGCTGCCCGCTTGCAGCGGCACCGGTGCCAATGCGGGAATGGGAGTCGAGGGCTGGAGCGTGAGGGCAGACATCAGGGCCAGGCCGACTCCGATCAGACCAGATTCGATCGACATGGAAGCGATGGCGGTGGAGGTGCTGACCTCCGGATGTCTTCACCGTCGCTTCGCTGCTTTCAGCTCAGGATGATCAAGGTCACGAAGCTCTGTGATTTGGGTCACGCGTCAGTCCCAGAGCTTTGGAGGCGCGGCGCAGATTGGCGCGTTCCAGCTGGGGCCGCTTGCTGTCGACCAGGTGATAGCTCGAGACCACACAGCACGACTCAAAGCCGTCCTGCTCGAGGCAGACCCTCAGGCAACCGTCCGCGAGTGGTGTGACCTCCATCGGCACCTCATGGTCGTTGGGGCCATCCTGATGGGCTTGCGCCGCAGAGACCAGAGGGCATTTGTGCTTAACGCAGGACGGGTGCTTAAGCCCGGTGATAAGGGCTGCCGGCCCGGATTGCCTGCGCCCTGAACAGCTGCTCCAGCAGCAGCAGCCTGGTCAGTTCGTGGGGGAAGGTCATGGGAGAGAGGGAGAGCTGCCAGGCCGCGGCTTGTTTCAGCTCCGCCGTGATGCCATCGGCACCGCCGATCACGAAGGCCAGTCGCTGGGATCCATAGGCCCCCAGCCGTGAGGCGAAGGTCACCGAGTCAAGGGTTTTGCCCTGTTCCATCAGGATCACAGGCACTTCGTCAGGGCGAAGAGCGTGGCGGATGGCCTCGGCTTCCTTCTCAGGGGTGCTGTCGCGGAGTTCAGTGATGGTCAGTCCAGGAAGACGCTTGAGATAGAGCGCAACGCCTTCCTGCACCCAACCCTTGCGCACCTTGCCAACCGCCAGGATTCGACAGCGGGCCGGATTCAAGCCTCATCCTCGTCGTCTTCCAGAAACAGCTGGCCGAAGGCGACATACATGCTCTCTTCTTCGCTGCCTGGGGCCACTTTGATCCGTCGTGGTTGGGTGTTTTTGCCTTTGCCCAGTTGCCGACCTGGCGGGGAGGGGAGGGGCGCCGCTCCCATGGACGCCGTCGGCGCTGTCACGCTGCCTCCCGCTGGGGTGCGGTTGGTGGTTTGACGACGGCGCTCCTCCTCGGCTTTCTGCTCCGCCTGTTTCAGGCGGGCCATCAAATGCTCTGGAACCGTTCCATCGGCACTGACCGTCATCAACTCGTGGAACAGCGCCTGGGGGTTCTCCTCGGTTTCCACCGGATGGCGCTTTTGCGTGGCCTTGGCACGAGATTCGGCCTTGGTTTCGGGTTTCGCCAGCGGTTCCGGCAACTGGCGTCCCAGCTGCCGCAGGCGTTCCATGCTGCGGGGATCGAAGCTCATCAGCAGCCCAGGGTGTCGCGGGTGTCGCGGCCCGTCACGGGGTTGGTGCCTTCGGCGGCGGCGCAGAGGGTCTTCAGGGCATCACCACGAAAGGGAACGTTGGTGAAATCAGCGCCAGTGATGATCACATTGCTGAAACGGGTGTTGAACGCAAACGCGTCCTCCAGCACAGCATTGGTGAGGTTGGTGCCATCCAGCACCGCTGAGTCCAACGTGGCATCCCTCAGGTTGGTGTTACTCAGGTTGGCGTCCTGGAGTTTGGCGCCGTAGAGGCTGGCGCCCTGCAGGTCGCTGCCGGAGAAATCGGCTTCCCGCAGATTGGTCAGGTTGAAGGTCACCCCCTGCATCTCCCGGTTGGCGAAATCGGCTCCGATCAACACCTGTTTGGCGTAATCCATGGCGGCCTGGGCCGGAGCAAGCGGCAAGGTGATCGCTAGCAGCAAGGCGAACAGGGGAGCCAACAGGCGGCGGGGCATCGGCGGATGAACAGCACAATCCAACCCTAGGGCGCGTGATTGCCGGCGACGTGCCTGATCACGGCGAGCTGTCGCCAGCAATCGCCTGCTCGAGTGTGTGGAGGCGCTGTTCACGCGACCCCCACAGTTCGATCAGGCGTGGGGCCTTGGTCTGAGGCATCAAGTTGAAACGTTGTTCGCGGTAGATCTGCTTGAACAGCCCATCCACTTCATCGCGATAGGGAAGGTCGATGGGGCGAATTCCGTCGTCTTCCATCTCCACAGGCCATTCGGGACTGATCGGTAGAAAGACCAACAGATCCAGGCACTGCAGGGCCTCGCGGACCGGCGGGGCCATCGCTGCGACAAACGCGTCATCGATGTCGGTGCGGCCGTAATTGGCGGTGTACTGCGAATAAGCGACGTAATCGACCGGTGACCGATCAAAGATCACGCTGTCACTGCTGTGTTGATAGCGATGGAGGCGGCTGAGGTTGTAATACAGCTGAATGCCGTTATCGAGTCGGGTGCATTCCTGGCGAAAACGGATTGGATACCCCTCGCTGTGCAGTGCACGGAACGGTTCCTCTTCGCGGATGTAATCGGGGTGGCGCTTGACCCAGTCCCAGACCAAGGTGCTTTTGCCCTGGGAATGGGCGCCGCTGATGGCAATGCGCATGACAAACGCGGGCCGCTGACGCGGTTGTAGCGGTGAGGGGGGAATCAGCCCACGGTGAGCACCATCTCGCGATGCACGCAAGGTCTGGGGAGAATGCCGTTGCGACGAGAGCCTGGGTGTTGTTGCAAGGTCCACAGCTGCTTCGTGCAAAGACACCTCAGACTTCGCGGTCTCAACCGACCAGGCCTCAGCATCTCTGGCATGCCCTGCGCACCGGAATTGCCGCAGCTGCGGCCTACGGGCTAGCCGAATGGATTGGCATTCCTGAGTCCTATTGGGCTGCCATTTCCGCCATCATCGTCATGCAGTCTTCGCTGGGTGCTGCTTGGTCAACGTCCAAGCAACGCTTGCTCGGCACCCTGTTGGGCGTGGTGCTGGGCGCCTGTCTGGTCAGTGTTTTAGGAACCCCTCATGGGGCCTTGTATGGCCTGGTGATGGTGCTGCTGGGCTGGCTCTGCTCTCTGATGCGCATGGAGGTGATCGGCTACCGCTTTGCCGGTGTCACCTTCACCATCGTGGTGCTCGTGGCCGATCCTCAGCAGGTGTGGTGGGTAGGGCTTTATCGCTTCCTTGAGGTGTCGTTAGGGATCACCACCAGCCTTGTCGTGACGGCGGTGAGCGCGCGGCTGACGCGGCTCAGCGCTTGAGGCAGGGCTGCGGATGATCAGGGCTGGCGGGTGATCAGAACGCCACGGATCCAACGGGGAATGCTTCGTTGGAACTGTGGCCTTGGTTTGCCATGTCATCACCATCCCTCAACGATCCGGGTCGATGGGCGGAGCACAAGGTCCTGTTGTTGCTCAAAGCACGCGGATGGACCTGTCTGGCGGAACGGTGGCGATGTCGCTATGGCGAACTCGATCTGGTGATGGCCAAAGAGAACGGTGTTGAGGGCCGTCTTCTGGTGGTTGAAGTCAAGTCTCGCCGGCGCTGTGGTCTCGATGGTTGGGGGGCCGCAGCCTGTCATGTCAGCAAGCTTCAACGCCTGGCCAGGGCCATGGACTGTTGGCGGATGGCCAATCCTTGGAGTGCGCAATGGTCGCTGGAGTTGGTGGTGGCCCTTGTGCCTTTGCCGCCTAACCGCAAGCCCGTTCGCTGGATTCGTGTCGTCGATGGTGTCAATCGACCTGGCTGAGAGGAGGTCGAGGCCATGAAAAAGGGGAATCGTTCGCTGGTGTGTGATTGGAGCTGCGTCATCGCTTCTCTTTCCTGGCCTGAATGAAGACTGTTCAGATCAAGGTGACGTGTTGATGCGTTGGTAGCGAATGCTCACGAATTGTCCGGGGGCACTAGGGGCACGACTGGCGCGATAGTGTTCGGTCAGGATGTCTCCAGAAAGCTCAAAATAGGATTGATTGCGTTCCGTATTGGGGGTTGTGTCCAGCAGGCCGGAGAGTGTTTTGTGGCACAGCTCGGTTGATGGAACGTAGCTAATGCGATAGACATAATTCCCTTCAATACGAAGGTGGAAATGGTTGCGATCGCGATCGTTTGTTTTGTACATCGCTTGCGCCAGGCATTGCTGTTCTGGCAGCCTTGATAGGCCAAGCCCTGGAGGGAGAGGCAGGGGCTCAATCCGATCAAACACTGTTTTTTTCTTGGTGTGGAGATTGAGGCTGTAGAAGCTGTCGTTGTTGGTCTTCCTGTAGGTCACGGGTTGCCCCTTGGCATCCTTGGAATCGTTGAAACGAAGAGCCAATAAGGTTTTTCTGCATCGCCCTTCATGCATCTCCATTGCCCAGAGTGCACCGTTCTTTCTGGCCAGGCGTCGTTGGGGGGAAGCTGCGGGATCACGGTTGACAAAATCGGTCGGGAGAAAGCAGCGACTTTGAGGATTGTCCGTGTTGTTTTGAGTTGTTTGATTGGGGTTTAAAACACTGTTGCTGCAGCCGCTGATCACCAACAGCCCTGCCAAGGAGGCGGTGAGAGCACGGGCAGTGACTGGAATGGTCATGACACCGATCGAGAGACTTCACTCGACCGTATGCAGAGTCATCGTTTTCCCTATTGACCGCGATCACAGCGCTCGGTGATCTCTTGTGTGATCCGGTGATCCTTCAGGCTGGAGCAATGAGCTTTTCTGGACACACCGCCCGCAAGCGCTTCGGCCAGCACTGGTTGCGGGATGAGCGGGTGCTGGATCAAATCCTTGAGGCTTCCGCCCTGCAGGCTGAAGATCGGGTGCTGGAGGTCGGTCCGGGGCGTGGTGCTCTGACCGAACGGCTTTTGCGCTCCCCTGCAGCGGCGGTCCATGCGGTGGAACTCGACCGTGATCTGGTGGCCGGATTGCGGGACCGTTTCGGCTCCGATGCGCGTTTCTCTTTGCGCGAAGGCGATGTGCTGGATGTCCCGCTGACGCTTCCAGACGAGAAATTGGCGACCAAGGTGGTGGCCAACATCCCTTACAACATCACGGGTCCCTTGATGGAGCGTTTAATCGGGCGACTCGATCGACCTGTTGATCCTCCCTATCAGCGTCTGGTGTTGCTGGTGCAAAAGGAAGTGGCCCAACGAATTCGAGCGCGACCTGGGCACAGCAGCTTTTCGGCTCTCAGCGTGCGGATGCAACTGCTGGCCCAGTGCAGCACGGTCTGCCCGGTGCCGCCGCGCTGTTTTCAGCCTCCACCGAAGGTGCAGTCGGAAGTGATTCGACTGGATCCCCTGCCTGTGGAGCAGCGCCCTGAGCCCGCTCTGGCCCGGCGCGTCGAGAGTCTTCTCAAGCAGGCTTTCCTCGCCAGGCGCAAGATGCTGCGCAATACGTTGGCGGGTCTTTGCCCTCCCGAACAGTTGCAGACGTTGGCCGCTGCTGCTGGCATTGACCTTCAACAACGGCCCCAGGAAGTGGCTCCTTCCGCCTGGGTTGAACTGGCCAGGGGTTTGAATCAGGCCGACTCCGCCGCTTGATCGGATGACGGCCACGGTTCGTGTTCTGGCTCCAGCCAAGATCAACCTGCATCTGGAAGTGCTCGGTCTGCGCGCCGACGGGTTCCACGAGCTGGCCATGGTGATGCAGAGCATCGATCTGGCCGACGAACTGATCTGCGACAACACCGCCGATGGTCAGATCCATCTCCGCTGCGATGTGGAAGGTCTCAGCACTGGCGACGACAACCTGATCACCCGAGCAGCAGAACTGCTGCGCAGTCGTTCGGGCTTCAACGAACTGGGTGCTTCGATCCAGCTCAAGAAAAAGATCCCCATCGGAGCCGGTCTGGCGGGCGGCTCCAGTGACGGTGCGGCTGCGCTGGTGGCTCTCAACATTCTCTGGGGTCTGGGCCACGCGCCAGCGGACCTCGAAGTGATGGCGGCAGAGCTTGGTTCGGATATGCCCTTCTGTATCCGCGGGGGCACGCAGCTCTGTTTCGGCCGGGGTGAACAGCTGGAGCCCTGCCCCCCTCCCGATCAGGCGATGGGCATCGTGTTGGTCAAAGATCCGCGCGTCAGTGTCTCCACCCCCTGGGCCTACGGCGAGTGCCGGAGCCTGCGTGGTTCGTCTTATCTCGAGGGTGAAGCAGCTTTCGCTGAGCGCCGCCAAGTTCTGCGGGAGGCCGATTGGCTCAACCCGTTGCG
>CAXQPR010000009.1:0-17923 GCA_964225855.1 Salipiger bermudensis | reverse complement strand
AGACGATCGACACGAACTACAGGCTTGCTGCGCTCTTCACCGCTGTTGCGATCGGTCCAGCGGTCGAGTTTGTAGCTGCCGATGATCCCCAGCAGTGAGCCCTTTTTGACGTAGTCGGCGGCCACCTGGGCCTGCTTGCCCCAGATCTCCAGATTGAACCAGTCGGGTTCGTCGTCGCGGCTGCGGCGGTTCACGGCGATGGTCAGGTTGGCCACCATGCTTCCGGATTCGAAGTAGCGCACTTCGGGGTCGCGGCCGGCGCGGCCCACCAGGGTGACGGAATTGACGCCCATGGATTCCTCCTCTTCGTTGGTCAATGATGCGCCACGGGTTTCGTGGCTGCTTTCAAGGAGTTCCACCCTCTGGTCCGGATGTCTCAGAACGGGCTGAGTTCGGTCGCGAAAACGCAACTATGATTCGTCGACCTGAGCCTTTCTCCGTGCTTTTCCGTCGCTTCCAGCTGTCCCGCGACATCGGCATCGACCTGGGCACGGCCAACACCCTGATTTACGTCTCCGGCCGCGGCATCGTGCTGCAGGAGCCTTCCGTGGTGGCCCTTGATCTGGAGCGGGGTGTGCCCCTGGCAGTGGGCGATGAAGCGAAATTGATGCTCGGCCGCACCCCCGGCAACATCAAGGCGGTGCGTCCCCTGCGCGATGGCGTGATCGCCGATTTCGACGCCGCTGAGCAGATGCTCAAGACCTTCATCCAGAAGGGCAATGAAGGACGTGGCATCGTGGCGCCCCGGCTGGTGGTGGGGATCCCCAGTGGTGTCACCGGTGTGGAACGGCGGGCCGTCCGCGAAGCCGGTCTTGCCGGTGCCCGCGAAGTGCACCTGATTGATGAGCCGGTGGCCGCCGCCATCGGTGCGGGTCTGCCGGTGACGGAGCCTGTGGGCACCATGATCGTTGACATCGGTGGCGGTACCACGGAAGTGGCTGTGCTCAGCCTTGGCGGCACCGTGTTGAGTGAATCGGTGCGGGTGGCCGGTGATGAGATCAGCGACTCGATCGGGGTCTATCTCAAAAAGGTGCACAACCTGGTGGTGGGCGAGCGCACCGCGGAAGACATCAAGATCAGGATCGGCTCGGCCTTCCCCGACAACGAGTTCGATCAAACGGTGATGGATGTGCGCGGCCTGCACCTGCTGTCGGGTCTCCCCCGCACGATTCAGCTTCAGGCTGGTGACCTGCGTGAGGCCATCGCCGAGCCCCTGAACGTGATTGTTGAGGCGGTCAAGCGCACGCTGGAGCGCACGCCTCCCGAACTGGCTGCCGACATCGTGGACCGCGGCATCATGCTGGCCGGTGGTGGTGCGTTGGTACGCGGCATCAGTGACCTGATCAGCCACGAAACCGGAATCTTCACCCACATCGCTGAGGATCCCTTGCTTTGCGTGGTGAATGGTTGCGGTCAAGTCCTGGAGGACTACAAGCGTCTGCAGCGGGTGCTCGACACGCCTGAATACGTGCGCAACACCGTGACGGCCTGATCCCATGGGCGCCTCCCAGTGGCCAGCAGGTTCCCGTTGGCGGGGGGGGCGTCGCCTTTGGCCTTGGTTGGGTTTGCTTGCTGTGTTGGCCCTGGTGCGCTGGAGCAAGGGCGCAGGCTTCCTTGATGCCTACGCCCTGCTGAGCCGTCCGTTTTGGCCAGGTTCGGCGCAGAAGGAGTGGCTGCAGTCAGCCGGCTCCTTGGAGCAGAAGTCTCAGCTTGAGCTGCTGCAGCAAGACAACGCCCGTCTGCGCAAGCTGCTGGAGCTGAAACGTCAGACGTCTCAGGGACAGGTGCCAGCGGCGGTGATCTCTCGCAACGCCGCTGCCTGGTGGGAGCAGCTGGAGCTGGGGAAGGGATCGTTGGATGGCATCGCCGCCGGCGACGGCGTGATTGGTCCGGGAGGGTTGATCGGCCGGATTCAGAGCGTGACCCCCACCACAGCGCGGGTTCGCCTGCTCACGGCTCCGGGCAGTCAGATCGGGGTCTGGGTTCCGCGCACCCGACAGCACGCCCTGCTGGTGGGGGTTGGGACGGCACGGCCCCTGCTGCGCTTCATCGATAAAGACGTGAAAGTGCACGCCGGTGATCTGGTCAGCACCTCCCCCGCCAGCACCCTGTTGCCGCCGAATTTGCCGGTGGCGGTGATTCAGTCGATCAACAGCCGGGCGGTGCCCGCTCCGGAAGGAATCGTGCAATTGATTGCATCGCCTGAGGCGGTCGATTGGGTGCAGGTGCAGACCCGCTGATGGCCCGTTTGCATGCTCAGCCCGTCTGTCTGGTGTCCGCGTTGGCCGTGCCGTTTCTCACGCTGGCGCAGCCCACATGGCTGACCCTCTCTGGCGTGGCGCCCAGCTGGGTGGTGTTGTGGCTGCTCCCCTGGTCGCTGGTGGATGGACCGGTGTCAGGGGTGATCGCTGGAGCGGCGACGGGGTTGGTGCTCGATGGCCTGGGCAGTGGCGGTCTCACGCAGTTGCCGGCTCTGGTGCTGCTCGGTTGGTGGTGGGGACGTTTGGGTCGCCGTGGCCGGCCGATTCAGCGCAGCCTCAATCTGGGCTTGCTGGCCTGGATTGGCGCCATGGTGGTGGGGCTGAGTTTCTGGCTGCAGTTGCGCTTGGTGCAGGGGCTTGATGCTCCTTTGCTGCAGCACTGGGCCTGGCACCTCTGTCTTGCTCAAGCGCTGATCACCGGGCTGCTGGCGCCCCTTTTGGTGTCGTTGCAGATGCTGGTGTGGCGCCGTCGTGCGCCGGGATGACCAGTGACGATGGAGGCATGACAAGGGTGACGGGCATGCAACGGCGCAAGCGCTTCCGGCGCGCGCTCACCGCCATTGCGCTGGCGGGGTCTGCTGTGCTGGCGGTCGGTTGCCGGACGCAACCGGCGGGAGATCAGCCGCTTCAGCTTTGGACGCTGGCGCTCGCCCCCAAATTCAATACGTACATGGAGGGGGTGGTCCAGTCGTGGACTGCGGATCACCCCAAGGAGCCGGTGCGGTGGACGGATCTCCCCTGGGGGTCGGTGGAGCGCAAGTTGCTGGCGGCGGTGTTTGCCCGCACGGCGCCCGATCTGGTCAATCTCAATCCCCCCTTTGCCGCCAATCTCGCCAGTAAAGGGGGATTGACCGATCTCACACCGCTGTTGCCGGAGGGTGCGGCCGACCGTTACCTGCCGTCGGTCTGGCAGGCATCCCGGGATCCCCATGCTGGGCAGATCGCTGTGCCCTGGTATCTCACCGTGCGGCTGAACCTGGTGAATCAGCAGTTGCTTCAGCAGGCGGGGTTGCAGGCGCCGCCGCGGCGCTGGCGCGATGTGCCGGCCTTCGCCAAGACGATCCGTGAGCGCACGGGTCGCTACGCCTTGTTTGTGACTGTGGTGCCGGATGACTCCGCAGAGTTGCTGGAGTCGATGGTGCAGATGGGGGTGACGCTGCTGGATGGCAAGCAGCGCGCTGCCTTTGCCACGCCTGAGGGGCGTCAGGCTTTCGCCTTCTGGGTGGATCTGTATCGCCAGGGTCTGTTGCCCCGAGAAGTGGTCAGTCAGGGCCAAAGCCGGGCTGTGGAGCTCTATCAGAGCGGTGAGTTGGCTTTGCTGGCCAAAGGCCCGGAGTTCCTGTCCAGGATTCAGACCAATGCACCCCAGGTGGCAGCGGCCACGGCCTCTCACCCGCCCCTGGCTGGGGCTGACGGCACGGCCAACGTGGCCTTGATGACCTTGGCGGTGCCGCGCCAGAGCAGCCGCCCGCGTGAGGCCCTGGCCTTGGCGTTGTTCCTCACCAACGGTCCAAACCAGGCCCGTTTCGTGCGCGAGGCCCCGGTGCTGCCCTCGTCCTTGGATGCCCTCGCCCAGGTGCGTGCCGAACTGACGGCGGAGCGGCCCACAACTCCTCAGGCTGTGCAGCTGCGTCAGGCCCGTTTGCTGTCGTTGGACACGTTGGAAAGGGCCAGGGTGCTGGTTCCCTCGACCCCAGGGATCAAGCGCCTCCAGAGCATCATTTACACCCAGCTGCAGCGAGCGATGCTCGGTCAGATCACCAGTGATCAGGCGGTGACCGAGGCGGCTCGCGAGTGGAACCGTTACGCGGCAGCCCGCTGGCCTGATTCTTAAGACAACCGGAAACCTCGGGTGCCAAGGGCCGTTTAGGCCCGGTTTTTTCTTCACCGGCGGGTATGGTTGCGTTTCTTCATCTGCGCGGACGCATGCCCGACACCGGGTCGCCCAACCAGAATCGCAGCGGTGCCGAGGAGTCTCAGGCTCCCGATGTGCCCAAGGCGACCATTCTTGTGGTCGACGATGAGCCTGCGGTTCGTCGTGTTTTGGTGATGCGTCTGCAGCTGGCTGGGTATCGGGTCATCTGCGCGGAAGATGGCGAGCAGGCCCTCGAGGTCTTTCACAACGAGTCGCCCGACCTGGTGGTGCTCGATGTGATGCTTCCCAAGATGGATGGCTTCGCTGTCTGCCGGCGCCTCCGGGCTGAGTCCTGTGTGCCGATCATTTTTCTGTCGGCTCTCGAAGCGATTTCCGAGCGAGTGGCTGGACTCGATCTCGGCGCCGACGATTACCTTCCCAAACCCTTCAGCCCCAAGGAGCTCGAAGCGCGCATTGCTTCGATCCTTCGGCGTGTAGGTCGCGGTTCTGCCACCGCTGAGCCTCGCGAAATCCCTGTTGGCCAAGGAGTGCTTCGTGTCGGAGACCTGGTGGTGGACACCAACCGTCGTCAAGTCACCCGCGGCACCGATCGCATTTCCCTCACCTACACCGAATTCAGCCTGCTGGAGCTGCTGTTCCGTGAGCCCGGTCGTGTGGTTCCCAGGGCTGAAATCCTCGAGCAGCTCTGGGGTTATCCCCCGCGTCGCTCGGCAGACTTGCGCGTGGTCGATGTCTATGTCGCCCGACTGCGCGGCAAGTTGGAGCCCGACCCCCGCAACCCTGAATTGATCCTCACGGTCCGGGGTATCGGCTACGCCTCCCAGCGCATGGGTGACCTTCCCCAGGCGGCAGCCAACGGTTGATGGCTTAAGGCCGGTTCAGCCGTCGGGCAAGATGGCGCCCGACTGACTGCATTGCTGTGTCCGAGCTGCGCGACACCCGTTTGGAGAAGGCGCAAGCCCTTCAAGACCTGGGCCAGGGTCCCTATGCGCTCGGCTTCGAGCCCAGCCACCGCATGGCGGCGCTGCAAGAGGCCCATGCAGATCTTCCCAACGGTGAGGAGCGTGAGGTTTCCGTCGCGGTGGCCGGACGGGTGATGACCCGGCGGGTGATGGGCAAGCTGGCTTTCTTCACCCTGGCTGATGAAACCGGCACGATCCAGCTGTTTCTGGAGAAGGCGGGCCTTGAGGCCCAGCAGGAGGGTTGGTTCAAGCAGATCACGTCGCTCGTCGACAGCGGTGACTGGCTGGGGGTGCGTGGCACCTTGCGGCGCACCGATCGCGGTGAACTCTCCGTGAAGGTGAGTGATTGGCGCATGCTCAGCAAGTCGCTGCAGCCGCTGCCCGACAAGTGGCATGGCTTGGCCGATGTGGAGAAGCGCTACCGCCAGCGCTACCTCGATCTGGTGGTGTCGCCAGATACGCGTGAGACCTTCCGCCGCCGTGCCCGTCTGGTGAGTGGCATTCGTCGTTGGCTCGACGAGCGGGATTTCCTCGAGATCGAGACCCCCGTGCTGCAGAGCCAACCCGGTGGTGCTGATGCCCGGCCGTTCGAGACCCATCACAACGCCCTGGATCTGCCGCTCACGCTGCGGATCGCGACGGAACTCCATCTCAAGCGCTTGGTGGTGGGCGGTTTTGAGCGGGTCTATGAGCTGGGCCGCATCTTCCGCAATGAGGGGGTCAGCACCCGCCACAACCCTGAATTCACCTCGGTCGAGATCTATCAGGCCTACAGCGATTACATCGGCATGATGGAGCTGACCGAGCAGATGGTCGCTGAGGTCTGCCAGGAGGTGTGCGGCAGCACCAAGATCACCTACCAGGGCACGGAGGTTGATCTCACCCCCCCCTGGCGGCGAGCCACGATGCATGAGTTGGTGCAGGACGCCACAGGTCTTGATTTCAGCGGCTTCAGCAGTCGGGATGAGGCCGCGGCGGCCATGACTGCCAAGGGCTTGCATGTGCCCGAACTGGCGGACTCCGTGGGCCGCCTGCTGAATGAGGCCTTTGAGCAGGCCGTGGAATCGACCCTGATCCAGCCCACCTTTGTCACCGACTATCCGGTGGAGATCTCCCCTCTGGCCCGTCCCCATCGCAGCAAGCCCGGGCTGGTGGAGCGTTTTGAGTTGTTCATCGTTGGCCGCGAGCACGCCAATGCGTTCAGTGAGCTGATTGATCCAGTGGATCAGCGCCAGCGTCTGGAGGCGCAACAGGCCCGCAAGGCGGCTGGTGATTTGGAGGCTCAGGGCCTCGATGAGGACTTCGTCAATGCCCTGGAAGTGGGCATGCCGCCCACCGGTGGCCTTGGGATCGGCATTGATCGCTTGGTGATGCTGCTCACCGACAGTCCCTCGATTCGCGACGTGATCGCCTTCCCGCTGTTGCGTCCTGAGGGCCGTGTTGAGGCTTGATTCCCCTCAACATGGATAATTAGTGTCAGTGGCAATGTCCTCTTCCCATGAGTGGTGAGCGCGTAGGTTTCCGCTTCAAGCACGCCGATGCGGTGGTCAAGCGCAATCCCCAGGGGCGCTCGCGCCGCGGATGGGTGATGGAGCCGGTGGAGCAGACCACCAGCCGCGGCACGAAAATGCCCGCCTATCGCATCCGTTGGCGCGATAGCGAGCGTCCCGAGATCGTGCTTCAGCACATGCTGATTGCTGACCCCGATCCCACTCCTCCGCCCGAGAACGTCAGCCTCGAGCCTCCCGCGCCGAAGGCTTGATTACCGTTTTGCGTTGAAGGTCAGCTGAGGCCGTGTTGGCGTCTCAGCTCCTCCAGCTCTTGTTGTGCTTCAAACAAGGCCCAGTCCTGGTCGAGTGATCGGCCGGCACTGGGTTTTTTGCTGTTCGCGGCCAAGGTGGCCAGTTCGTCCTCCACGGCGCGGAAGCGTCCCCCCAGGCCATCAAGCTCCCCCCAGAGCTGACGCCCCTGGTCCATCAGGCTCCGCACATGCTGCTCGGCTCGCAGCGCCAGCTCCTGGGCCCCTGCGCTTCTGGCCCGTTGGCTGCGGTCGGTCCAGTCACGCACCTCAGCCGCCAGCGTCAGCAATTGCCTGCGCAGGTCCCTGGCATCGTCTTGGAGCTGCCTGCGCCGCTGTTCCAGGCTGTGTTGGCGGTCGCGCAGATGTTGGTCCCGCAGCAGCAGGTCCTGGTGGGGATTGGCGCGCAGGAACGCATCGAGGCGCTGCTCCAGGCTGCGTTCCAGATCATCAAGCCAGCTCATGCCTGGCCAGGGGTGGTGATCACAGGCTTTTCGATTTCCTCTTGCAGAGGGGTGATGGCCGCTTCACGGGAGCGCAGCATCAGTTGGGTCAGTCGTGCCACGGCCCCTTCGCCGAGGTCGAGTTGGCCGATGCGTTCAAACGCATCCATGTAAACCGTTTCAAGCTCACTGATCAGTTGTTCCCGCTGAGCCTTGATGGTTTGACGGCGATGTTCCAGTCCCATGACGGAGCTGCAGCGGTGGATGGTCTCAGTCTGCCGGCACCAGCAGATGAAGGGAAAGGCTGTCGCCCGGGTCATGCCAGCGCTGCACCCAGCGCCAACCGGCCGCGGCGGCTAGTTCCTGGGCCATGGCGGGGCTGTATTTGAGGCTGTATTCGGTCACCAGGGGCTCGCCGGTTTGGAAGCTCCAGCGTTGGCCAGCGATCTGGACCTCTTGATCGCAACAGCTCACCAGGGCCATTTCCACCCGGCTGTGATCGGGTTGCCAGCGGGCGCGGTAGCGGAACTGCGCTGGCTTGAAATCGGCCTTCAGTTCGCGATTGAGCCGCTGCAGCAGATTGCCGGCGAAGGCGGCGGAGACCCCTGCGGCATCGTCGTAGGCCGCTTCCAGCACAGGGGCAGGCTTGGGATGGTCCAGCCCCAGTAACAACGGACCTCCCGCGAGCAGGCTGCGGAAGCGTTTCAGCAGCGTGATGGCGTCCTGGCGGTTGAAGTTGCCCAGGGAGCTGCCAGGGAAGAATCCCAGGCGACGTTGGCCTGCAAGCAGGGGATGGGCAGGCAAGGCGTCGAGCTGGCTGTGGTCACAGCAGATGCCGAGCATGGGCACCTGGGGATGCTGCTGCTGCAGGGCCTGGGTGGCGTGGCGCAGGTGATCGGTGCTGATGTCGAGCGCCACATAGGCCGCTGGTGTGAGGGCCTTGAGGAGGGGCCCCACCTTGCGGGCACTGCCGGCGCCGAATTCCACGATCACCCCAGGGCCGAGGGCGGTGGCCATGGCTTTGGCCTCCCGCTCGAGCAACGCGATTTCGGTGCGGGTCAGTTGGTATTCGGGCTGCTCGCAGATTTGGTCAAACAAGCGGGATCCCTCAGCGTCGTAGAGGAACCAGGCGGGCAGTTGCTTGGGTTGGCTGTTGAGCCCCTGTTCCACCAGCCGTTGCATGTCGGCGGCGGGGGGGTGCAGGT
Source organism: Salipiger bermudensis (assembly GCA_964225855.1). Taxonomy (GTDB): domain Bacteria; phylum Cyanobacteriota; class Cyanobacteriia; order PCC-6307; family Cyanobiaceae; genus Synechococcus_C. Next base: position 9,378 of record CAXQPR010000009.1, on the reverse strand, counting down.
CGATCAGCTCGGCCTGAAGGGATGAGCCGGAGGTGATGGTCATCGGGCCAGACGCACGCCGGCGGCCATCCAGCGGCAGGCCGGGGCAAAGAAGTTGCGGTAGGTGAGGCGGGCATGGCCCGCCGGAGTGAGCTGGCTGCTGCCGCGCAGCACAAACTGAGAGGTCATGAACTTGCCGTTGTATTCGCCGACAGCGCCTGCGGCGGGTTGAAAGCCGGGGAAGGGGCGGTAGGGGCTGGAGGTCCACTGCCAGAGAACGCCGTAGGTCTGGTCGAGAGCTTCGCCATGGGTGGCAGCGGCCACTTCCCATTCCGCTTCGCTGGGCAGGCGACTGCCGGCCCAGCGGGCATAGGCATCGGCCTCGAACCAGCTCAGATGGCGCACCGGTTGCTGCAGGTCGAGGGGCTGGCGGCCGGCGAGGCTGAACTCCCATGCCCAGGGGGCTTCAGGGTGCTCCCGGCGCCAGTAGCGCGGGGCTTGCCAGCCTTGCTCCTGGCGCTGTGCCCAGCCTTCACTCATCCACAGCTCGGGCCGGCTGTAGCCCCCATCGCTGATGAACTCCAGGTACTCGCCGTTGCGCACCAGGGCACTGGCCAGGGCAAAGGGCTCGAGCCAGACCCGGTGGCGCGGCCCCTCATTGTCGAAATGGAAGCCAGTGGCGGGATGGCTGGCCTCCACGCCGATCTCCATCAGACCACCGGGATGGGAGAGCCACCGGCAGGGGCTGGCGGGACAGACCCTCGCGGCTGGCGGCCAGTGCGGGTCGTAGCTCGGTTCCAGGGGTTGACGGCTGAAGCCGTCGAGCAAATCCATCAACAGCAATTCCTGATGCTGTTGTTCGTGCTGCAGCCCCAGTTCGATCAGCCCGCTCCACCGGGGATCCTCATCCCCGTCCAGCAAGGTTTCCAGGGAGGCATTCACCCGCTGGCGCCACGCATTCACCTCCGCCATCGGCGGCCTGCTCAGCAGGCCCCGCTGCGGCCTGGGTTGGCGCGGGCCCACCGCCTCGTAATAGGAGTTGAACAGAAAGCCCCAGCGTTGATCAGCGCTGTGGTGGGCCGGCAGGAACGGCTGCAACACAAAGGTTTCAAAGAACCAGGTGGTGTGGGCCAGGTGCCATTTGGGAGGGCTGGCATCCGCCATCCCCTGAAGGCAGAGGTCTTCCGGTTCAAGCGGCGCGATCAGCGCTTCGCTCTGCTGCCGCACCGACAGCAACCGTTGCAGCAGGGTGCTGGAGGGCATGGATCTGGTGCGCTGCGCTCGACCTTAAGGGCCAGACGCCAGGCCTGCAGACCCCCACAGGGCCCGGTACGGGCCTGACACTGCCCCTAGCATCGGCCCATCCCAGGAGAGGTGATGGAGATCGGGTCTGTGCTCGCGCAGCGCTACCGCATCGATCAGCAGCTCGCGTCTGAGCAGGCTTCGCAGGGAGCGCTTCCCCAGGGGCAGCTCTGGCGCGGGTCTGACCTGTTGGCGTCGGATGCTCCGGTGGCTTTGCGCCAGTTGCACGACCCGGAATCACAGGCCCGTTTTCGTTCTCTTTGGCCGTCGATGCAGGCGGTGCTCCATCCTCAGATTCCCCGCTTTGGGGGCTTGCTGGAGGAGGACGGGGCTCTTTGGTTGGTGCGCGAATGGCAACAGGGCACACCCCTTGATCAGATCCAGCAGCAGCGAGTGGAGCGCCAGTTGGTGTTTGGTGCCGGTGAGGTGCTGTTGCTCCTGCGCCAGTTGCTCCCGGCGCTTGCCGTCTTGCATGCCAACGGCCTGGTGCACGGTGATCTGAACCCCAGCAATCTGTTGCGTCGGGATCAGGACGGACTGCCCGTGCTGCTCGATTTTGGGCTGTTGCAGCGTCAGGGGGAGCAGCCGATCCCAGGAGCCACTGCGGGTTTTGCTCCTCAGGCCCAGGGGCGCCTCGAAGCGGCTGCGGCCTGGATGGATTTGCATGCCCTTGGCGTGACAGCCCTCGTGCTGTTGAGCGGTTGCCGGCCGGAGCAACTGCTGGATGCGCAGGCAGGGGGCTGGGTGATTCCCGAGGGACTTGACTTGGATGCTCCCTTTCGCGCGGTCCTGGCTCGCCTGCTCAGCGAGCGTCCTGAGGAACGGTTTGAGCAAGCCAGCAAAGCCTTGGAGGCCTTGCGCGGTGTGGTGATGCCGGAGTCCACCGGGCCCGTCGCCCGTGCGGACCGCACCCTGGTCCTGGCCCCTGCAGCACCGCAGCCGGATCTCCCCCGTTGGGAGAACGGTGCGGTGGAGGAGGGTGGAGCATCAGGGGCGTCGCAGTCCGCTGCCAAAGCATCGCCCTCTCGCGTGCGGCCCACGGAGCAGGAGCGCCGACAGGCCGCTGAGGGGCGCCTTTGGCCTGTGGTGGGTGCCTTGTTGCTTTCTGCGCTGGTGGGCACGGCGATTGGTTGGTTCCTGCTCGCCCGCGGCAAAGCGCCGGGAACAGCGCCTTCAACAGATCAAAATCTGACCGGGCGGTCGCAGCAGGCCAGCCTGCCGCCGGCTGAGGTGGATCAGCGTCAGCAGCTACTCAGCCGGCTGCGGGCCTTGCAGGTGGACCGCAGCTGGTTCCTCAGCCTGGTGGATTCCAGCCTCCTGGCCCGTTACCCCGAGCGGAATGGGCGGTTGCCAGGGGATGGTCTGGAGGATGCGCCGCTGCGCAGGGTTTGGAATGAATTGGCGGAGGAGTGGCTGGCTCGTGTTGAACAGTTGCCTCCCGCTTTGCGGTCTCGTCTGGGCCGCTTAAGGGAGGCCGATTGGCGCAAACAGCGGGATCTGCTCACGCAGCAGGGAGTGGATCCCCGGGTGGTGGAGCAATTGGTGACCGCCTCGGCTCAGTCGTTGCTGCCCGGTGTGGCGACTGGTGCCAAGCCGCCGGAGCCCTACCGCCAGCTGTGGTTTGCGGCGGCCATGCGCAGCCTGGAGGACGTGCGCATTGAAACCCTCTCGGCTCGCCCCCAGCAGGCCACCGTGCTGTCCAGCCGGGTGCAGGCCGGTGGAGCCCGCTTGATCACCATCAACGTGCCCAAGGGGCGCCGCCTGGTGCTGGGCATTAACGGCACGCCCTTGATGCAGATGACCGTTTACGGGGCCAAGGGTGATGTGGTGGCTGAGCGTGGTCCGTTGCGCGTGGTGACCTTGCCCCTGGATGCGGGCACGCCGGTGCAGGTGCTGGTGACTAACGAAGGGGTCTCCTCCGGCGTGATCACCCTGTCTTGCCGTGCTGATCGCCCGGCGCCGAAGCCTCTGCCGCCGGTGGACCCCAATCCTTTGCCGGACCCGGCCACCGGCGTGTTGGGCCCTGCTGAGGTGCAGCCGGAGCCTCCGGGGCCTCGGCCTGCCGGTGCGCCTGCCCCCGAGCCTGCAGAGGCGGGCGGCCCTGCTGCCCCACCCCAGCCCTGATTGCGGCCTGGGCCTTGAAGGCACGCTGAAGTGCCATATGCGTATCTAATCAGTAGCGGGATAGTGCTGCTCTGGTTTCTTTCTTGGTCTGCTTTTCTTTCTCGGCCGCCCGCTTGTCGTGCAGCTTGCGGCCTTTGCACAGCCCGATGGTCAGCTTGATCCAGGACCCTTTGAGGTGCAGGTTGAGGGGAACAAGGGTCAGTCCTTTCTGATCCAGTTCAATGCGCAGCTTGTTGATTTCCTTGCGGTGGGCCAGCAGCCGGCGCACGCGTAAGGGGTCGTGGGTGAAGTAGCTGCCCGCGTGGGTGTGGGGTGAGATGTGCACGTTGTGCAGTTGCATCTGACCGTTGCGGATCAGGCAGAACCCATCCCTCAGATTGGTCTGCCCTGCCCGCACCGATTTCACTTCCGTGCCCAGCAGTTCGACTCCCGTTTCCAGGGTCTCGAGGATGTCGTACTGATGGCGAGCGAAGCGGTTGTCCGCGAGGATCCTCGGCTTGTCTTTGTCGTCTTTTCCGCCGTTGCCCCTGCGGCCCGGGCCCTTTGCCATGACGCTGTGCTGCTGGCGCTCCTGAACCGAGCCTAGTGGGGGCTGGCCTCCCATCCACCCGTTGCGCTCGGTACGCTCAACCCATGGCGATTGAGTCCTCCGCGGCCAGAACGCAACGGGTCCGCAAGGACTCGCCCGCTCCTTCAGGGTCTGCTGCGGGGCCATCGCCCTTGCTGTCGCCTGAACCCTCGGCTCAGGAGAGTGCCAGTCCCCGTGAAGATGGCCTGCGGCCGCGGCGACTGAACGACTACATCGGTCAGCGGGAGCTCAAGCAGGTTCTGGGGATTGCCGTTCAAGCCGCCAGCGCCCGCGGTGATGCCCTCGATCATGTGCTGCTTTACGGCCCTCCCGGGCTCGGCAAGACCACCATGGCGCTGGTGTTGGCCGAAGAGCTGGGGGTGACCTGCCGGATCACCAGCGCGCCAGCCCTCGAACGCCCCCGCGACATCGTTGGCCTGCTGGTGAACCTTCAGCCGCGGGAATTGCTGTTCATCGATGAGATTCATCGGCTCACCCGCGTTGCGGAGGAGCTGCTCTATCCAGCGATGGAAGACCGCCGTCTTGATCTCACCGTGGGCAAAGGCAGCACGGCCCGCACCCGAACCTTGGATCTGCCTCCCTTCACGCTGGTCGGTGCCACCACCCGGGCTGGATCCCTCAGCTCGCCGCTGCGGGATCGTTTTGGCCTGATCCAGCGCCTGGAGTTTTACGGCCAGGAGGATCTCGAGGCGATCGTGGAGCGGGCTGCGGGTTTGCTCGGCTTGCAGCTGTCGCCCCAGGGCTGCACTGAAATTGCCCGGCGTTGCCGGGGCACCCCGCGGATTGCCAATCGCCTGCTGCGGCGGGTGCGCGATGTGGCCAGCGTGCGGGGGGCGGCCTCGGGTGATCCCGTCGCGGCGATGGTGATCGATGCCGAGCTGGTGGATGAGGCCCTCAGCCTGCATCGGGTGGATGGCCGGGGCTTGGATGCCAGTGATCGCCGCCTGCTGGAGCTGTTGCTCCAGGGTCACGGCGGTGGGCCGGTGGGTCTCGACACCCTGGCAGCGGCCCTCGGTGAAGATTCCACCACCCTGGAAACGGTGGTGGAGCCCTATCTGTTGCAGCTCGGTTTCCTGCAGCGCACCCCCCGTGGCCGCGTGGTCACCGCCGCCGGTCGGCGCCATCTCGGTTGGCCGGTGGATGGAGACCCCGCATCGGGCCAGGAGGTGGCATGAAGCGTCTGTTGGCTTTTGTGCTGGTGGTGCTCACGGTCTGGGGCGTGGCTTCTTGCCCTGTGCTCGCGGCGCCTGGGCTCGATCAGGCCTTGTTTGAACAGGCGCTGCAGGCCAGTCGCAACGGTGACGTTGCTGAAGCACTACTCCTCTGGAATCGGTATCTCGATGACCATCCGGGTGATGCCGCGGCGCTGAGCAACCGCGGCAATGTGCGTCTGGTGTTGGGGGATGCCGAGGGAGCGATCCGTGATCAGACCCGGTCGATCGAGCTGTCACCGGAGGAGGTCGATCCCCGTCTGAACCGCGGGACGGCGGAGGAAGCCTTGCAGCAGTGGGATGCAGCCGCTGCCGATTACGACTGGATCCTGGAACGTGATCCTGCTGAAGCCTCGGCCCTCTACAACCTCGGCAATGTGCGGGGATCCCAGCAAGACTGGACAACGGCCTCTGAGCTCTACAGCCAGGCAGCCCTGGCCAGACCAGGATTTGCCATGGCCCGTTCCAGCGAAGCGTTGGCCCGCTATCAACTGGACCAGCTTGAGCAGGCTGAACGGGAGTTGCGCAACCTGATTCGTCGCTATCCGATGTTTGCTGATGCCCGCGCCGGTTTGAGTGCGCTGCTGTGGAAACAGGGCCAGCGGGGCGAAGCGGAAAGTCACTGGGCCGCGGCATCGGGTCTCGACCCCCGCTATCGCCAGGCCGACTGGGTGTTGTCGGTGCGGCGCTGGCCGCCTGGTCCTACGGCTGACTTGATGGCCTTCCTCGATCTGAAGTCGTCATGAGCATCACGCCCTGTTGGCAACCGGCTCTGGAGAGGGATCTGCCCGGTTTGCTGGAGCTGCGCCGCCATCTGCATGCCCACCCGGAGCTCAGCGGTGAGGAGCATCAGACCGCGGCGCTGGTGGCAGGAGAACTGCGCCAGCAAGGCTGGCGGGTGCGGGAAGCGGTGGGCCGCACGGGCGTGGTGGCGGATCTTGGCCCCGCGCAGGGGGCCCGCGTTGGTCTGCGGGTCGATATGGATGCCCTGCCGGTGGAGGAGCACACCGATCTGCCCTACGCCTCCCGTCGTCAGGGGGTAATGCATGCCTGTGGCCATGACCTGCACACCTGCATCGGTCTCGGGGTGGCGCGGATGCTGGCGGCGCAGCATGCCGAGAATCCCCTGCACCGTGGCGTGCGGCTGTTGTTCCAGCCGGCTGAGGAGCTGGCAACGGGGGCTCGCTGGATGCGCGACGACGGTGCTCTGGAAGGTCTGAGCGCTCTCTATGGGGTGCATGTCTTCCCGTCGCTGGCGGTGGGCACCGTGGGGGTGCGCAGCGGCAGCCTCACGGCTGCGGCCGGCGAGTTATCGATTGAGGTGATCGGTGAGGGAGGCCATGGGGCCCGCCCCCATCAATCGGTGGATGCGATCTGGATTGCATCCCGGGTGGTGACGGGGCTCCAGGAAGCGATCAGCCGTCGCTTGGATGCTCTTCATCCCGTGGTGGTGAGCTTCGGGCGGATTGAAGGGGGCCGGGCATTCAACGTGATTGCGGATCGGGTCTCGTTGCTGGGCACCTTGCGCTGTCTTGATGGCGAGCTGCATGAACGCCTCCCGGGCTGGATTGAGGAGACCGTGAAGGCGATCTGTGCCAGCTTCGGGGCCACCGCTGAGGTCCGCTACCGCTGCATTGCGCCGCCGGTGCTCAACGATCCTGCCCTGACCGAATTGTTGGAGCGTTGCGCCATTGACGAGCTCGGCAAGGCGCAGGTCTTGCGGCTCGATCAACCCTCACTCGGTGCCGAGGATTTTGCCGAACTGATCCAGACCATTCCCGGCAGCATGTTCCGCCTTGGGGTCGCAGGGCCTGAGGGCTGCGCACCGCTGCATAACGGTCGCTTTCGCCCGGATGAAGCCAGCCTGGGGGTGGGCATCCGGGTGCTCACGGCCACCCTGTTGGCGTGGATGGGGGAGCCTGCCCAGGAGCGATCGTCATGAGTCGCCCGCGCTACCCCATCGGCCATGTCTGGTTGTCGTTGGCTGCACCGCTGCTGACCTTGCTGGGCCTGGTGGCGTTGTTGCAGCGTCAGGGCAACGATCGGCTTCAGGCTTTGCCTGCCATCCTGGTGGGCATCGGTCTGGTGATCAGTGCGGTGGTGGGTCGCCGTCGGCGCCGCCACCGCTTGTTGCTGGCCCTGCGAAGCACTGCGACCGAGCGTCCTGACTCTCAGCCCCCGCGATGACCTCCATGCCTGAGTCCCAGCCGTTGCCCGACCCTGAGGCGCTGAGGGAGGCGATTGGTTCAGGGGATCCCATGCGGGCCTTGCCTTCCCTGGCCCGGCTGCGGGAGTTCCCATCAGCCGACGATGACGCCTTGGTGGTGCCTTTGTTGATCCTGGGCAGTGAGCAGTCGGCCTTTGTGGTGCGTTCCCTCAGTTGCAGTGGTCTGGGCATTCGCCGCAACGAACAGGGTTGGGCTGTGTTGACCCGGTTGGTGTCTGCGGATGAGGACGCCAATGTGCGCGCCGAAGCCGCCAATGCGCTGGCCAGTTTTGGCGTGGAACGCTCCTGGCCCTTGCTGCGCGAGCGCTTTGTTGTTGATGACGCCTGGCTGGTGCGTTGCAGCATCCTTTCTGCTCTGGCGGAGGATCCTTCGATCGACCCGGCCTGGTTGTTGGACCTGGCTCAGCTGGCGATCAACGATGGCGATGGCACGGTTCGGGTGGGGGGCGCTGAAATCCTGGGCCGCTTGGTCCATGAGAGCGCTCCGCAGGCGGCCGAAGCCCGCGCGTTGTTGCAGGCGTTGCAGCGGGACGGGGATCACCGGGTGGTGGCTGCTGCCCTGAATGGGTTGCAGACCTCAGCAGACGGCGCTTGCTAGGTTTCGCGTACCACTAGGGGTGCCAGTTTCGTTGCTTCAACGGCCTGGCTGAGATCACACCCTCCGCACCTGATCCGGGTCATGCCGGCGCAGGGAAGTGACCAAGCGTGATCACCGGCCTGCCGGCCCCTGGGCGTCCCATCGCTCTTCTCTCATGCGTGCTTCCTGGGTGTCGGCTCGAAAGGGTCAGGCCAATGTGTCCCAGATGCATTACGCCCGTCAGGGCCTGATTACTGAGGAAATGGCCCATGTGGCCAAGCGCGAGAACCTCCCTGAGTCGCTGATCATGGAGGAGGTGGCCCGGGGACGGATGATCATCCCGGCCAACATCAACCACACCAACCTGGAGCCGATGGCGATCGGCATTGCCAGCAAGTGCAAGGTGAACGCCAACATCGGCGCGTCACCGAACGCCTCTGATGCAGCTGAGGAAGTCAAGAAGCTGCAGCTGGCCGTGAAATACGGCGCTGACACCGTGATGGATCTCTCCACGGGTGGCGTCAACCTGGATGAGGTGCGCACGGCGATCATCAACGCGTCCCCGGTGCCCATCGGCACGGTGCCCGTCTATCAGGCCCTGGAGAGCGTGCATGGCTCGATTGAGCGCCTCTCGGAAGACGACTTCCTGCACATCATCGAGAAGCACTGCCAGCAAGGCGTCGACTACCAGACCATCCACGCGGGTCTGCTGATCGAGCACCTGCCCAAGGTGAAGGGCCGCATCACCGGCATTGTGAGCCGCGGCGGCGGCATCCTGGCCCAGTGGATGCTGTATCACCACAAGCAGAACCCGCTCTATACGCGCTTCGACGACATCTGCGAGATCTTCAAGCGCTACGACTGCACCTTCTCTCTGGGCGACTCACTGCGCCCTGGCTGTCAGCACGACGCCTCTGACGCTGCCCAGTTGGCCGAATTGCACACCCTTGGTGAACTGACCCGTCGTGCTTGGAAGCACGACGTGCAGGTGATGGTGGAAGGTCCGGGTCACGTGCCCCTCGATCAGATCGAGTTCAACGTCAAGAAGCAGATGGAAGAGTGCAGCGAGGCACCCTTCTATGTGCTCGGTCCTCTGGTCACCGACATCGCCCCCGGTTACGACCACATCACCTCAGCCATTGGTGCTGCCATGGCCGGTTGGCACGGCACGGCCATGCTCTGCTACGTGACTCCGAAAGAGCACCTCGGTCTCCCCAATGCGGACGACGTGCGCGAGGGCCTGATCGCCTACAAAATCGCGGCCCATGCGGCCGACATCGCTCGTCACCGTCCCGGTGCCCGTGACCGTGACGACGAGCTCAGCCGTGCCCGCTACGCCTTCGACTGGAACAGGCAGTTCGAGTTGTCC
>CAXQPR010000008.1:0-51249 GCA_964225855.1 Salipiger bermudensis | reverse complement strand
TGGAACGGGCAACCAACTGACAAAGCGGCTGCGGAAGACCACCGAAAACGGGGGAGAAAAGCGGTGGAAAACTCCAGCCAACCCAACAACCCAACCCAACAATCATTTTCCCCAGGCTGTGGATGCTGTGAAAAACGCTCAACTTTCCGCATCGCGACCACAGCAGTCCCCAGGGCTGTGCAAGCTGGAATCCTTGTCTGGATAGGGTTTCGGAGCGTTTTCCACCCATTCCCCAGCCTCTACTACGGCTGTTTGATTTGGTTTTAAAAGCTTTTAAAACCCGTTAGACGGATCGGACCGCTTGCATGCGGTCTGCCGTTGCACATCTCCCCAGCCTGTGAAACCGTGGGGGGCCTTCAGGACGCATGGTCGGGACGTTGACCCCATGAAACTGGTCTGTTCCCAGTCAGAGCTCAATTCAGCCCTCCAACTCGTGAGCCGCGCTGTCGCGTCCCGGCCGACCCATCCGGTACTGGCCAACGTGTTGTTGACCGCTGATGCCGGCACCGGACGCCTCAGCCTCACGGGCTTTGATCTCAACCTTGGGATCCAGACCTCCTTCACCGCCTCAGTGGAAGCCAGTGGTGCAGTGACGCTGCCGGCCCGCCTCCTCGGTGAAATCGTCAGTCGTCTGTCGGCCGATTCCCCCATCACTCTCGCCACTGATGACGCCGGCGAGCAGGTGGAGCTCACCAGCCTCAGCGGCAGCTATCAGATGCGGGCGATGCCTGCGGATGAATTTCCCGACCTGCCTCTGGTGGAAAACGGCACTGCTCTGCGGGTGGAAGCAACATCGCTGGTGCAGGCTCTGCGCGGCACGCTGTTCGCCAGCAGCGCCGATGAAGCCAAGCAGCTGCTCACCGGCGTGCATCTGCGCTTCCAAGGCCGCGACCTGGAAGCAGCCTCCACCGATGGCCACAGGCTGGCGGTCTTGGCCGTGAAAGACGCACTTCAAGACGACCCCAGTGGTTCGAGCGATGCCGACACCACCAGCGAAGACGGTGTGCTGGCTGTCACCTTGCCAGCCCGCTCCTTGCGTGAAGTGGAGCGTCTGATTGCTGGCTGGAAAGGGAACGATCCCGTGACCCTTTTCTATGACCGCGGTCAGGTGGTCGTGCTTGCTGCTGACCAGATGGTGACCAGCCGCACCTTGGAAGGCACCTATCCCAACTATCGCCAGCTGATTCCCGACGGGTTCACGCGCACCATCGATCTCGAACGTCGTCCGTTCATGGCGGCCTTGGAGCGGGTGGCTGTTCTGGCTGATCAGCACAACAACGTCGTGCGTATCAGCACGGAGCCCACGGCAGGCCTGGTGCAAATCAGTGCCGATGCTCAGGATGTGGGTAGTGGTTCCGAATCTCTTCCTGCGACGCTCGTGGGAGATGCCATGCAGATCGCCTTCAACGTGCGCTACGTGCTGGATGGCCTGAAGGCCATGGAGGCTGATCGGATCGTGCTGCAGTGCAACGCTCCCACCACACCTGCGATCCTCACCCCGGCTGATGACACCTCTGGCTTCACCTACCTGGTGATGCCTGTTCAGATCCGTAACTGAGTTCTTTGCACGACGGTTTCTGTGGCGCTTCCGGATCAGGTTCTGCTCAGTGATCTCCTGCACCATCGCGTGCGTTGTGATCAGGGCCTGGACCACGGCCCTGGCGTGATGGCCTGGATGCATCCCCCGGTGCATCGTTTGCTTGGTTGGGTGAGCCGTCCTTCAGCCTTACGCAACAGTCGGGATGTGTGGCGCCTGGATCAGTGCCGGGGATTCAGTGACCAGGAGGTGTTTGTCAAAGGGCCTGCTGCCCTCACCGATCAGCTCACGCTGGAGCGGTTGCCGACGCTGATGGAAGCGGATCTTCTCGATCGCCATGGTGAGCGGCTGGGACAGATTGCCGATCTCACCTTTGTGCCGGCCACCGGTGAAATCCTTCATTACCTCGTCTCGCGCAGTGACCCCCGCCTTCCCGGCAGCAGCCGCTGGCGTCTCACTCCGGATCGCATCGTTGACCAACAGCCTGGTCTGGTCAGTACTGGTCTGAGTGATCTCGATGATCTGCCCTTGGCGCGTTCCAGTGTTCGCCAGGATTTTCTGCGGAAATCCCGTGGTTGGCGGGAGCAGATCCAGCAGATGGGAGACCGTGCTGGCGAACGATTGGAAGGGTGGCTGGAAGAGCCTCCCTGGGAGGGTTCAGGCACGGCCGGCTGGGTCGAACGGGACGATGCACGTCCCTCGCAGCGTGACTGGTCGCCTGAGCCTTCCCAGGACCGCCCACCTTGGGCAGATGAGTCCGATGCGGATGGGGACGATCCCCTTGATGGCTGGGAGGCACCCGAGTGGGAGGAAGACCAACCTCCGAGGTCAACCCGTGATCGCCGCCCACCCAACCGTCGCGAGCCAGGTGAAGACAGCGATTTCGATCCTGACCCCTGGGTCTGAGACCGCTGTCGGCAACACTGGGAGAAGCTGATCTCCTCCTTCGTGGCCCAGTCCTCTGATTCGGCGAAGCCGTTTGATGTGGCTGCTGCTCTCCGCCAGGAGGGACTCACCCAAGACGATTACAAGGAAATTCAGCGCCGTCTGGGACGGGATCCCAACCGCGCTGAACTGGGCATGTTCGGTGTGATGTGGTCGGAGCACTGCTGCTACCGCAACTCACGCCCTCTGTTGAGTGGTTTCCCCACGGAAGGACCGCGGATTCTGGTGGGGCCTGGTGAGAACGCCGGTGTGGTGGATCTGGGGGATGGCCACCGTCTGGCTTTCAAGATTGAGAGCCATAACCATCCCTCGGCTGTGGAACCCTTTCAGGGGGCGGCCACGGGTGTGGGCGGGATTCTGCGCGACATCTTCACGATGGGCGCCCGTCCGATCGCGTTGCTGAATGCCTTGCGTTTCGGTCCGCTGGAGGAACCCGCCACCCGCGGCCTGGTGGAAGGGGTTGTGGCGGGGATTTCCCACTACGGCAACTGCGTGGGGGTCCCCACCGTCGGGGGTGAGGTGGCCTTCGATGCCTCCTACAGCGGCAATCCCCTGGTCAATGCCATGGCCCTGGGCCTGATGGAGACCGACGACATCGTCAAGTCGGGTGCTTCTGGGGTGGGCAATCCTGTCGTTTATGTGGGCAGTACCACCGGTCGTGACGGCATGGGTGGCGCCAGCTTCGCCAGTGCCGAGCTCAGTGCGGCGTCGTTGGATGACCGGCCTGCCGTGCAGGTGGGTGATCCCTTCCTGGAAAAGGGCTTGATCGAGGCCTGTCTGGAGGCTTTTCAGAGTGGTGATGTGGTGGCTGCCCAAGACATGGGAGCCGCCGGCCTGACCTGCAGTTGCTCGGAGATGGCGGCCAAAGGGGATCTCGGCATCGAGCTGGATCTCGACCGGGTCCCTGCCCGTGAGGAGGGCATGACGGCCTACGAATATTTGCTCTCCGAGTCACAGGAGCGCATGCTGTTTGTGGTGCGTGCGGGCCGTGAAGAGCCCTTGATGGAGCGCTTCCGTCGTTGGGGTCTGCAGGCGGCGGTGGTCGGTCGTGTGCTGGAGGAACCGGTGGTGCGTGTCCTGCAGCATGGTCAGGTGGCTGCTGAGGTGCCCTCTCGGGCGCTGGCGGAAGACACACCGATCAACCATCACACTTTGATCGCTGAGCCCCCCAGCGACATTCAGCAGCACTGGACCTGGAAGGAGGGCGATCTGCCCGTGGCCGCGGCTGACCATGACTGGGGCAACGATCTGCTCAAGCTGCTGGATGACCCCACCATCGCCAGCAAGCGCTGGGTCTATCGCCAGTACGACCAGCAAGTGCTGGCCAACACAGTGGTGACCTCTGGTGGAGGCGATGCGGCTGTGGTGCGCCTGCGCCCCCAACAGGGTGATGGCTCTCTGAACACCACGGAACGGGGTGTGGCTGCCACCGTCGATTGCCCCAACCGCTGGGTGGCGCTCGATCCCGAACGGGGATCCATGGCAGCGGTGGCCGAAGCCGCGCGCAACCTCAGCTGCGTCGGTGCGGAACCCTTGGCGGTCACCGACAACCTCAATTTCCCTTCTCCCGAAACCGACCGGGGGTATTGGCAGTTGGCGCTGGCCTGTCGTGGTCTGTCAGAGGCGTGCCGCAGCCTCAACACGCCGGTGACCGGCGGCAACGTCTCCCTCTACAACGAGACCCGTGGTGATGACGGCGTTCTTACCCCCATTCATCCCACGCCGGTGGTGGGCATGGTGGGCATGGTGGCTGACATCGACAAGGTGTGTGGCCTGGCCTGGCGTCAGGCCGGTGATGCGGTTGTGTTGCTGGGTGCTTCCGCTGACCAGACGGATGATGACCGTCTCGGCCTCGCCGGCAGCAGCTACCAGGGCGTGATCCATGGATTGCTCACTGGTCGTCCTCCTCGGGTGGACCTTGACCTGGAAGCTCGCGTGCAGGCCACCGTGCGCGAGGCGATCGACAAGGGTCTGCTGGCGTCGGCCCATGATTGCAGCGACGGCGGCCTGGCTGTGGCCCTGGCGGAATCGTCGCTGGCGTCTGGTTGTGGGGCTGAGATCCGTCTGGGGGCCTCCAATGCTCGTCTGGAGCGGCGCCTGTTCGCTGAGGGCGGCGCTCGCATCGTGGTGTCGGTGAAGGCCGAGTGTCTGGCGGCCTGGCAAACCTTGCTGGCTGCGGCCCAGGTTCCGTCCCAAGAGCTTGGGGTGGTCGCTGATCACGCCCAGCTGCGCATCGAGGCGGATGGGCAGTCGGTTCTTGCTGTGGGTGTTGACGCTCTGCACTCCACCTTCGAGCAGGCTCTGCCCCGTCGTCTTGAGGTCGCGTGAGCGGCGGTGGGGGCGTGATGCAAAATTGTGAAGGAAGTCTGAAGTTGAGGCGGCCTGTGCATCAGCCCATCGCAGAGCGGCCCGATCGGATGGAGGAGGCCTGCGGGGTCTATGCCGTGCTGGCTGAAGGGCAGCCAGTGGCCAACCTCACTTACTTCGGCCTGTATTCGCTCCAGCATCGCGGTCAGGAATCGGCGGGTATCGCCGTCTTCAACCAGGGCAAGGTGCGCTTGCACAAAGACATGGGCCTGGTGAGCCAGGTGTTTGATCAGGACGTGCTGGCCCGCATGCCCGGCAACCTGGCCATCGGTCATAACCGCTATTCCACGACCGGGAGCAGCAAGGTCTGCAATGCCCAACCAGTGGTGTTGATGACCCGGCTCGGCCCCTTCGCCTTTGCCCATAACGGCAATCTCGTTAATGCCGCTGAGCTGCGTCAGAAGCTCGACGACGGCCAAACCGAGTTCGCTTCCACCACCGATTCCGAACTGATTGCCTTTGCGATTCAGCAGGCCGTGAACCGTGGACTGGATTGGAAGCCAGCCATCAAGGAAGCGGCCACCCTGTGTCGTGGTGCCTTCAGTTTGGTGATTGGCACGTCCACCGAGCTCTATGCCCTGCGCGATAGCTATGGCGTTCGCCCGCTGGTGTTCGGTCGCTTCGGTGAAGCGGAGAGCGGCCACTGGGTGGTGAGCAGCGAAACCTGCGGCCTCGACATCATCGGCGCGTCGTACGAGGCGGATGTGGAGCCGGGGGAGTTGGTCACTTTCCGCCTTGGTGACATCCAGCCCACCCGCGAACAATGGGCTGAGCCGTCGACCCGCATGTGCGTGTTCGAAATGATCTATTTCGCACGCCCCGACAGCCGTTTCTTCGGTGAGTCGCTCTACAGCTATCGCCAACGCATTGGCCAGGTTCTGGCTCGCGAATCCGCGGTGGAGGCGGATCTGGTGATTGGTGTGCCCGATTCCGGTATTCCCGCTGCCATCGGTTTTTCTCAGGCCAGTGGCATCACCTTTGCCGATGGTTTGATCAAGAACCGCTACGTCGGCCGCACGTTTATCCAGCCCACGCAGGCCATGCGTGAAGCCGGGATTCGCGTCAAGCTCAATCCCCTCCCTGATGTGCTCGCCGGGAAGCGAGTGGTCGTGATCGATGATTCGATCGTGCGGGGCACGACCAGTCGCAAGCTGGTGCAAGCCCTCCGGGATGCCGGGGCCACTGAGGTGCACATGCGCATCAGTTCACCGCCGGTGACCCATCCCTGCTTCTACGGCATCGATACCGACACCCAGGACCAGCTGATTGCGGCTCGCCTGACGGTGAAGGAAATCGAAGCCCATCTCAAGGTCGACAGCCTGGCTTACCTCAGCAAGGAAGGCATGGTGGAAGCGGCCCATGCCAGCTCCGAGCACTTCTGCACTGCTTGTTTCGATGGTGACTATCCGATTCCGATGGATGAGTCGGTCAGCTCCAGCAAACTGATGTTGGAGCCTTCAGGTGTGGCCGCTACCAAGAGCTGAGTCAGCTCAGCAGCGGCACCAGTTGGCTCAGCTGTTCATCGGTTTTGAGGGTGAGAGCTGTCGAACCTTCACTGCCGGCCAAGTCGGCGGTAAAGACCCGGCCGTGACGGCCTTTGCTGGTCACCACTCCCACCAGATCGACACAGGAGCACACCGACACCAGGCGATCCGCATCGTTGCCCTTGCCCTCCAGGGTGATCGCCATTTCGCCTAGATCGCCGCGCTTGCAGCGGCGTAGGGCGCTCAGGGACAAGCGCATCAGGGTGCCGTGGCGGCTGCCCACCAGCAGGTCTTCTCCTCCCGTGGATTGGCTGACAGCTCCCACCAGGGTTTCGCCCGGCAGCATGCGCATGGTCATCGGACCCTGGGCAAGTTTGCCCATCAAGGGGAGGTTCTCGTCCTGCACCGGTAGACAGAGCACCCGGCCGATGTCACTGATCAGTGTCACCGTGCCGCCGTCCTCGCAGATCACGGCTGACAGCAACGAAACACCATCCTTCAATTTGAGGATCGTGGCGGCCCGGCCTGAAAGCTCCTGGACGTCATCAAGGGGCAGTCGTTTGAAGCGTCCGTCGGTGCTCAGCAGACCGAGAGACAGACGGGCATTGCTGGAGGCATCGTCTGCAGGGGGGAGGCGCAACAGGCTGACCACTGGATCGCCCTCAAGCGCTGTGGGCAGGAAGCGTTCCAAGCCGCCCGGTTGCTGACCGGCGAATTCCCAGCGCAGTAAGGCCATACGGCCACTCGCGGTGAGCACCAGCAGTCGTGGGGCGGGTTGGATCGGCAGGATCAGCTGTGCCGGTGAGGGTTCATCCCCTAGCCCAACGGCTTCGTTGAGATGCAGGCGTCCCAGCAGCTGGGGGCTCACCACTTTCACCTGCCCATCGTTCTGGATCAGCAGGCGGCCGTCCGAGGGCAGGGCGCCCAGAGCCTGGCGCCGTTGCAGTTCCGCGTTCGGACGCTGATTGGCGGCCTTTTCCGCCAACAGATGGTCCCCTCCTTCGATCAGGCGGGTGCGGCGCGGTGTGGCGAAGCGTTTCTTGAGCTGCTTCAGCTCCTGCACCATGGCATCCAGGAGTTGATCCCGTTCCCGCAGCAGCAGTTGCAGTCGTTCCCGTTCCAGGCGCAGCTCTTCCGCTTCATTGCGCAGGCTCTCCTGCTCAAGACCGGTGAGCCGGCGCAGCGGCATGGCCAGCACCGCATCGGCCTGGCGCTCACTCAGATCGAGATGCACCATCAGGCTGGCGCGGGCGGAGGCGGCATCCTTCGCTTCCTGGATCATGGCGATCACTCGCTGGAGCGAGTCCAGGGCGGTGATCAAACCTTCCACCACCTCTAGGCGATCTTCGGTTTTGCGCAGCGCATGGGTGGTGCGCCGGATCATCGTCAGTTCCCGGTATTCCAGGAAGGTCTGCAGCAGCTGACGGAGCGAGAGCTGCTGGGGCTGACCATTCACCAGGGCCAGCAAGATGGCGCCGAAATTGCTTTGCAGTGACGTGCGTCGCTGCAGGTCCATCAGGACTTTTTCCGGATCGGCGTCACGGCGCAGTTCCACCACGACTCGCATGCCTTCGCGATCGCTTTCGTCGCGGATGTCGGCAATTCCGCCGATTTTTCCGTCGTTGACCTGCTCCGCCAGTTTTTCGATCCAGCCTGCTTTGCTCAGCTGATAAGGCAGCTCCGTGATCACCACAGCACCTCGTTTGTGCCGTCCCTTTCCGGGTTGGATTTCTTCGATGTGGGCTACACCACGCATCGGGATGCTGCCGCGTCCTCGCAGGTAGGTGTCGCGGACGCCACTGCCCAGCAGTACCTCTCCGCCGGTGGGGAAGTCAGGTCCGGGGATCAGCGCCAGCAGTTTGTCGTCGCCGAGATCGGGTTTGCGGACCAGGGCGATCAAACCATCGACCACCTCACCCAGGTTGTGGGGGGGGATGCTGGTGGCCATCCCCACGGCGATGCCGGCACACCCGTTCAGCAGCAGGACCGGCAGCTGGGCGGGCAGAACGGTGGGTTCCTGCTGGGAACCATCGAAGTTGGGGGCGAAATCGACGGTGTCATCGCCGATCTCATCGAGCAAGGCCTGGTGGGAAATCGGAGCCAGACGCGTTTCCGTGTAACGCATGGCGGCCGGAGGGTCATCGTCCACCGATCCGAAGTTGCCATGCCCGTCCAGGAGGGGATGGCGACTGGAGAAGGTTTGAACTTGGCGCACCAGCGCGTCGTAGACCGCCTGGTCGCCGTGGGGGTGGTACTTACCCAGCACGTCACCGACCACGCGGGCGCACTTGCGGTAGGGCCTGTCGGGGGTGAGGCCCAGTTCGTGCATCGCGTAGAGGATGCGGCGCTGCACGGGTTTGAGGCCATCGCGGGCATCGGGCAGGGCCCGACCCACGATCACGCTCATCGCGTATTCGAGATAGGAGCGCTGCATCTCCTGATGCAGGGCGATTGGTTCAACGCGCTCCTCGGCCATCCGTGTCTGGAACTACTGCGAGCAGACGGGGCTCAGCCTACAGATGTCTTCCGATTTGACCAGCCCTGTTCAAGGTGTGCTGCTGGGATCGGCATTGGCCTGGGCCCGTTCCACAGCATCTTGAAGACGGCTGTTTGTCAGGAGATCGCGGGTGGCCAGACGCAGGTTGAGCCCCCAGAGCTGTCCCTTCTGATAAGCCGGCAACACGTAGTTGGGATCCTGCTGAAGGGCTTTGCGGGCCAGGTTCAGGGCTTCTTCACTTCCGGGGGTTTCCCGGTTCAGGGCCGCTGCGAGAGCCAGCATTGGTTCCGCATTGCGTTCGATTGACAGCACCTGGCGCCAGCGTTTGATCGCTTCGCCGGTGTTGCCCATCTCAAACAACACGAGGCTCTGATTGTTGATGGCTTCCCAGAAGGTGGGTTTCAGTGCTGAAGCCTTTTCGAATGCGCTCAGGGCGGCTTTGAAGTGGGTCTGCATCACCCGGGCGTTGCCGAGATCGAAGTAGGCCGAAGCGTTCTTGGGATCCAGCTTCAGCCCCTTGTCGAGCAGGGGAATGGCGTCGTTGGGGCGGTTGTCCCGCAGGGCCAGGGAGGCTTCCGCAAACCAGAGGCCTGCGTTGTTGGGGTCGAGTTGCTTGGCGCGCGCCAGCGATTCGGCGGCCGGTTTGAGCTGTTTGCTGCGCAGCTGCGCTTCCGCCAGCACAGCCCAGAGCCGTTCATCGTTGGGTCGCAGGCGAACGGCTAGAGCGGCCAGGCGCGCTGCCTCTTCCGGTTGCCCCAGGGTGAGCAGCTGGGCAGCGGTTCGACCAATGCCGATGGCGGACCCTTCCAGCTCAGTGCCGCTGGGGATGTAAACCGTGGGCACCAGAGCTTTGGCCGGCATGCTCCCCACAACGGTGGTGGATGCCACCAGAAGGGCCGCGCACCACGAACGTTGGAATCGGCCCATCATTTCGATCCGGATGGATCCAGGGTAGGCATGCTCTTGGGTTGCGCTGCACGAGCATTGCGCCGCCACATCCAGGGTTTGATCCGTCGCAGAGCTGAGCCCCGCAGCTTCTCCTGCCAGGTGGCGTCATCCCAGCTCAGGGCCTGCTCGCGGCTGAGGTTCAGCAGCCAGTCCCGCGGCTGCAGGTCGGGATCATTACTGCTAGGGAGCGATCGCTGATTCCAGGGGCACACGTCCTGGCAGATGTCGCACCCTGCCACCCAGGGCCCCAGGGCTTCAGTGATCGACGCTGGCAGGGTCTCCGCCCTGTTTTCGATTGTGTGAAAAGCCAGACACCGATTGGAGTCAACGACAAAGGGCTCGGTGATCGCTTGGGTTGGGCATGCCTCCAGACATGCGTTACAGCGACCACAGAGCGGGACGCCCGGCGGATCCGGTGTGAGTTCGAGATCCACCAACAGATGTCCGATCACCATCCAGGAGCCCCGTTGCGGATGGATCAGGTTGCTGTGCTTCCCAATCCAGCCCAGGCCGGCTTCCTCCGCCCAGGCTTTGTCCAGCAGGGGATCGGCATCCACGCAGGCACGCCAGCGCGTTCCGGGTCGTTCGCTTTCCAGCCAGCGGCCCAGCCGCTTCAATCGCTGGCTCACGACGCGGTGGTAATCCCGGCCCCATCCGTAGCGGGCGATGGCCAGTCGACCTGGTTTTCGCTCGTGGTTGACGTGGTAGTTCAGCCCAACCGCCAGCAGGCTGTTGGCTCCATCCAGCAGCAGGGCCGGGTCTTTGCGGCGGGGGGCGGCCATCCAGCCCATGTCGGCTTGGTACCCGGCCTCGAGCCAGCGTTCGAGGGCAGCGGTGCGCAGTCGAACCCGGGCGCTGCCTGGCAGACGCGCCACACCCACCGGGTCGAAGCCCTGCTCCCGAGCCTTCGCTTTCAAGGCCTGCGTGAGTCGGTGTAGATCGGGTTGATGGCCCACGGAAACTGCCCGTAAAATTGGGCACCTTCTGGCAGTTTGCCGTGTCCGCGACACCTTCGGGCTCTTCCTCAAATCTGCGTCTTGCGCCCGTTCTGCGTTGGCTTGGCATCACCCTGGTGGTGCTGCTGGTGCTCCAACTGGTGGTGATCTACGGCGCAGCTGATTGGAGCGATCCTGCGTTCCAACAGGTGCTGATTGAGCGTCTGGTGAATCAGGCACCCATGGGTCTGGTGGGTCTGTTGCTGATGCTGATCGGCTCCCGTCTTGATCACCCCGGTGCGGCGCGAACGCCGATTCGTTGGGTGGTGTGTGTGCTGTCCTTCCTGTTCACGTTCGCCATGATCGCCGTGGTGCCGATGGCGATCACCGGCAATCAGACCCTTGCCGGTCAGGCCGATCAGACGCTTCAGCAGAAGAAGGGGCAGTTGGAGATGGCCCGTCAGCAGTCCAAGGAGCCTGAGGCGCTCAAGATGCTGGGTGAAAACCTCGCCGCCGCCGGTCAACTGCCTGCAGGTGCTTCTGACGAAGACAAGGCCAAGGCTGCCAAGCAGTTTGTTGAGGGCCAACTGGCTCAGATGGATGAGCAGATTCAGCAGGCTGAGCGTCAGCGCAACCTGGCTGTGAACCAGCGTCGCTTCGGTGGCACGTTCAGTGCGGTGGTTCTGGCGATTGCCTTCGCCCTGCTCGCTCTCGCCTCTGTGCTCTGACCACTCGTTAGGTTGGACGCATCATGTCGGCCCCAAGCCCCGGTCGTCCCTTGGCGCAGTCCAACCCCAGACCTGATCCGCCGCTCGGCTCCAGACTCCAGCAGGATCTCAAAAATGATCTGATCGCTGGCTTGCTGGTGGTCATTCCGCTGGCGACCACCATCTGGCTTGCCACGATCGTGAGCCGTTTCGTCTTGGCGTTTCTGACGTCGATTCCGAAGCAGTTCAATCCGTTCATCACGCTCAATCCTCTGCTTCAGGATCTGATCAACCTGTCGCTGGGGCTAACGGTGCCTCTGCTCGGCATCCTCCTGATCGGACTGATGGCCCGCAACATCGTGGGCCGCTGGCTGCTGGAGTTCGGTGAAGGAACGCTCCAGCGCATCCCCTTGGCCGGTTCGGTCTACAAGACCCTCAAGCAACTGCTTGAGACCTTCCTGCGGGATAACTCCAGCCGTTTTCGTCGGGTGGTGCTGGTCGAATATCCGCGTGAAGGGCTCTACAGCGTCGGTTTTGTGACTGGAGTGGTGGGTCCTTCCCTCCAGGCTGAGTTGCAGGAGCCGCTGCTCAGCGTGTTCATCCCCACAGCACCCAATCCCACGACCGGTTGGTACACCTTGGTGCCGGAAGCATCCGTGCGGGAGCTGGATATCTCCGTGGAGGATGCCTTCCGCACCATCATTTCCGCCGGCATCGTCAATCCCGACGAACGCGAGGCTCCGGTGAACCGCAGTTTTTCGAGTTTGATCGCCCAGCTGCGAGCATCGGTATCCCCTTCGTCATCCACGTCTGGGGTCTGACCTCTTTCCGTCCTTCCTTTTCGGTTCTCCATGCAGTCCCGTTCTCTGGCCCGTGAGCTGGCACTGCTCGTGCTGGGTCAGCTCTCTGATCGCGATCAAGCGGATGCGGCGGATCTTCCCTTGGATTCCGTGCTGCAGAAGGCTCTCGACACCTTGCATCAGCACTGGCGTGAGTCCCTCGATACCTGCGCCACCGATCTTGAGAAAGCGCAGCAGGCCTTACTTGACAGCGAATTGCAGGACGGTGGTGACGGCAGCTCTCCCGTGGTGCGTGACCATCTGCGCACGTCGCTCACCATGGCTGAGCAAGTGCTGAATGGGCTCTCCAGCAGCCTTGAGCTACCCCGTTTGCTGGCTCTTGCGGATCAGGAGACCGTGCGTCATGGAGCCATGCGCCGTGTGACCCTTGTGATGGAGCAGCGCAGCAGCATCGATGCCCGTCTCGACGGAGTGATGGAAGGGTGGCGTCTCAGCCGCCTGCCGCGCATTGATCGCGACATTCTTCGTCTTGCGGTGGTCGATCTCACCAGCCTGAAGACTCCCTCCGCTGTCGCCTGTAACGAGGCTGTCGAACTGGCGAACCGCTACAGCGATGATCAAGGCCGTCGCATGATCAATGGCGTGCTGCGTCGCCTGCAGGATGCGGCTGCATCCCCCTCCGCAGGGGCCTGATTTTCGTCTTCCAACCCAGCAGTTTCGATGGTTTTTGACTGGTTCCAGCGCCGTTCCGCTCAGCCCGAGGCTCCAGCACCGGAGAGCGATGCAGCTGGTTCTCAGCCCGCTGTTGACCCCATTCCAGACTCCCCTGCGGAGCCCACTCCAGA
Organism: Salipiger bermudensis; assembly: GCA_964225855.1. Lineage (GTDB taxonomy): Bacteria > Cyanobacteriota > Cyanobacteriia > PCC-6307 > Cyanobiaceae > Synechococcus_C. The sequence continues at coordinate 38,184 of CAXQPR010000008.1, read as the reverse complement.
GCCTGATCCAGCCCCTGCTGCTCCAATGGAGCCTGCCCCTGTGGAAGCCTCTGAGGCGAGTGCAGAGCCTGCTTCAACTCCCCCTGCTGCAGACCCTGCCGTTGACGATGACCCCTTGGAGTGGGCACGGCAGGCCTATGCCCGCTTGAAGGCCCAGCAGGCTGCCCAGGTGGCAGCCCCTCCAGCGGAGGTGTCTGAGCCACCGGCACCTGCAGCACCAGCTCCGGCACCAGAACCGTTGGCCACCCCGGCTGTCGAGACGCCTCCTCAAGCCGTCACAGCTGAGCCATCCCCAGCCGACCCCGCTCCGGCTCCTTTCACACCGCCCGCTGCAGACCCACCGGCTGCCGGTTTGTCTCTGCTTGAGCAGGCTGCTGCCCAGCGGCAGGAACGGCGACAGGAACTCGAGGCCAGGGCGATCGAGACGCCTCCAGTGGCGCCAGCTCCCGCTCCCTCTGCAGCCCCGCAGCCCACGACCGATGCGGGTGTTGATCAGCCCCAACTTGGTGAGTTTGACGACGCCTTCACCTGGTCGGCTGAGGTGCTGGCAGCCCAGGGACGCCGTGTGGATCAAGTCTCCCTTGAGGAGATCGATTGGCTGTCCCGGTTGCGTCAGGGCCTTGAAAAAACCCGTCAGGGATTTGTTACCGGCCTGCTCGACAACTTGGGTGATGACCCCCTCACTCCGGAGGTGGTCGATGACCTCGAAGCGCTGTTGCTGCGTGCCGATGCGGGTGTTGTCGCCACTGATCAGGTGATGGAAGCCCTGCGCAAGCGCCTCAATGAAGAGGTGGTGGATCCCAGCGAAGGCATCCGTTTCCTCAAAGAGCAGCTGCGCAACCTGCTGGAGCAGCCCATTCAGGCCAGCGGGGTTGAGTTGCTGGCTCCGGAACGTGACCGCCTGAATATCTGGTTGATGGTGGGGGTGAATGGGGTTGGCAAAACCACAACCCTGGGCAAGCTCGCCAATCTGGCGGTGCGCAGCGGCTACAGCGCGATGATTGCCGCCGCCGACACCTTCCGTGCTGCAGCCGTGCAGCAGGTGGAGGTTTGGGGTGACCGCAGTGATGTGCCTGTGGTGGCCAATCCCACAGCCAATGCCGATCCTGCTGCGGTGGTGTTTGACGCCATCGGTGCCGCTCGCTCCAAGGGAACTGATCTGCTTCTGGTGGATACCGCGGGTCGCCTGCAGACCAAGCACAACCTGATGGAGGAGTTGCAGAAGATTCGTCGCATCGTTGATCGCCTGGCCCCTGAGTCGAAAGTGGAGTCGTTGCTGGTTCTTGATGCCAGTCAGGGTCAGAACGGTCTGAAGCAGGCGATGGCCTTTGCCAAGGCTGCGGATCTCACCGGTGTGGTGATCACCAAGTTGGACGGCACAGCCCGTGGCGGTGTCGCCCTTGCTGTGTCATCGGAAGCGGGGCTGCCGATCCGGTTCATCGGTGCTGGCGAGGGAATCCGCGACCTGCGCCCGTTCAACAGCTTTGAGTTCGTTGAAGCCCTACTCGCTGGGCGCTGACCTTGTTCCAGGTTCAACACTGAGCGGTTTGTTGCAGACAGCCGGCATCCGTCACCGTCGCTAGCGTTAGCGCACTGCCATGGTCGGCCGTGAGCAGCAAGCCAACCCGACGCCATTCTTCGCCGCATCAACGCCATGCGGCGGCCCAGCCGATGACGGCCACAGCGTCGCTGCGGCAGCTGTTCGACAGTTTTGCTCGCGAACAGCGCTCCAGCCAGGAGTTGTTGGCCTCTCTGGCCTTTGCGCTGCGTAGTTTCACCAATCTGCACCGCTTCCTGGAGTTGGTGCCCGTCGTGGCCTCCCGCTTGGTGGGGGTGGATGGTGCGTTGCTGGTGCCGTTCACCGCTGAGGGGCGGATCTGGCGGGAACAGCTGCAGATGCTGCCCGATCAACGTTCCACCGAGTTGCTGCGGCAGATCGCCTCCTTTGATCCAGGCATGGTGGAAGGGTTTGGCACTGATGATCGCCAGCTGCAGGCCCTGGATCATCTGGTGCAGCGTCACCTCGGTCGGGCGGGGTTGTTTGCCACCTCGTTGGTGGCGCGGGGGCGGCAGCGCGGTCGCCTCTACGTGTTCAGCAGTGCTGGTCCGCTGGCCTGGAGTGATGTGCACCGCCGGCACGTGCAATTGGTGGCGGATCTCACCGGGGTGGCGGTGGAGCACGACTTGATGTTGCAGGAGGCGCGCCGCCATGAGCGGGTGGATCGCCAGCTCAGCATTGGCGCTGAGATTCAGGCCCAGCTTTTGCCGGATCACTGCCCTGTAATCGAAGGGGTGGAGCTTGCCGCCCGTTGCCGCCCCGCTTTCCAGGTGGGGGGTGATTACTACGACTTCATTCCGACCCGACCCGACCTGATGGGCCGCCGCCGTGAGCGGGGGCGTTGGGCCCTGGTGATGGGCGATGTGATGGGCAAGGGTGTGCCCGCAGGCCTGTTGATGACCATGTTGCGCGGCATGCTCCGCGCTGAGGTGCTCAGCGGTCTGCCGCCGGATCGCATTCTTCACGATCTCAATCATCTGGCCCAGGAGGACCTGGCGCAGTCTCACCGCTTCGTCACCCTCTTTTATTCGGACTATGACCCGCGCACCCGACGGCTTCGCTACGCCAACGCGGCCCACAACCCACCGCTGATCTGGCGTGCCCAGCAGCGCAGCATCGGTCGCTTGGATGCTCCTGGATTACTGATCGGTCTCCAACCAGAGGCTGAATATGGCTTTGGGGAGGTGGTGCTTGAGCCGGGCGATGTGCTGCTCTATTACACCGACGGTGTCACGGAGGCTCCGGGCATCACTGGCGATCGTTTCGATGAAGAGCGTTTGATCCGCAGCCTCGAGGCTGCTTGCCGGTCTGGCACTGGATCGCAGGGAATCCTGGATCAGTTGTTCACCCGCTTGGATCGCTTCGTGGGGATGGATCGTCAACTGGAAGATGACGCCTCCATGGTGGTGCTGAAGGTGCCGGAGGAGGTGATGCTCCCCTCCGTTCCTCGCCTCCATGGCCTGACAAGCTGAGTGAACGCTGCGCTGAGTTGACCGTATGGCTGGGGGAGTGACGGGCGGAGGCTCTGCCACCTGGAGCGATCGCTTTGATCAGGGCCTCCACCCTGCGATCGAGCGATTCAATGCCTCGATCGGCTTCGACATCACCCTGCTTCAGGAGGATCTCGACGGCTCCATCGCCCATGCCCGCATGCTGGCGGACTGTGGTGTGATCACGGCTGAGGAAGCCACCCAACTGTGTGGGGGCCTGGAGACGATCCGCAGTGAGGCGGCTGCTGGAAGCTTTCAGCCTGGTCTGGCGGATGAAGACGTTCACTTCGCGGTGGAGCGACGGCTGATCGCCCTGCTGGGTCCGGTGGGCAAGAAGCTGCACACCGGTCGCAGTCGTAATGATCAGGTGGGCACGGATCTGCGTCTGTGGTTGCGTCGTCGTCTCGATGATCTGGATGCACGGGTGCTGCGTTTTCAGCGGGCGCTTCTCAGCCAGGCTCTCGCTCAGCGCACCACTCTGATTCCGGGTTACACGCATCTCCAGCGTGCCCAGCCTGTCTGCCTCGCTCACCATCTCCTGGCCTATGTGGAGATGCTCGAGCGGGATCGCCAGCGACTGCGTGATGTGCGCGGCCGGGTGAATATCTCACCGCTGGGAGCGGCTGCACTCGCCGGTACTCCGGTGCCGATCAATCGGCGCACCACGGCGGCGGCTCTCGGCTTTGACGGCATTTATGCCAACAGCCTGGATGCGGTCAGTGATCGCGACTTTGCAGTGGAGTTTGCGGCAGCGGCATCACTGGTGATGGTGCATCTCAGTCGCTTGGCGGAAGAGGTGATTTTCTGGGCGAGTGAGGAATGTGGTTTTGTTCGCCTCAGTGACCGCTGTGCCACCGGCAGCAGCCTGATGCCTCAGAAGAAGAACCCTGATGTGCCGGAATTGGTGCGGGGCAAATGTGGCCGCGTGTTCGGCCATCTTCAGGGTCTGCTGACCATGATTAAGGGCCTTCCTCTGGCCTACAACAAGGATTTTCAGGAGGACAAGGAAGCCTTGTTTGATGCCGTCAGCACGACGGCTGACTGTTTGGAGGCGATGGCGATCCTGATGGAGGAGGGCGTGGAATTCCGTCCTGAGCGTCTTGAGCGGGCGGTGGCCTCTGACTTTTCCAATGCCACCGATGTGGCTGACTATCTCGTGGCCCGCGGTGTGCCGTTCCGCGAGGCCTATCAGATGGTCGGTGCGGTGGTGAAGCGTTGTCTCCAGGACGGGGTTTTGTTGCTTGATCTCAGTCTTGAACAATGGAAAACCTTTCATCCGGCATTTGAAGCCGATCTGTTCGAGGCCCTCCAACCCCGTCAGGTGGTGGCAGCCCGTGTCAGTGAAGGAGGAACGGGCTTTGTGCGTGTCGATGAACAGTTGGCTCTCTGGGAGCAGCGACTGGCTTGAAGCTGGATGAATCGACTGTGCGCAATGGGTCTACGCTGAGTGAGCCAAAGGCCCTTGATTCCTTCCGGAAGCATGAACCGATGGCAGTCAGGTCCCATCGGTCCCTTCGTTAACGGTCCACCAGGAAAGTGAGCATTTTCGTCGGCAATCTGCCCTTCCGCGCTGAGCAGGAAGACATCATTGAATTATTTGCGGCCCATGGCGAGGTCACGAACTGCGCCCTCCCTCTTGAGCGGGACACTGGCCGGAAACGTGGTTTCGCTTTCATCGAGATGGCTGATGAAGCGATGGAAACCGCGGCGATCGATGCACTCCAGGGTGTGGAGTTGATGGGCCGTCCCCTGCGGATCAACAAGGCAGAACCCCGCGGTTCAGCCCCTCGTCGCGGTGGTGGCGGTTATGGCGGCGGCGGCTACGGCGGCGGTGGCGGTGGCGGTCGTGGTGGCTACGGCGGTGGCGGCGGTGGTGGTTATCGCGGCGGTGGTTCTGATGGCGGCGGCTACGGCGGCGGATCTGGTGCCCGTGGTTGGGAAGATCGCAGCTACGGCGGCGGCGGTGGTGGCGGTTATCGAGGCGGCGGTTCTGATGGAGGTGGCTACGGCGGTGGCGGCAGTCAGGGCAACGACTATGACGACGGTCGCAGTCGTCGTCGGCGTGGTGGTGCGTCTCAGGGCGACAGCTATGGCGGCGGTGGCGGTGATAGCTACGGCGGTTACGGCGGCGCTGAAGGCTGAACCCCTCCCGCGTGGCGCTTAAAGCCCGGCATCCAGCAGTTGTCGGGCTGCGTCTTCAAGCACTGGAATGTCAGCCCCTTGGCGTTGCGCATGCATTCCCAGATTGCGGCGCCAATGTCTGGCACCAGGCACTCCCTCCACCAGTTGAACAAGGTGGCGGCACAGATCCCAGAGACGACCTCCTCTGACCAGATGCGCTTGGGCATAGGGGATCAGACCCAGCACCACATCGGATGCCGTCACGTTCCGTGCTGCCTCTCCGTAGATGCGTTCGTCGATGCAGCCCCAGCGCAGAGGATGGGCATAGGCGGCCCGTCCGACCATGGCACCGTCGCAATTTTTGAGCGCCTCAAGGCATTGATCAGGCGTGTCGAGTCCGCCGTTCAGTTCGATGATCAGGTCCGGTCGCCGTTGCTTGAGGGCGATGACCCGGTCGTATTGCAGGGGCGGGATGGTGCGGTTTTGTTTGGGATCCAGTCCTTCCAGCCAGGCTTTGCGGGCATGCACTGCAAAGCGAGTCGCACCGGCCGCGGCCACGCGGTCGACAAACGCCTGCAATAAGGCATCACTGTCGAGGTCATCGATGCCGACCCGGTGTTTGACCGTCACCGGTAGCTGTGAGGCCTGACCCATGGCTTCCACGCAACGCGCGACACGCTCGGGTTCTGCCATCAGGCAGGCACCGAAGTTGCCCGCCTGCACCCGCGGACTCGGGCAGCCCACGTTCAGGTTGATCTCGTCATAGCCCCAGTCGGCGGCCATTCGGGCAGCCTCCGCGAGGAGGACCGGATCATCGCCTCCCACTTGCAGAGCGATGGGATGTTCCACGGGATCAAAATCCAGCAGCCGCTCCCGGCGGTTGGTGTGGTGCAGTGCTTGGGCCACCACCATTTCTGAATAGAGCAGGGCCCGGGTGCTGATCTGACGCATCAGGACCCGGAAGTGGCGATCGGTGCAGTCGAGCATCGGTGCAACGCTGAACCGCCAGGCGGGTTCCCGGTCGCCAGAGGTTGGGGAATCCATCTCTCCATTCTTCCCTTCGCCCGGCCGGCAACTCCTAAAACAGATGTTGATTCTTGGAAGGTTGGAGCGATGGCCTCCTCACTGCAGCATTGGTTGCTCAGCCGTCGGTCATTGCTGGTGGCCGCACTGACCGGCATGGTGGGCGTGTTCCGGGCGCCAGAGCTGGTGCTGGCGGCATCCAAGGCCGAAGACAGTGCCTGGCAGCTCAGCGATGCTGAGTGGAAGCGACGTCTTTCCCCGGAGGCTTATCGCGTGCTCCGTCAGGAAGGAACAGAACCTCCCTTCACGAGCCCCCTCAACAACGAAAAGCGCTCTGGAACCTTCCATTGCGCCGGCTGCGACCTGCCGTTGTTCTCTTCCGAGACCAAGTTCGACAGTGGCACCGGCTGGCCCAGCTTCTGGCAGGGATTGCCTGGAGCGATTGCCACGAAGATAGATTTCAAACTGATCATTCCCCGCACCGAGTACCACTGCAGTCGTTGTGGTGGTCACCAGGGCCATGTGTTCAATGACGGCCCCAAACCCACCGGAAAGCGCTTCTGCAATAACGGCGTCGCCCTCCGCTTCCAACCGTCTGCATGATCTGATCGTCATCGGTGGTGGTCCAGCCGGCTACATGGCTGCGATCACCGCAGCGGAGCTTGGGGTGCAACGGGTGCTGGTGCTGGAGGGCACCCCTGAACCGCTGCAGAAGGTGCGCATCAGCGGAGGTGGACGTTGCAACGTCACTCACGCCTGCTGGGATCCTGGCGAGCTGGTCACCCATTACCCCCGCGGCAGCAGGCCCCTGCGCGGACCCTTCAGTCGTTTCGCCTGTGGGGATGCGATCAGCTGGTTCGATGATCATGGGCTCACCCTTGTGGCGGAGGCCGATGGCCGCATGTTCCCGGAGCAGAACCGTTCGGAGGCCGTGATTCAGTGCCTTCAGAGAGCGGCTGTGGCGGCAGGCGTTCAGCTGCGCACGCGGGTGATGGTGCAGGGGGTTGTGGCCGACCCGGTTGGTGGGTTTGTGGTGAATGGTCGTGGTCTGGCTGCGCCGCTGCGATGCCAAAAGCTGATGCTGGCGACAGGGGGCCATCCCAGTGGTCGTCGCTTGGCCCAAGCGCTTGGTCACACACTGGTGCCCCCGGTGCCGTCACTGTTCAGCTTGTCGTTGCAGGTTCCGGCTCTGGCCGCTTGCAGTGGCATCGCTGTGGATGAGGTGGGCCTGGAGCTGAAGCTGGGGGACCAGCGTTTCCGGCAGCTGGGCCGCGTGTTGATCACCCATCGGGGATTGAGCGGACCGGCCACCCTGCGTTTATCGGCTTTTGCAGCCAGGGCTCTGCATCAAAGCCATTACAAGGGGGAGCTCAAGGTGGATTGGAGCGCTGGCTTGGGCCGCTCCGGCGTCGAAGCGCGCCTCCAGGACTTTCGCCATCAGCAGGCCCGTCGCACCCTGGCGGCAGCTAAACCGTTTGACCATCTGCCCCGGCGGTTGTGGCAGGCCTTCCTCACGGAGGTGGGTCTGAATGGGGAGCGGCGTTGGGCCGACCTTCCCCTTAAAGCCGAGCGTCAGTTGGTGGAGGTGTTAGTTGGGCAGCGTCTGTTGATTCAGGGGCGGGGCCCCTTTGGAGAGGAGTTTGTGACCGCAGGGGGTGTGGACCTCGGTGAGATCAATCTGGCCACCATGGAAAGCCGTTGCGTTTCCGGTTTGCACCTCGCCGGTGAGTTGCTGGATGTGGATGGTGTCACCGGCGGTTTCAATTTCCAGGCCTGCTGGACCGGAGGCTGGCTGGCTGGTCAGGCCCTTGCCGCTGCTTTGGACTGAGCCTGGATCACTTGATCTGATCGAAGACTGTGAACATCGGCAGATACATGGCCAACAGAATTGAGCCGACAATGCCGCCCACCACCACGATCATGGCCGGCTCCAGCATCGAGGTGAGCGCCTTGACTGCGGCGGACACTTCGTCTTCGTAGAAATCGGCCACTTTGCTGAGCATCTGGTCCATCTCCCCGGTTTCCTCCCCGATTGCCAGCATGCTCAGGGCCATCTCGGGCAGCACCTGCTGACGGATCAGGGCTGTGCTCAATAGCACCCCTTCCTGCACCAAAGTGCGGGACTCCAGGATTGCGTCGGAAATGATCGAGTTGCCGGCGGTTTCGCTGGAAATCTCCAGCGACATCAGGATCGGCACCCCGGCCCGGGTGAGGGAACTGAAGATCCGGCAGAACTGGGCGGTGGCGGTTTTCATGATCAAGTCGCCGAACAGCGGCAGCTTGAGCATCAGCCGGTCGATCACGCGTCGACCTTTGTCGGTGGCGTAGTAGCGGCTGATCAGCCAGATGCCGATCAACAGCCCCCCGGCCAGCAGCAGGGAGAAGGAGGAGCGCAACAGGCTGCTGAGGTCCACCATCATCTGGGTGAACACCGGTAGCTCGGCCCCCAGATCTTCAAAGATCCCCGCAAAGGTCGGAATCAGAAAGATCGTCATCCCCAGGAACACCAGGATCGCGATTGCCAGCACGGCGACCGGGTAGCCGAGGGCTCCCTTGATCTGGTTTTGCAGCCGTGCATTGTCTTCCAGCAGTTTGGCCAGCCGTTTGAGGGACTCATCGAGCACGCCCCCTGCTTCACCGGCTTCCACCATGGCGATGCTGAGCTTGTCGAACACCTTGGGCCATTGGCGCATGGCCGCGGCCATGGCTGTGCCCTGATTCACTTCCAGCCCGATCTGCACCAATGCCCGTTTGAACATGGGCATGCGCTGCTGGCTCGCCATCAGATCCAGGCTGCGCACGATCGGCACGCCGGCATCCACGAGGGCAGCCAGCTTGCTGGCAAAAACAGCCTTTTCGCGCACGCCGGGTGCCTTCTCAAAGGCGGCACTGAGGTCAATCGAGAGCAGGCCCTGCAGCCCACCGCTGCTGTTGGTCCCCTTGGCTTCCCCTGTTTTGCGCGCTGTTTTGGTTTCTTCCAGTTGCAGCGTGGTGGCTTTGATGCCCCGACGGCGCAGCAGCTTGCGGGCCGTCGCTAGATCCGAGGCCTGGATCCGAACGCTGCGGTCTCCTCCGCTGGCGGCTTGGTAGGTGGCGACAAAGCTGGCCATGGTGCGCCGCTTCAGCTGCCGCCCAGCAGACGGTCGAGTTCACCCGGTTTGCCAGCTTTGGCCATCGCCTCGGCCTGACTGATTGCCCCTTCCTGCACGAGGTTTGCCAGGGCCCTCTCCAGGGTCTGCATTCCCAGATCGCCTCCCGTTTGGATCTGGGAATAGAGCTGGGCGGTCTTGCCTTCGCGGATCAGGTTGGCGATGGCTGGGTTGTTGATCATGATTTCCTGTGCCATCACCCGTCCGAATTGACCGGGTTGGGGGTTCTCGCGTTTGCACAGGGTCTGCGAGAACACGGCCACCAGGCTTCCTGAGAGCTGCACACGAATCTGGGTCTGCTGGCCTGGCGGAAACACATCCACCATCCGATCCACGGTCTGGGCAGCGGAACTGGTGTGCAGGGTGCCAAACACCAGGTGGCCTGTTTCCGCTGCGCTGATGGCCAGTTGAATCGTCTCCAGATCCCGCATCTCACCCACCAGGATCACGTCGGGGTCTTCCCGCAGGGCCGCTCGCAGGGCGTTGGCAAAACTGCGGGTGTCTTCGTTGAGCTGGCGCTGATGCACCATGCTGCGTTCGCTGCGATACACGAATTCGATCGGATCTTCGATCGTGAGAATGTGTTCGCTGCGGGTGTGGTTGATGTGGTCCAGAAGGGCCGCCAGGGTGGTGGTCTTGCCGGAGCCGGTGGGGCCTGTCACCAGCACCAGACCACGGGGGCGAGCACTGGTCTCCACCACCACCGGCGGCAGGTTGAGGCTTTCGATGCTTGGAATTGAGCTCCCCAGCGCCCGCAGGCAGGCGGCATAACTGCCTTTCTGGCGGTAGACGTTGACCCGGAAGCGGGCCACCCCTTTGAGGCCATAGGCGCAATCCAGCTCCCAGGTCTGCTCGAGCGTTTTGCGCTGGGTGTTGTTGAGCATCGAGAAGATCAGCCGGTTGCAGCTCTCTTCACTCAGGGGGGTGTCGGTGAGGGGGCGCAGCTGGCCGCTGAAGCGTCCGAAGGGCGGTTGGCCACAGGCGAGATGCAGATCGCTGCCCTCCCCCTTCACCAGCTGCTCCATCAGGTCTTCGATCATCAGATCCATGGCGGGCACCTCACTGACGGGGCGTCAGACAGTACGGACATTCCAGCCAGCCTTCCTGCAGTCCGCCACCACATCCTTCACATGTGACGGTGCTCAGGGCCCGGGCGCGTCGTTCCGATTCAAGCCCTGAGTCGGTCAGGATCATTCTCCCCACTTCCTCCAGGGTCGTCTGACCCTTGCGCACCAGTTCGAGGCTGTAGCCCAGCAGGGTTTTCATGCCGGATTCCAGGGCCAGGCGGCGCAGCACATCGGTGGTGGCGCCATTGGCCACGGCGGTGGCCAGCTGTTCATTCATGCGCAGCACTTCATAAACCCCAATTCGGCCCTGGTAGCCACTGCCCTGACAGTGCCGGCAGGGTTCGCCAGTCCCCTCGTGGTGGTGGGCGCGGAAGAAGCGCACATTGCTTTCGTGGTGGCCCATCAGGCCAAACCGAGCCAGTTCGGTGGCATCGGGTTGATAGCTCTGGCGGCAGTGGCTGCAGACCCTTCGGAGCAGCCTCTGGGAGACGATCCCGATCAGGGAGGCGCTGACCATGAACGGTTCCACCCCCATTTCGCCGAGGCGGGCGATGGCGCTGGGCGCGTCATTGCAGTGCAGCGTGGTGAGCACCAGGTGGCCTGTGAGGGCGGCTTCGATGGCGGTTTTCGCCGTTTCCAGATCGCGGGTTTCCCCCACCAGCAGCACATCCGGGTCCTGACGCATGAAGGCCCGCAGGGCCGTGCTGAAGTCGAAGCCCTTCTCCCGGTTCACCTGGCATTGGGTGATGCCCGGAAGGGTGTATTCGATCGGGTCCTCCACCGTGGAGATGTTGATGCCGGGGTCGTTGCGTTCCGCCAGCAGTGAATACAGGGTGGTCGACTTTCCCGATCCGGTCGGTCCGGTGACCAGGATCATTCCGAAGGGTTTGGAGCCAAGCGCCCGCACCAGCTCCAGGGCCTCCGGATTGGTGATCAGTTTGTCGAGACCCAGCTGGGTGGAGGAGCTGTCCAGCAGCCTGAGCACGATTTTTTCGCCGAAGCGACTGGGCAGGCTGTTGACCCGGAAATCCACGGTGCGATCGCGGAAGCGCCTGCGGATGCGTCCGTCCTGAGCCTGCCGTCGTTCGGCGATGTCCAGGTCGGCCATGATCTTGAAACGGGACGTGACGGCTGGCACCAGCCGGGCCGGCAGTGGTTCGCTGTAGCTCTGCAGGACGCCGTCCTGGCGGAAGCGCACCTGCAGCCCGATCTGCTGGGGTTCCACGTGGATGTCGCTTGCACCCAGTTGAAGGGCCTGCAGCAGGATCCGATTCACCAGATTCACCACCGGTGAGGCGTTGGTGTCGCGGAGCGTCTTTTCGAGGTCTTCGTGGTTCGAGGCCAGGCGCCCTTGTTCCGCAGGGTCCTCTTCCAGCACCCCCTCACTGTTGAAGCCGGAGAGCAGCGAGTCGAAGTTGATGGCGCCGTCGTCGCTTGCGCTTGTCTCCGGGGATTCCTCCGTCAGGTCGTCCGGGTTGGCATCGGGCAGCCTGCGTTCCAGCTGTGGGGGTTCTTCAGCAGAACCGGTCGACTGGAGTGCGGCCAGCGCAGCGGCCACCCGGGGATGGTCGGCCGGTGCCAAGCCCTTGTCCACCAGGCGTTTCACCAGTCGTTCGTGACTCGTGCTGTCGAGCTCCTCCGGCACTGCTTCCTGCAGCAACAGCTCCAGAACCAAGCGCTGCGGTTGACTCACGGCACTGCCGGCGAGGGATTGAAGACCAGAAGGTGCGGGCTTCCCCCGCTTGTGGGAGGTGAGCCTGACCTATCAACATGTCTAGGTGTGAATCTGCAACTGGTCAGCATGAGTGGCGATCCCTCTTCCCCTGCCCACGATCTCGCCGCTGACGCTGCAGCATCGGGTCAGGTTGCTGATGCGGCAGCGGAAGCTGTCGACGCTCCCGTTGCGGATGCTGCTGCAGGGGCCGCAGAGCAGTCGGCCACGGACGCTCGCGACAACGACGCTCGCCTGGAGCAATTGGAGCGCGAGCACAGCAGCCTGCGGGAGGAGCACGAGACCCTGCGCAGTCAGTACATGCGCATCGCTGCTGATTTCGACAATTTCCGCAAGCGCCAGAGCCGCGATCAGGACGACCTCAAGCTGCAGCTCACCTGCAACACCCTGAGCGAGATTCTGCCTGTGGTGGACAACTTTGAGCGTGCCCGCCAGCAGCTCAACCCCGAGGGTGAAGAGGCTCAGGCTCTGCACCGCAGCTACCAGGGTCTTTACAAGCAGTTGGTGGAGGTGCTGAAACAGCTTGGTGTGGCTCCGATGCGGGTGGTGGGTCAGGAGTTTGATCCAACCCTGCACGAAGCGGTGTTGCGTGAACCCAGCGAGGAGCATCACGAGGATGTGGTGATCGAGGAGTTGCAGCGGGGCTATCACCTCAATGGCCGGGTTCTGCGTCACGCCATGGTCAAGGTGTCGATGGGCCCTGGTCCTCAGGGAGAGGCCGCGGCTGCTCCCGCGGCAGATCCCGCCATGGATTCCGGCGTCGATCAGGCGGCGATGGAGGGAGAACCCAACCACCAGGAGGCCTGAGCCCCCTGGGCCGGCCCTTAGGGTGATGAACGGGATGACGAGCTGATGGCCGATTTTTACGACCTGCTCGGCGTCAGTCGTGACGCCGACGCCGACACGCTGAAGCGTGCTTATCGGCGCCTCGCTCGCCAATATCACCCCGATATCAATAAGGAGCCCGGCGCCGAGGACCGTTTCAAGGAGATCGGCCGGGCCTACGAAGTGCTGAGCGATCCTCAGACCAAGGCTCGCTACGACCAGTTCGGTGAGGCCGGTCTCGGTGGTGCCGCTGGCATGCCCGATATGGGCGACATGGGCGGCTTTGCCGATCTGTTCGAGACCTTCTTCAGTGGATTTGGTGGCGCTGGCGGTGCTGCTGGGGGGCGTCAGCGGCGCCGGGGACCCCAGCAAGGCGATGACCTGCGCTACGACCTCACCATCGATTTCGACCAGGCCGTGTTCGGCCAGGAACGCGAGATCCGCATCCCCCATCTGGAAACCTGCACCACCTGCAACGGCAGTGGTGCCAAATCCGGTAGCGGTCCCACCACCTGTTCCACCTGTGGAGGGGTTGGTCAGGTGCGACGGGCGACCCGCACCCCCTTCGGCAATTTCACGCAGGTGGCGGAATGCCCCAGCTGTGATGGCAGCGGCCAAGTGATTGCCGATCCCTGCACCGCTTGTGGAGGGCAGGGTGTGAATCAGGTGCGTAAAAAGCTGCGCATCAATATCCCGGCTGGAGTCGATTCCGGCACGCGTTTGCGCGTTGCCGGCGAAGGCAATGCTGGCTTGAGGGGCGGCCCCTCAGGCGACTTGTATGTGTTCCTGACGGTCAAACCCCATCCCCATCTGCGCCGGGATGGACTCACCGTGTTGTCTGACGTCAAGGTCAGCTATCTCCAGGCGATTCTGGGCGACACCATCGAAGTGGACACAGTCGATGGGCCCACCAGCCTGGAGATTCCCCCCGGAACCCAGCCGAATGCGGTGCTCACGTTGGAGAACAAGGGCATTCCCAAGCTCGGGAATCCGGTGGCCCGTGGCAACCAGCGGGTGACCGTGGCGGTGCAGTTGCCAACACGCCTGAACGACGATGAGCGCACCTTGTTGGAGCAGCTCGCCGGTCATCATTCTGCGCGTGGGGTGCAGCATCACCATCACAAGAGTGGTTTGTTTGCTCGCCTCTTTGGTCAGGGTTGACGGTGGCGGAGACCGGCCCGGATCAGCGGCTTGATCTCCGCGGCACGCCTTGTCCGGTGAATTTCATTCGTTGCAAGCTCGCCTTGGAGACGATGGCTGCGGGAGAGGTGTTGTCGGTGACTCTGGATCGGGGTGAACCGGAAGCCATGGTGGTGCCTGGTCTCGAGCAAGACGGCCATCGGGTTGAGGTTGATGATGGCGATGATCACTGGGTGGCGCTGCGGGTGATCTGCGGCGGTGGCTGAGCAACGCACCCGGGGCATGGTGGTGGCTCTCCAGGCCAACTACCTGGAGGTGGAGCTGGATCCGCCCGATCAAGACACGCGGCTGCTGTGCACCCGGCGCACCCGCCTCAGTCATCGCGGTGCCGCGGTGCATGTGGGTGACCGGGTCTGGGTGGAGGCGATTGACCCTCAGCAGGGGCGGGCCGTCGTGGCGGATGTGGAACCCCGCAGCAGCTGGCTGACCCGGCCTCCTGTGGCCAATGTCACTGCCGTGGTGGTGGCCTTTGCCATGGACCAACCCACGTTTGATCCGGACCAGGCCAGTCGCTTTCTGCTCACCGCCGAACAAACGGGCTTGGAGGTGCAGGTGCTGCTGACCAAGAGTGATCTGTTGCCGTCTGATCAGCGTGAGGCCCTTGTGCAGCGCCTGGAGGCATGGGGCTATGCGCCGATTGCAATTTCATCCACCACTGGGGAAGGTCTTGACCTGCTGCGCGAGCGTTTGCAGACGCAAGCCCTGTCAGTGCTTTGTGGTCCCTCAGGCGTCGGCAAGAGCTCCCTGCTCAATGGTCTGATTCCCGATCTCTCTCTGCGGGTTGGTGCGGTGTCAGGCCGATTGCAGAAAGGGCGCCACACCACGCGTCATGTGGAATTGCACCCTCTGGGCCCGGGAGCCCGGGTGGCGGACACGCCGGGGTTTAACCGTCCGGACCTGCCCAAGCAGGTGCACAACCTGGAAGTGTTGTTTCCAGAGCTGCGCCGGCAGCTCGAGCCCCATCCCTGTCGCTTCCGCGATTGTCTGCATCGGGAGGAGCCCGGCTGCGGCGTCAGCCGTGATTGGGAGCGCTACGGCATCTACCGGCGCGCCGTTGAGGAACTGCTGGAGCTCAGCCGCCCATCCCGGGGAGGTTGAGGTCAAGCCCACCGGTCAGCTCCTGCATCCGCTCTTTCATGGTGGCGGTCGATTTTTCGTAGGCCGCCTGCAATGCGGCGAGGGTGGCGGCTTCACAGGCGCTCTGCCCTTCGGCCAACAGGGCTGGGTCGAGCTTCACCCGCAGCGGCTGTTGATTGCCCGACAGCCAGATGCTGGCGCGGCCGTCGCTGCTGCTGCCCTCGATCTCCATGGCATCGAGTTCTTCCTGCAGCTTCTGGGCGTCCTGCTGGATCTGCTGAGCCTTGCGGAAGGCTTCGGTGAGCTGACCGAAATTGGGGAGTCCGAACCCTGCCATGACGCCTTAATGAGAACCGGCAGGTTAGGCCGTCAGGGCAAGGGGTTCAGACGGGAATCCCAGCCGTTTCACTTCCGTGTGCAGAGCGATGCCATGGCTGCGTTGCACCTCCTGCTGCACCAGTTCAATCAACTGCAGGATGTCGTTGGCGGTGGCGTTGCCGGTATTGACGATGAAGTTGGCGTGCACCGTCGACACTTCCGCACCGCCGATGCGTCGGCCCTTCAGCCCCAGAGCTTCAATTAATTGTCCGGCTTTGTGGGGTTCAGGATTGCGAAACACACTGCCGCAGCTGGGCCATTGGTAGGGCTGGGTGGTGGTGCGGTGGTTGAGGTTGCCGCTGGTGATGCGGCTCAGTTCCTTGGGGTCATGCCCCGGTTCCAGCTGAAAGCGGGCTGACAGCACCATCAGTTCGCTGTCTTGCAGAACGCTGTGGCGATAGGCGAAGGCGAGAGCGTTGTTGTTGATGGTGCGCATCGCCCCTGCATCGCCTCCGGCCTTGGAGTCGATCACCTGCACAGACACCAAACAGTCCGCCGTGCACCCTCCCTGGGCACCGGCATTCATCACGGCTGCCCCACCGACGGTGCCTGGAATGCCGACGGCCCACTCCAGGCCGTGGAGCCCGGCTCGGGCGGCCTGGCGCGCCAGGGTCGGGATTGGCTCACCGGCCAGGGCCTCCACCACGCCGGTGCTCGCATCCACCGACATCCCTTGCAGTTTGCGTAGACAGAGGGTGAGACCTGGCAATCCGGCGTCGCTGATCAACAGGTTGGAGCCGGCGCCGATCACCCGCCAGGGCATCTGACGTTGCTGCGCCCAGGCCATCAAGTTGCTCAGCTGCTCGAGGTCTGTTGGCTCAGCAAGCCATTCGGCTGGCCCCCCCACCTTCCAGGTGGTGAAGCCCGCCAGGGGAACCTGGGGACGCAGCAGTGCCGGATCTTCGCCAGCCATCAGGCCGCCAGGGAGGAGGCGCGTGAGCCATCTCTGGCTGATGCGTCGGGACACAGGCGACTCCAGAGGCTGTTCACATCGCCCGCGCCCATGGCCAGCACCAGATCCTGGGGACGGCTGTGCTCCTGAACTAGAGCCGTGAGCTGATCCATGCTGTCGGCCACGAGCACGGATCGATCCGGAATCAGTCGCTGCAGAGCGTCTCCCAGGGTGTGGCTGTTGATCCCGTCGATCGCTGCCTCTCCTGCTGCATAGATCGGTGCCAGGATCACACTGTCGGCGCTGCTGAGGGCTCGGGCGAAGTCGTCGAGAAACTCCTGGGTGCGGCTGTAGCGGTGGGGTTGAAACACCACCATCAGTCGCTCGGGGGGCTGGGGAAGTGGACTGCGGCCGTTGCTCACCATCAGTTGAGCCATGTCAAGGGTGGCCCGCACTTCGCTGGGGTGATGGGCGTAGTCGTCAACGATGAGACGTCCTTCCCAAGTGCCGCGGAAATCGAAGCGGCGGCCCGGGGGACTCAGCTGGCTGAGACCTGTCTGGAGGCGCGCAAAGGGAATGCCCTCCATTCGGCAGGCCGCCAGGGCAGCTGTGGCGTTGCTGAGGTTGTGCAGACCTGGCATCGGCAGGCTGATGCGACCGATCAGCGTGCCCCGCTCGTAAAAGTCGGCCTCGGTGTGATCTCCCTCCAGGGTCACTGGCAGCGCGGCGAAGTCGACGCCCTCCGTACTGCTCACGGACCACCAGGCTTGGGCCTGGAAATGTTCCCTCAGGATTGGATCGTCGTGGTTGGCCAGTAGGCGTGAGCAGCCATTGCCAAAGCGCTTGAGGGTGGCGATCAGATCATTGAGGTCGGCGTAATGGTCGGTGTGGTCGAGCTCCAGGTTGGTGATCACACCGAGATGGGCAGCAAATTTCACCAATGAGCCATCCGACTCGTCTGCTTCGGCCACCAGCAGACGGCCTTCACCGGCGTGGCCATTGCTGCCGTAACAGGGCACCACTCCTCCGATCACGGCCGTGGGGTCTTCACCGGCTGCTGCCAGCAGCGTGGTGATCACGGTGCTGGTCGTGGTTTTGCCGTGGCTGCCGGCTACGGCGATCGATGGCTGCTCGTCGATCAGGGCCGCCAGCACGTCCGATCGGTGCAGCACGGTGAGCCCCTGGTCACGGGCTGCTTTGAGTTCAGGGTTGTGCTCAGGAATGGCGGAACTCACCACCACCTGAGGAGCCTCGGTTTCTCCGTTGGTCAGCGTGGTGATGGTGGAAGCGGTTTGTTCGGAAAACACCTGCACGCCCAGGTCGCCCAGTTGCTTGACGATGGGGGATGACTTCGGCTCAGAACCAGAGACCCGCTGCCCGCGTTTCGCCAGGATCAGCGCCAGGGCAGACATGCCAATGCCGCCGATGCCAATGAAGTGAACGGGTTTCTGGCGGCTGAGCAGACTGGCCAAGGGGTTGAACCGTGAGCCCGAAAGATAGGTCAGTCATCGACCAAAAACTTGTCATCGACACGCTTGTCAGCAGTTTTCTGAAGTGCGGTCAGCCATGGGGTACGGGTCGTTGCGAATCACGCCCGTGGCCGGCGATGTCAGCCCCGTACAAAAAGAATCGGACAATTTCTGTATGATCGGCGGCCAAACCCCGTTCGCGGATCATCCGCCTGAGTTATGACCCTGCGCGTTGCGATCAATGGATTCGGCCGGATCGGTCGCAATGTGATGCGGGGTTGGATCAGCCGTGGCGCTGATACCGGCATCGAGATCGTGGGCGTGAACGCCACCTCTGATCCCAAGACCAGCGCTCACCTGCTCACCTACGACTCCATCCTGGGCAAGCTTGATCCCAGCGTGAAGATCGAGACCACTGACGACGCGATGATCGTCAATGGCAAGCAAGTCAAGTTCTTCTCTGACCGCAACCCCCTCAACTGCCCTTGGAAAGACTGGGGCGTTGATCTGGTGCTCGAGTCCACCGGTGTGTTCAACACCGATGAGAAGGCCAGCATGCACATTCAGGCTGGCGCCAAGAAGGTGATCCTCACCGCTCCCGGTAAGGGACCCAAGGTGGGCACCTTCGTGGTTGGCGTGAACGAAGACCAGTATCGCCACGAAGACTGGGACATCCTCAGCAACGCCAGCTGCACCACCAATTGCCTGGCTCCGCTGGTGAAGGTGATCGATCAGTCGATCGGCATCAACCGTGGTCTGATGACCACCATTCACAGCTACACCGGCGACCAGCGCATCCTGGACAACAACCACCGCGACCTGCGCCGCGCCCGCGCTGCAGCCGTGAACATGGTGCCCACCTCCACCGGTGCCGCCCAGGCCGTTGCCCTTGTTTACCCCGCCGTGAAGGGCAAATTCACCGGTATCGCCATGCGCGTTCCCACTCCGAACGTGTCTGCTGTCGACCTGGTGTTCGAGTCGTCCCGTGCCTCTTCCGTCGACGAGATCAAGTCGATCATCAAGGGCGCTGCTGATGGCGCCATGAGCAAGATCATCAAGTACGGCGATCTGCCCCTGGTGTCCAGCGACTACGCCGGCACCAACCAGTCGACCATCTTCGATGCCGACCTGACCCTCTCCATGGGCGACAACTTCTTCAAGATCGTTGCCTGGTACGACAACGAGTGGGGCTACAGCCAGCGCGTTGTGGATCTGGCCGAAGTGGTCGCCCGTAACTGGAAGTGAGTCCAGCTGGCTCGACCTGAAGACGAGCCGATGTCATGAACTGATCCCCTGCTCCCCTTCGGGAGTGGGGGATTTTTTTCGACTTGTCCTGGCGTGGTGCGCCTCAGTGGCCGAAGTGGGTAAAGCCGTTGTGCCCCTGCACGGGGGTCTGGGTGTCGCACCACACCACCGCCGCAGGTCCTTCCACGGCTTCGCCGATCCAGAGGCTGTCGGGTTGCTGCTTCAGCCAGGCTCGAGCCCAGGATGGAGGCAGGCTGAGCACCAGTTCGAAGTCTTCACCACCGTCCAGGCACCACTCCAGGAAAGGAGTCGATTGGGGCCAGGCACGGTGCTGAGGCAATGCCGTGGGGTCCAGCCGGATCTGGCAACGGCTGGTTGCGCTGATCACCTGTAACGCCTGCAGTAGTCCATCACTGCTATCGGTGCCGCCGGCCCGCCAGGGAAGACCGGCGGGTTTGCAGTTGATCAGCCGCTTCAGTGCATCCAGCCGGGGGGTCGGGCGCTGGTGCTGCAGGGTCGCTGCTGCGCGCAGGTTCTCGTCCAGGGTGAGGCCGCTGAGGCACGAGTCGTTTTGCAGCAGAGCAAGGCCGAGGCGGCTGAGGCCGTGGGGTCCGCTGGTGACCAGCCAATCCCCCGGTTGTGCTGCCGAGCGCAGCAGTCTGAGGGGCCCCAGGGTGCCAATCGCAGTCACCGCCAGCATGCGTTGCTGTCCGCTGGAGCAGTCGCCACCAAGAAGCACGCCACCGTAGCGATCCAGTGCCATTTGGAGGCCTCTGTAGACCCCTTCCACCCAGGTCCAGGCCGTCTCGCCTGGCGCCACCAGCCCTACGGTGAGGCCTACCACCGTGTCAGCACCACTGGCGGCCAGGTCGGAAAGGTTGACCGCTGCGGCCCGCCACCCCACATCCTCTGCGGAGGTGGTGGTGTCGCTGAAGTGAACCCCTTCCACCAGCAAGTCGGTGTTGATCACCTGGTGCTGGCCGGACCTCGGCAGGGTGGCGGTGTCGTCATCCAGCTGGCCGGCTGGCGCGAATTGCGACAGCCGCTGGATCAGCTCACTTTCTCCCAATGACCGAAGGGTTTCAGTCATTGGGTCGCTCTCAGGCGTGGGCTTTGAGGCGATCGGCGCCATCAATCACCTTGATGCTCACCACCTTGTCGTCCACGCCCAGTTCTTCCAGAACATCAAAGCCATCCACGACATAGCCGAAGGCCGCGTTGCGACCATCCACCAGGTTGAGGCCAGCGGGTGTCAGTTCAGCCTCGTAGAGAAACATGAAGAACTGAGATGAGCCATCGCCGGGGTCCTGGTCGGAATGGGCCCAGCCCAGAGTGCCCAGGGTGGCGAAGGGAAGCACGGGTGTGGCTTGGAACAGACCAACATCTTCAAAGGTCTGGTTGTAGAGGGTGTCTTCCTCGTCGGGGACCCGGATTTCCAGAGGTACCCGGCGCTGTTGTTTGGTACTGGGATCGATGTAACCGATCTCTGGACCCTCAGGGTCGCCGGTCTGGAGGATGTAGAAGTCTTCGGCGCGGATGAAGGGCAGGCCGTCGTAGAAGCCTTTGAGGCTGAGGTCGATGAAGCTGCCTGCGGTGAGGGGGGCGTTGTAGCCGTCCACCACGGCAGTGAGTTCACCCTGGGTGGTGCTGATGGCGACGGTGGCTCGTCCTTCGAGTCGAGGGAGTGCGTCGAATTCCGACGGAATCGGGGGAATGCTGGCTTCGGTCACCAGGGCCTCCAGCTCTCCAACCCGGGCAAGGGTCTCGCGTCTGACCTGGATGAATTGCGCTTTGTTCTGCGCTTCCACCTCAGCTTGCATGGCGGTGATGCCTTCGCCGACGGCGTCCAGCAAGTCTTCAGCGGTGGTTGTGGCGCTGGCGGGCATCGACGCCACGATGCTGCTCTGGCGGGTGGTGAGCAGGCCTTGTGTCTTGCTGAGAGAGCGCCCCAGGGCACTCCAGCGTTTGGCGCGCAAATCGTCGCTGGTGCCCTCCAGGCGGTGCTGGAGATCCCGCAGATCGTCCTGGTCGAAGGGGAGGGCATCGCGGAGGATCGCAGCAGGGTCCTTGACCGCATTGCCCTGGGGCAGTCCGGCATAGGCCGGAGTGGCCACCAACAGGCCAAATGAAGTGATCAAGGCGACCAGCAGGGCAGCAAGACGCTGATGGGCCATGGATAAGCCAGGTGCTGCCTGGACTTTGGCACAGCCGTATGATCCCCTGAACCGTCTAGCCGGAATGATCTCCAGCAACGACTTTCGCACCGGCACCAGCATCGAACTCGACGGTGCCGTCTGGCGTGTTGTCGAGTTCCTGCACGTGAAGCCCGGGAAGGGTTCCGCTTTCGTTCGCACCAAGCTGAAAGCGGTTCAGAGCGGCAACGTGGTGGAGAAGACCTTCCGCGCTGGTGAGATGGTTCCTCAGGCCATCCTCGAGAAGACCACCCTCCAGCACACCTACATGGAGGGTGAGGACTACGTCTTTATGGACATGTCCACCTATGAGGAAACCCGGCTTACTGCGAAGCAGATCGGTGACAGCCGCAAGTACCTCAAAGAGGGAATGGAGGTCAGCGTCGTCTCCTGGAATGAAAAGCCCCTGGAAGTCGAACTGCCGAACTCTGTGGTGCTCGAGATCACCCAGACCGACCCTGGAGTCAAGGGTGATACCGCCACCGGTGGCACCAAGCCCGCCATCCTCGAGACCGGTGCTCAGGTGATGGTTCCTCTCTTTCTTTCCATCGGAGAGAAAATCAAGGTGGATACCCGCAATGATTCCTACCTGGGTCGGGAGAACGGATGACCATGCAGCTTGATCACGATCAGCTCCACCGGCTATTGGAGGTCCTCTCCGACAGCGACATCCAGGAATTCCGTCTCGAAGGTGACGACTTCCGCTTGGAAGTGCGTCGCAACCTTCCTGCCGTTGCCGTCGCGGCTGCGCCCGTGGCTGCTGTGGCAGCCGCTCCAGCAGCGCCGATGCAGGTTTCCCATGAGGTTGCCGCACCGAGCACGCCTCCTCCTGCTGTGCCGGCCTCCCGCTCCGATCTGGTGGATGTGACGGCTCCCATGGTGGGTACCTTCTACCGGGCTCCCGCTCCCGGTGAAGCTCCTTTCGTGGAGGTGGGAACGCGGATTGGCGTGGGTCAGACCGTGTGCATCCTTGAAGCGATGAAGCTCATGAACGAGCTCGAGTCGGAAGCCGCTGGTGAAGTGGTGGAAATCCTGGTCGACAACGGCACCCCCGTGGAATTCGGTCAGGTGCTAATGCGCGTTAAGCCTGGCTGATCCGAGCGTTTAGCTACTGAGATCCCACGCAGCCCGGAGTGCGGCCACCATGCTGGCGCTTCGGGCTTTGCCTTGTCCGGCAATGTCAAAGCCGGTTCCGTGGTCTGGAGACGTGCGTAGAAATGGCAGCCCCAGACTCGTGTTGACTGCTTGATCGAAGGCCAGCAGTTTCACGGGAATCAATCCTTGGTCGTGATACAAGGCCAGAAACCCGTCGGGACTGTGCGCATCGGCACCCTGAGTCCAGGCCTGACCAGCACTCATCCAACAGGTGTCCGGAGGAAGGGGACCTTGCACGCTGACGTCAGGGTTGGTCCTTGCCCACTGATCCAGCGTGGGAATCAGCCAATCGAGCTCGTCGGTGCCCAGCTGACCGTTTTCGCCCGCATGGGGATTGAGTCCGGCCACAGCCAGTCGGGGGTGTTGGCGAAACCTCCGGCAAAACGTGGCCAGGGTGTCGAGTTTGCTCACAAGCAGCTCGGGTTCGAGGGCTGAAGGCACGGCATGCAGCGGGATGTGAGTGGTGGCCAGCAGGGTGTTGAGCCGCCAGCCGCTGAGGGGTGAGACCGCTGTGAACAGCATCGAGGCTTGGGTGATGCCCCCCAGTTCGGCCAGGCGTTCTGTCTGGCCGGGGTAGTGGTGACCTGCCGCGTGCCAGTTGTGTTTGGCGATGGGTGCGGTGACGAGGGCGCGGGCTCGGCCTGCCAGGGCGTGCTCGGTGGCTCGGGTCAACCAGGCGAAACTGGCGGCACCATCGTCTGGCGTCGGGGTGCCGGGGATCGCCGGCCTGGTCAGCGGCATGTCGTCGATCTCCAGGGCTGCGGGATCGGCGAGGGCACCGTCCCAATCCTGGCGCAATTGCGTGTAGGTGGCTTCCAGGGTCCGGCGGCAGCCCACCAGCAGGGGATGCATGGCCCCTGGGCAGTCGGGTGAGGCCAGTGCTTTTAGGGTGACTTCCATGCCGATGCCGGCAGGGTCCCCGAGGGCGATCACCAGGCGCTGATTAGCGTCAGGGGGTTCGTTGACCATGACCATGCTGCGCTGGCTGCTTCTGGGACTGCTGATCTTCGGACTGGGGACAGGGTTCAAGAATGGCTGGCTGCAGGTGGACTGGCGTCGCTTGCTGGAGGATGCAGGCCTGGATCTCGGGGATCCGGAACAGCCGATGCGGCTGCATGAAAATCCTCTGCTCAGGCCGCCTGCGCCGCCGGCCCCCCCTGAGGGTTGAGGTTTTCCTGTTCCCAGCAGTCGTGGATGCCGCTGCGGAAGTCTGGATGGAGCAGTTCATACCCCAGCTCTTGACACAACAGACGGTTGCTCACGCGCCGATGCTCTGCCCAGAACGAGCGGGCCATGGCACTCATGCTGTCCACAGCCTCTGCATAGGGCCGGCTTTGCGGCAGAGAGAGGCCCAGCAGCTCCGCTGCGTGTTGCTGCACCTGGGCGGGCTCAGCCGGCAGGTCATCGCAGACATTCACCAGCGTGGGTCGCAGGCCTGAGGCCGCGCGATCGATCAGGTGCAGGCATGCTCCGGCGATATCTTCCACATGCACCCTGGAGAAGACATGTCCGGGGTTATCGATCGGGCGGATTTCACCGCGCTTGATGGCTTGAAAGGGTGAGCGGCCCGGTCCATAGATGCCGGGCAGGCGAAGAATCTGCACGGGTAAACCTGTGCTCAGCCACCTTTGCTCGCAGCCCAGTCGCCGCTTGCTGCGCTCTTGCGTGGGAGCGGCTGGATCCGTTTCGCTGACCCACTGCCCCTGGCGGTCTCCGTAGACGCCGGTGGTGGAGAGGTAGCCCACCCATTGCAGCGGCATCGCATGCAGTTGGGCGCCGAGGCAGCGCAGCACTGGATCCTGACCATCGCGTTCCGGGGCAATGGTGCTCACCAGGTGGGTGACGCCACGGAGATGCTCGGGGGAGGGGAGGCGACCCAGTTGGCTGTCGAAGCACAGTGAGGTGTCCGGATCGCCGTCGTCCGCCAGGCGGTTGGTGGTGATGACCCGGGTTCCCAGAGCTCTGGCCAGGGAGGCGATCCGGCTGCCGCTGAATCCTGCGCCCAGCACCAACAGGGTGGCGTCGTCCGGCAATGGACGGCAGCGCTTGACAAGCTGGTTCAGCATCAGTACAAGTGTATTAGTTCTTGTTCACGGGTCGGCCATGACCAGCTCATCTCTGTCGGTGCTGTCCTCAGGTACTTCTATCGTGGCGCGCCGTCCGGCAATGCGCTTGCGCTTGCCGCAATCGGTCGGCGCGTTGGTGGCAGCAGCTCTGGTGACTGGTGCCTTTGTGCTCGCCCCAGAGCAGCCCCAGCAACAGGCATCAATTTGCGAACGTCATCACTCAGCCGACGTCTGTCGCGTCTGGTGAGCTGATCGCTTCAGGCTGCTTGAAAGGTCCAGTCGCCGGCTCGCCCATCGTTGTCATGGGTTGGTTGATGAGAGGGGGCTGGAGGCTTGGTACTGAGTTCGGGTTGGGCCCACTGCAGTAGGCGCATGGCCAGACGCAGATCTCCGTCCATCCAGGCGCGGATCGCCATCGCTCTGCGGGGGTCATAAAACCGTTGGCGCCGATACCAGTCGAATGCGTCGGCATCAGACTTGTGTCCGTTGCAGGACAGGCAGGCCGGAACGCAGTTCTCGGTGACGCTCAAACCACCACGACATTGAGGAACAATGTGATCAATTGATTCCGATGGTTTGCCGCAATAAATACAACTTTTTCCGGTGTGCGTATGGAGAGATTGACGCCATCGTCGGACACGCAGTTTGGGACAGAGTTCATCGAGAAAAACCGCATCCCTGTTATGCATCCGAGTGTCTCGGTTGACAGCAGTTTGACCGGTTTTGCCAGGGAGTCAATGTGTCGAAGACTGCATTTTTTCAAGTTGTTGATGGTCAGCGATCAAGAAAGTTTTTAATTGCTTGTCGTCGTTGCTCAGGCGCCTAAGATCTTCTTTGCTGGTCTTCTGGCTACGGCGTCCTCCGGCTCCCGTTGCTACCTCGGTCTTTCCCCATCAGGACTGGTGAAGGTGATGCACCCCTTCGATGCGGTGACCCATGCACAAATTGGCCGTGTGCGTCCCCGGGGGACCTGGAAAGGAGCCAAGAAGGGGTGGGAGTTTCCCCTAGCTGCGGCCCAGGTGTTGCAGGACCGACTGGGCGCCCGCTTTCCGGTGCAGGACGACCTGGCCCGTTGGATCGATTGGCATCGCCATCCGTTGCCACCCCTGCCTGATCACCGTCGATTGGTGCAGCTTGCGGATTTGGAGGCGGTGCTTCCAGACGGTCGTCAGCCCTTGCCCCATCAGCGCTCTGGGGCGCGCTGGTTGTTGGCCCGGCGTGGTGCGGTGCTGGGCGATGAGATGGGGTTGGGCAAGACCCTCACCGCCTTGCTCGCTGCCCGTGCGTTGATGCGGGCGATGCCGCTGCAATTGATGGTGGTGGCCCCAGTTGGGCTCCACGGCCATTGGCGACGGGAAGCGGAAGCTCTTGATGTATCGCTCACCTTGTTGAGCTGGGCGCGTCTTCCCGACGACCTGCCCCCCTCCGGGACGTTGCTGGTGGTGGATGAAGCCCATTACGGCCAGTCGATGGCTGCACAGCGCACCCAGGCTCTGCTCCGTCTCGCCCGCCACCCCCGCTTGCGAGCCATCTGGTTGCTCACGGGAACGCCGATGAAGAACGGACGGCCTGATCAGCTTTATCCCCTGCTCGCCGCCATAGACCATCCGATCGCGCGGGATCAGCGTGCCTTCGAGGAGTCCTTTTGTCAGGGGCACTGGCGCGAGGATGGCGGGCGCCGCCGCTGGCAGGCGAAGGGGGCCAGTCAGTTGGAGGAGTTGCGCCGGCTGACCCGTCCTTTGGTCCTGCATCGCTGCAAGCAGCAGGTGCTGGGTCTTCCCCCCAAGCAACGCCGGTTTCATCCCATCACCCTCGCTTTGCCCGAGGCGCGAGGTCTTGACCATCGCGTCTCTCAGGTGATTGACGACTACCGCCAGCGCGTGCGTGAGGGGTTGGTGCGCTCGGATGCCGAGGCCTTCGCTGTGCTCACGGCTCTACGGCGGATTGGTGCTGAATTCAAACTGCCGGAGGCGGAACAGTTGCTGCAGAACCTTCGTGCTCAGCAGCAGTCTGTGGTGCTGTTCAGTGGCTTTGTGGGTCCTTTGGAGTTGTTGCAGCAACGCATCGGCGGCGAGCTGCTGACAGGTCGTCTGAAGCCAGGAGAACGTCAGGCTGTGGTGGATCGATTTCAGGCCGGTGACAACGATCTGTTGCTCGCCACCTATGGAGCCGGAGGATTGGGATTCACCCTCCATCGGGCCCGCCAGGTGGTTTTGCTCGAACGACCCTGGACCCCTGGTGACGTGGACCAGGCTGAGGACCGTTGCCATCGCCTGGGGATGGATGGTGGCCTGACCAGTCACTGGTTGCAACTGGGTGTGGCAGATCAGTTGGTGGATGGTCTGGTGGCCAGCAAGGCGCGTCAGATCGAGGTGTTGTTCGGTCGCCGTCGCCTGAGCCTTGAGCGTCAGCCCTTGCCGGCCATGCTCCGACGCTGCTTGCAGGACTCCTGACGCACAGTCAATTCATGGTTGATCATCGGATCAGCCTTGGCGCCCTGGCGTTTAACAAGGCGGAGGGCTTGGTTGACATCCAGACAGGCCTGATCCATCTGGCCCAGCAAGGTGTGCAGCAGGGAGCGATCCGTGAGCGGGGCTGGATCGTTTCCGTGGGCGGCAACGATCTGGTTGCAGCGTTTAAGGGCCTGATCCAGTTTGTTGAGGTCCAGTTCTTCGAGGCAGGCCTGGGGTGTTAGCTCAGCTTCTGGAATGCTGGTGGTGGGGGCGGAGTGGCTGCGGCAGCCCACTGCGGTGAGCAGCAGGCTTGCCAGCAGCACGGTGGCCAGACCAGAACGCGACTTAATAGCTGTAACGCTGTTCACCGTAAGAAGGGGAAGATGACGTGGACGACGGGGTGGTTTTGCTGGCACTGCTCTTCTTGGGTGCAAACAGATCGCCGAGGTAACGGCCGCACTCTGGATAGCTGCCGGGGTCGTTGACCACAGCCTCGGTGATCATCACAGCGGCATGTTCCGGGGATGTTTTGAACATGCCGCTCTTCTGCCGTTTGATCAGCGCGTAAGAGGCCTCCCAGCTCACGTTGTGGTTGTTGCCGTTGCTGCGCATGAAGCAATAGACCTGAGCCCCTTTGTTGGGGGTGGGATCAGCGGCGCGGGCGCTCAACGGCAGCAGGCTGCTCAGGCAAAGACCCGCCAGGGACAAGGTGAACAGAGAGCGGGTACGAATCCTGGCCATGGCTGGACGAAGTGGTCGATCTGCGCCAACGTATCGACTCGCCCGTTCATGTCCAGGGTTTCTGCGCCAGCTCTCAGGATTCCCCGAGGCCGAGAGGCACCAGCAATTTGACCACCAGGGGCAGGACCAGAAGGACGGTGATCAGACGAACGGCATGCAGGGCGGCTACGGCTGCACCGACGCCAAACTCCGTGCCCACCAGGCTCATGCCGCTGATGCCTCCTGGTGCAGCGCCGAGGAGGGCCACTACGGGATCAATCCCTAGTAGTCGACTGGTCCACAGTCCAATCACCAAGCCCGTCATCACCAGCGTGATGGTGATCAGTAAGGCGGGTTTCCAAAGCAGTTGAAGTTGTTCCAGGGAGGCACGGGTGAGGCTGGTGCCGATCACCACGCCGATCCCGATTTCCAGGGCGGTGCGGGTCCCTGAGGGCCAGGCTGCGATCTCTAGTTTTCCGCTCATGCTCACGATCCCAGCTCCCAGCAGGGCTCCTGCCAGAGGTGCGGCGGGGATGCCGGTGCGCAGTGCCAGCAAGCCCATGGCGGTGCCAGCGAGGGCATAGATCAGAAGCGTTGCCAGGGGGGGCATGGGGTGTTCCGATCAAAGAAGGGTTTCAGTCTGATCCCAGATGTGTTGTTATCGGCGCATCCCATTCGGCTTGTCTTGGCCATGACCCAGTCCGTGTCATTCCGGATCACTCGCACGGCCGAGGACGTTGCCCAGACCCTTAATGCGCTGTCCCAGCGATTGGTGAAGTTGGAACAGCGTTTGGAGAGTTTGGAGCTGCAGGTGCAGCAACAACGCAGTGCTGAGATGCCGGCGGAGGAGTTGGCTCGCCTCGATGATGTCGATCGCCTGTTGATGGACTGTCAGTCCCTGTTGCAGTCGTCCGCTGACGTTGCGGTGGTCCTTGAGGCTTCGGGTGGTTTTGGGTCGTCAGAAGACGGTGATCCTCAGCACCAGCAGGCTGCATGAACTGACCAATCGTGTCAAAATAAAAAGAAACTGACCGATGGCTCTTTCTCAGTCAGGTGCTTGTGCAAGCGGCGGGAGCCGTCGCGCCGCACACTCCGCCCCAGGCCTGCAGGCTGCCCAGGAATTTGTGGAGGGCGGTCATCAGCTCGAGAAGCTTGAGTTCGCACTCGCTGTCGCGATCACGCGAGGTGATGAGGTTCGGGCTGCTCTGTTGAGGGAGCAGATCGATGCCCTTGGCGGCAATGTTGAGGAGCCAGGTACCTGATCAACGCCCGTACGCTTGAAAAATGCTGCTTTGAGCGGCGTTAAACTTGTCAAGAATGTGTCCAAGTCAGTGACGTCAATACTCGGTAAGTCCACTAACGGTTCTGTATCGGCAGTTGTTGATCAGCGTCAGTCCTATCTCGACGCTGCACGACGTTTTTATGGCGAAGCCAAAGAAGCGGCGGAGCAAGGCAACGTTGCTGAGTCTGGCGCTCTGATCCTTCAGGCTTTAGACCAAGAACGCAGGGCTGGAGGAGTTGGCCCTCAGGTGATGCAGTTGATCAAACCGCGCGCCTGACAGGCTTTACCTGTTCATCTTTCGCGAGGATTGATGAATTTCAGCTCAAGCGGGTGACCGGACTCGAACCGGCGACGTTCAGCTTGGGAAGCTGACATTCTACCACTGAATTACACCCGCATAGCGGCAGTGTATGGCACTGCCGCCTGCTTTGCGCCATCGATTGGCGCATTGTTTTGTCAGCTGGCGAGTGCTGCTGCAGTCGCTGCGACGCCAGCGCCCATGCTGGTTTTGTGCAGTCCCAGGGATTGCAGAGTTGATTCAATCGCGGCGACGGCGGTGAGCACATCCCGATCGCACACAAAGCCCAGGTGGCCGATGCGGAACACCTGGCCTTTGAGGTGATCCTGGCCACCTGCCAGAAGGATGTCGAAGCGATCCTTGACTGCTTTGCGCAGCTGCTCTGCATCAATGCCTTCGGGGGCCACAGCGGTGATCGCCGGGCTGCCGTAGCCCTCTGCCGCATAGAGGGGAAGGCCCATGGCTTTCATGCCGGCCTGGGCAGCGGCGCGATGGCGAGCGTGGCGGCTGAAGATCGCTTCAAGCCCCTCCGCTTGCATCATCTCCAGGGCAGCCTCCAGGGCGAAATAGAGATTCACCGCAGGGGTGAAGGGGTTGCTGTTTTTGGCTGCAGTTTTCCGGTAAGGGCCGAGATCGAGATAGAACTTGGGCAGGTCGGAGCGTTCATAGGCATCCCAGGCGCGGGAGCTCATGGCCACAAAGCTGAGGCCGGGAGGCATCATGTAGCCCTTCTGGGAGCCGGAGGCCACCACATCCAGGCCCCAGGCATCCATGGGCACGTTGGTGGCGCCGAGGCTGGTGACGCAGTCGGCAATGGTGAGCGCTGTGCCGTGGGCTTTGACGTGGCGGCTGATGCTCTCCAGATCGTTGATCACCCCGGTGGAGGTTTCGGAGTGGGTGAGGATTACAGCGCGGATCGCCTTGGCCGTGTCGGCTTCCAAAGCGGCGCGGAACGCTTCAGGATCCAGGGGTTGTCCCCATTCCGCTTTGATCACCTCCACCTCAAGGCCGTAGGCCTTGGCCACCTTCACCCAGCGCTCACCAAACTTGCCGTTGTCGCCGCACAGCACCTTGTCGCCGCGGCTGAGGGTGTTGATGATCCCGGCTTCCATCGCTGCGGTGCCGCTGCCGGTGATCACCAGCACGTCGCTGCTGGTTTGATGCAGCCAGCGCAATTGCTCGGTGGTGCGCTTGACCACATCTTGAAACTCACCGCTGCGGTGACCGATGGGGTGACGGCCCATGGCCTTGAGCACCGTTTCGGGCACCGGGGTCGGCCCGGGGATCATCAGGGTGAGCTTGTCCTGCACGGCCTGGGAAATGCCAATCCAACATCTTAAAAAATGGTCCTAAACATCCCGTGGCTGGCAGTGCCCCATGTCTGAGGTCGCTCCTTCACCATCGTCGGGTCTGACCTTGCCGGTGTGGGTGGCTGCTGCTGCCCGTGCCGCAACCCAGCGACTGATCGGCGAAGCGGTTGAGTTGGAACAGTCCCTGGTGGTGCCCGAGCCGCAGGGCGACGAGCGGGTAGTGATCGTGCCGGTGCGCTCTATTGCCGGCCTTGCAGACGATCAGCAGGTGCTGGGGATTGCCGTGTGCGATCCCGGCCCAGGGTTGGATCTGACCCGAGACCTGGAGGTGTGGGTGCGGGTGTCCTGGGGGGCTTCGCTGGAGCCTTGGCTCACTGTCTTGCCAGGGGAAGGGGTGGGTCGGTTTTCCGAGGGTGGTGCCATTTGTGTGTCGGACTTTGCCCGGCAGCTGCTGGAGCGGAATTTGAGGTCGCTGGTTCCATCCGGTCGTGCCCTGGAGCTGGAGGTGGTGTTGCCGCGAGGTCGAGAGCTGGCAGAACGCACCAGCAATGCTGCTTTCGGGGTGGTGGATGGCCTGGCGCTGATTGGCACTCAGGCAACGGTCCAAATCAGTGCATCACCGGATCAACTGCAGGACAGCCTCGAGCAGGTGCGTGTGATCACGGGTCAGTCCCAGTTCGATGGTCGGCTCACCCTGGTGATTGGTGAAAACGGTCGTGATCTGGCGACGCAACTCGGCTTCCACACCTCTGGTGGTTTGCTTAAAACCGGCAACTGGATCGGGCCGGTTCTGGTGGCTGCTGCGGAAGCAGGCGTGAAGGAGTTGGTGCTGTTCGGCTATCAGGGCAAGTTGCTCAAACTGGCTGGCGGCATCTTTCACACCCATCACCACTTGGCGGATGGACGGTTGGAGGTGCTCACGGCGTTGGCAGTGGATTTGGGCCTGCCGCTGGAGCGTTTGCAGCAGCTGCGCAAGGCCGCTTCGGTGGAGGCGGCGCTGGAGGCGTTGCAGCAGCAGGATGCGGTTCAGGCTGATGGCTTGCGTCAGCGGATGGCTGCAGCGATTGAGGCGCGGGCCTGCGGATATCTCAAGCGCTACGGCAGCTGGTCCATGCAGGTGGGTGCCGTGTTGTTCGATCGCTCTCGGGAGCGGCGTTGGGCAGGGCCTGCAGCACAGGCACTTCTCAAGACCTGGCAGTTAGCCCTCGAAGCCCCTTCTCTACGCTGATGGATTGACGGTCGTCAGCCCGCGACCTCACCCGTAGCGATGTCACAAACTCAGCCTGACGGCCAGCGCAAGCCGGCAATCGTCATTCTCGATTTCGGTTCGCAGTACTCCGAGCTGATTGCCCGCCGCGTGCGGGAAACCGAGGTGTTCTCTTTGGTGCTGGGCTACAGCACCTCAGCAACCGAGCTGCGCGAGATGGCTCCGGCAGGAATCATCCTCAGCGGGGGACCCAGTTCGGTGTATGCGGAGGGCGCCCCCCTTTGTGATCCTGAAATCTGGAACCTGGGCATCCCCGTGCTGGGGGTTTGCTACGGCATGCAGCTGATGGTGCAGCAGCTGGGTGGCGTCGTGGAAGCCGCCACCGGTAAGGCGGAATACGGCAAGGCTCCCCTGGAGGTCGACGACCCCACCGACCTGCTCACCAATGTCGAGAGCGGCTCCACGATGTGGATGAGCCATGGCGATTCGGTGAAAGCCCTGCCGGAGGGCTTTGTGCGCCTGGCCCACACCGCCAACACCCCTGAAGCCGCTGTGGCGGATCACAACCGCCGGCTCTACGGCGTGCAGTTCCACCCCGAGGTGGTGCACTCCACCTGCGGCATGGCGCTGATCCGCAACTTCGTTTATCACGTCTGCGGTTGTGAGCCGGATTGGACCACCGATGCCTTCATCGAGGAGGCGGTGGCTCTGGTGCGTGAGCAGGTGGGTGACAAGCGCGTGCTGTTGGCCCTTTCTGGGGGTGTGGACTCGTCAACCCTCGCCTTCCTGCTCAAGAAGGCGATCGGAGATCAGCTCACCTGCATGTTCATCGATCAGGGC
Organism: Salipiger bermudensis; assembly: GCA_964225855.1. Classification (GTDB taxonomy): domain Bacteria; phylum Cyanobacteriota; class Cyanobacteriia; order PCC-6307; family Cyanobiaceae; genus Synechococcus_C. The sequence goes on along the minus strand of CAXQPR010000008.1, from coordinate 5,435 downwards.
TTCATGCGGAAGGGTGAGCCCGAGTTCCTGATGGACTTCTTCGATCGCAAGTTCAACATTCACGTTGAATACATCAATGCCCGTCAGCGCTTCCTGGAGAAGCTCAACGGCATCACCGATCCGGAGGAGAAGCGCAAAATCATCGGCACGGAATTCATCCGTGTGTTCGAAGAGGAAAGCAAGCGTCTCGGACCCTTCGATTACCTCGCTCAGGGCACCCTTTATCCCGATGTGATCGAGAGTGCCGGTACCAACGTTGATCCCAAGACGGGCGAACGGGTGGCGGTGAAGATCAAGAGCCACCACAACGTGGGTGGCCTGCCGAAGGATCTCCAGTTCAAGCTGGTGGAGCCCCTGCGCAAACTGTTTAAAGACGAGGTGCGCAAGGTGGGCCGCAACCTTGGTCTCCCCGAAGAGATCGTGCGCCGCCACCCTTTCCCTGGGCCTGGTCTGGCCATCCGCATCCTGGGTGAGGTCACCGACGAGAAGCTGGATTGCCTGCGCGATGCCGATCTGATCGTGCGCGAGGAGATCAAGGAGGCAGGGCTCTATCACGACATCTGGCAGGCCTTTGCTGTGCTGCTTCCCGTGCGCTCCGTGGGCGTGATGGGCGACAAGCGCACCTATGCCTGGCCGATCGTGCTGCGTTGCGTATCCAGCGAGGACGGCATGACCGCCGACTGGTCGCGTTTGCCGGCCGATCTGCTTGAGAAGATCTCCAATCGCATTGTTAACGAAGTGAAGGGGGTCAACCGCGTGGTGCTCGACATCACCAGCAAGCCGCCCGGCACGATCGAGTGGGAATAGTGCCTCTGGGGGCTGGTGGGCAGTCGGAGTCGCCGATACCCTGAGCCCCCGGCCCGAAGTATTTGTGACCGCCGCCCAAGAGCAGAATCAGCAGCTGCAGCGCCGCCTGCAGCAAGACAGCATCCAGCTTGCGGGCAAGACTATCTATATCAATCCCTTCCTCTACTGGCGGCGGTTCGACAGCAACACCGACCGCTGGTTGCGGGAGCCTGGTCAGTTGACCGAAGAGCAGATCCGCCAGAACCGAGGTCGCTTCTATCCCGAGTTGGCCTGGGATTTACTTGATGACGATGCTCGTCAGATCAAGGACGGTGCCGTTGAGATGTTTCTCAAGAGCCTGGAGCTGATCAGCACTTTTCATCCCGAGCTCACCTCCGGCCAGCTGCTTGAGGTGGAACGCAAGATGGCGATCACGAAGAAGCGTTCCTTTGAGCGCTGGGTTGAGAAATCCTTCCGCCGCCGTTCCAAGCAGGAAACCCGTGAACGCCGCCGTTTTGCCCGGGATCGCTTCCTGCGGGGCTGGGGCGAGTGGCTGCGGCTGGAGACCACCCATCAGGCGCTGGTTCCGATCTTGGCCGTGATCGTGCTCAGTGCGGTGACCGGCTGGTCGTTGGGAGCTCGTCAGGCTGCCTGCCCCACGCTGGTGCTCCCCTCAGAGCAGACTGGACTTCGCTGAATCCGGTCCGATGGCCGACAACCGACCGTTTGAAGCGTTCAGGCTCTCCGTGATGCAGGACGTTCTGCCTGTGGGTCTGGCCATGGTGGAACGGGTCCGCCAGGGCGGCGCGGCCAAGGTTGTGGAGGGTTTGACCAGCTCGTCCGATCCGTTGGCGGATCTTCGTGAGGAAGGGGCTTCTGCGGCAAAGGCTGTGCGTGAGCGTCTCGACCAGGTCAGTCCTGGCCTTGGCAACCCAGTGGTGCAGGTGGATGTGGAGGTGGATCCTGCTCCGGAACCTGTCTCACCGCCTCTGTCTGAGGCACGGACTGTTGATGACGGTGATCCGTTGCCGGTGGTTCTCGCCAGGATTGAGAGCAAGCTGGATCAGCTCCAGCAGCATCTCGCCCCCTGAGCCCTTCCTTCGCTTCCATGGCTCGATCCAGCTTCACTGGCCGTGAGGGCTATCGCCACAGCGGTCTCAAGCAGCAGCCACTGGTGCTGATCGGCCTCGTGCTGGTGTTCTGCGGGGCGATGTTGACCCGACTCACCTGGCTTCAGGTGGTGGAAGGAGCGCATTACCGCGAGCTGGCGGATGAGAACCGGATTCGTCTGGTGCCGCGCTCCCCGATCCGTGGGCGTCTGCTCGATCGTGAGGGACGTGTTCTGGCATCCAGCAAGCTCACCTATTCGCTCTACATCGAGCCTCGGTTGGTGGACGACGCCAGTTGGCCTCCACTGCGCGATCGGCTCGCCCAGGTGCTCAATCTCAACCCGGCTGAGTTGGATCAGCGCCGCGGTCGTGGTGTCGATCGCGATGGCTATCGCACCACGCTGGCAACGGAGCTGAAGCCAGAACAGGTGTTGCGTTTCCGGGAGCAGGCCCTGGGGCTGAAGGGTGCGCTTGTGGATGTGGACATCCTGCGCTTTTACCCCCACGGCACCCTGGCGGCCCATGCCCTTGGCTATTCCCAGCCGATCACGGAAGACGAATACAAGCAGCTCGCTGGAGAGGGCTACAAGATTCGCGATCGCATCGGTCGCACCGGAGTCGAGGCTGCCTACGAATCCCATCTGCGCGGCAAGTGGGGCGGCCAGATGCTGGAGGTGAATGCCATGGGCGAGGTGCAGCGCAACCTCGGTGATCGCCCGTCGGTGGCGGGCAAAGATCTGACACTCACCCTCGATCTCGATTTGCAGAGGGCGGCGGAGCAGGCCCTGGCTGACAAAAGGGGTGGGGCGATTGTGGCGATGGATCCGCGTACCGGCGCGATCCTGGCCCTGGCCAGTAAGCCCAATTTCGATCCCAACTTCTTTTCGAAATTGGTGACCACGCAGAAGGAATACGACCAGCTTTTCTCCAATCCGCGCAAGCCCCTGTTCAGTCGCGCCTTGAATGCTTACGACCCCGGCAGCACCTGGAAAGCGGTGACGGCCATGGCTGGCATGGAGTCAGGCAAGTTCCCTCCCAACGTGAAGCTGGCGACAGCCGCCTGCATCACCTACGGCGGCCATTGCTTCCCTGATCACAACGGTGCTGGGTTCGGCACGATCGGTTACGCCGACGCCCTGCGCTTTTCCAGCAACACCTTTTTCTATCAAGTGGGAGTGGGTTCGGGGTCACGCGCGTTGAAAAAGGCCGCCTCTGCGCTTGGGTTTGGCGGGAAAAGCGGCATCGAAATCGGGTGGGAGGAAAGCGTCGGGCTGGTGGGTGATGAAGATTGGGCCGCTGCCGGTCGTGGGTGGAGCAAACCGGGCTCCACTCCTTGGATCCCAGAAGACATGGCCAGCGCTTCCATTGGTCAGTCCGTGGTGCAGATCACCCCGTTGCAGCTGGCCAGGGCTTACTCCGTTTTTGCCAATGGTGGTTGGTTGGTGACGCCTCACTTGGCCGATCAGGGCCTTGATTGGATGGCTCCGGGGCGACGCAGTCGGGTGGCGATCAAGCCGGCCACGTTGGCCAAGATTCGCGAGGGACTGCGCAAGGTGGTTTCAGATGGCACCGGTTACGGGCTCAATGGGCCTGGAATTCCACCCGCTGGGGGCAAGACCGGTACTGCGGAAGACAGCACGGGAGGGCCGGATCATGCCTGGTTCGCCACCTATGCCCCCTATCCGGAAGGTCAGATCGTGATCGTTGCTTTTGCTGAAAACACCCCGGGCGGCGGCTCGGTGCACGCCTTGCCGATGGCCAAGAAAGTGATGGAGGTGTGGAACCGGAAGCGCCTGAAAGGCTGACCGTCAGGCGACGCTGCTCAGCTCCTTCTGCAACACCTGGCGGTAGTAACCCCGTAGTTGTTCGGTGGCACCGGCCCATCCCCAGCGTTCTGCTTCTGAGCGTGCGGCAGTGCGCAGGCCCTGGCGCTCGATGTCGTTGCCCAGCAACTTGCGGGTGGCATCGATCAGGCTGGTGGCGCCTCCATCGGCACCATCGGGTTCATACAGGCAGCCGTTGATGCCGTCACTGATGATGTCGGGGATGCCGCCGCGGTTGGCGCCGACCACCGGGCAGCCGGCCGCCATTGCTTCCAGCAACACCAGGCCGAGGGTTTCGGTACTGGAGGGGAACAGGAAAGCGTCACCGCTGGCATAGGCGCTGGCCAGTTCCTCGCCGGCCAGATAGCCCACGAAGGTGGTAGCCGTGCCTTCGAAGTGTTTCTCCAGTTGCTGGCGGTGCGGGCCATCGCCCACGAGGGCTAGACGGGTGTCCGGGAGAGCCTCCAGCACTGGTTTAATCCGTTCGATTTGCTTCTCTGCCGACAGGCGACCCACATAGAGCAGCAGGGATCCACGATCGTCGTGGAGGCCCAGCAGCCGTTTGCGCATGGCCTCGCTGCGCAGCTCTGGTCGGAACAGGTCGGTGTCAACACCCCGTTGCCACAGGTCGGTGTGCTGGATGCCCTTCTCGCTGAGCTCCTTCACCATTGCGGTGGAGGTGCAGAGGTTGAGCAGGGCCTGATTGTGGGCGGCTTTGAGCATCTCCCAGAGCAGCGGCTCGAGCATGCCCATGCCGTAGTGCTCGAGGTATTTGGGGAGATGCGTGTGGTAGCTGGCCACCAGGGGAATGCCCTTGGTTTTGGCCAGCCAGATGCCTCCAAGGCCCAGTACAGCCGGATTGACCACATGAATGAGGTCGGGCTGGAAGGCGTCGATGGCGTCTGATACAGCCGGCCGCGGCAGCGCCAGCTTCAGTTCTGGATAAAGGGGCAGCGGCATCGCTGGTACGCCGACCAGCTTGGCTCCCATGTAGTCGTCGGGGCAGCCTTCTGGGCAGAAGACCATCACTTCATCACCGGCTTCCACCAGGTGTTTCACCGTTTTGGTGAGCCTGGTGACGATGCCGTCGACCTTGGGAAGGAAGGTTTCGGTGAAAAAAGCGACTTTCACGAGGTCGACGGCGAGGAAAGGCGGATCAGGATGCGGTGCTGATGGCCTGGGCCTGGGTTTTGGTCCAGGCGGAGGTGCAGAGGATGCGGTTGCGGTCGCAGCGGTCGGCGTAGCGGGTGGCGATTTCCACCACTTCCTTCAGCAGACCATCATCGAGGGTGGTGGGGTTGAGACCGAGCTCGAGGAAGCAGCGGTTGTCCACGATCAGGTCGTTTTCCACCGCTTCATTGCGGGGGTTGGGCAGGTTATTGACCTGTGCACCGGTGAGGGCTGCCACCTTCTTGGCCAGTTCACCCACCTGATGGCTTTCGGTCATCTGGTTGAAGATCTTCACCCGCTCGCCCTTCACAGGGGGGTTCTCCAGAGCCAGTTGCACGCACTTCACCGAATCACGGATGTGGATGAAGGCGCGGGTCTGCCCGCCGGTGCCGTGCACGGTGAGGGGATAGCCGATCGCCGCTTGCATCAGGAAGCGGTTGAGCACGGTGCCGTAATCACCGTCGTAGTCGAAGCGGTTGGTCAGACGGGGGTCACGGTCCGTGGCGTCGGTGTTGGTGCCCCACACGATCCCCTGGTGGAGGTCGGT
>CAXQPR010000007.1:0-30232 GCA_964225855.1 Salipiger bermudensis | reverse complement strand
TCGACTCCGTGATCACGGGCCAACCCGGCCAGAGGGATCAGCTGATCGTCGTTCAAGCCTCGCTGAATCACACTGTTGAGCTTCAACTGACCCTGGGAAGGAGCAAAGCCCGCCGCGCGAGCCGCCTGTACACCGGCCAGCACCTGGCCGAGCAATCGCTCCCCGGCAGCAGTGCCCCCTTGCAGGCCAGCCATGCGTGCCACTGCATCCGGATGCACGGCATCAAGGCTGATGGTGAGACGATCCACTCCCAACGCTCTGAGCCGACGGGCCCGTTCGGGCGTGAGCAAAACCCCGTTGGTCGTGAGCCTGACCTGCTGCAGCCCATGGAACGGACCGCCTGGCCGCGCGCGCGCAGCAGCCACAGCCTCCAGCAAGGGCCAGAGGCGATCACTCAGCAGAGGCTCACCACCGGTGAGCCGCAGCGTGTGTGCACCCAGGGCACAGGCCTGCTGCACCACAGCCAACTGCGCCTCAAGACTGAGAAGCCCCGCCGGCTCGTCGGCATCCGGGCAGCAATAGGGGCAAGCCAAATTGCAGCGCCCTGTCAGCGACAGCCGCAACACCCCCAAGGGTCGGGCATGGCGATCAACAACTGGGCGGTCAGCGTGCATCAGACAACGCTGCCAGATCACTCACCGCATTGAAATTGCGCAGCTGGTCAGCAGCAAACAGCACCGCGCGATAGGGGATGCGCTCCAACCAATGCATCCAGCGTCGATCACCCTCAGACAGTTGCTCATGCAGGGAGGCTGCAAACACCTCGGAGGTGGGATAGATCCCCAGCAACGGCTGCAGCCGCTGGCCGTCGTCCGCCACTGCTGCCTGACAGGGATCCAGCTTCCAGGCCTGGATCAACCGGTTCAGCAGCGCAGACGACAGGAGAGGCATGTCGACAGGAACCACAAGCCAGGCCTCCTGTTGGGGTTCGGCCGCCACCAACTGCCCCAGCGCATGCAAAGGGCCCAGGCCAGCGGGCTGCTCAGCCAGCAGCTCCACCCCAGTTCGGCCGTGAAGCAACTGCTGGTGGCTGCTGTGGCCCGTAACGACCACCACAGACAACGACAAGGCGCGCAGTTGGCTCACCAGCTCCGACAACCACACACCGCCGTTGGGATGCGGAAGCAGCGCCTTGTCGCAGCCCATGCGCCTGCTGGCCCCACCGCTGAGCACGCAAGCCCTCAGCTCGCCTGTCGGCATGCACCCATCCCAAAAGAGCAACCGGTCAAAATCTCTCTCACCAGCCATTCAAATTGTCGCAACAACTACCAATCAGCAAGGGCTCAGAAATCCTGATGCAATCAATCACCTGGGCTGATGCTTAACAGGAACCTTTTTTCGCCATTTCGTAGCAGCAAGCACCTTGAGGGGCTGGACAGTCGCGTTCACTAATCGGGCGAACGGTCTTTGTTCAGCGCCGTCCAAAATCTCCTCAGCAGCCTTTTTTTGACGCCTGAGGGCACTCTCCTACCCAACCCATGCTTGGCGATCTTTGGTCGTTCCAAGGGAGATATCGAACCCTCCATCTCACTTGGATTGCCTTTTTCCTGACGTTTGTCGTCTGGTTCAACCTGGCCCCTCTGGCCACAACTGTGCGAGCCGATCTCGGCCTTGATCTCGGTCAGATCCGCACCGTGGCCATCTGCAACGTGGCCCTCACCATTCCCGCTCGCGTGCTGATTGGCATGCTGCTGGACAAATTCGGCCCCCGGATCACCTATTCCTCGATCCTGGTCTTCTCGGCGATTCCTTGCCTCCTGTTCGCCTCCGCACAGGACTTCAACCAGCTGGTGGTGGCCCGCCTGCTCCTCTCCATCGTGGGCGCCGGCTTCGTGATCGGTATCCGCATGGTGGCGGAATGGTTCCCGCCTAAAGAAATCGGCCTGGCCGAAGGCATCTACGGCGGCTGGGGCAACTTCGGTTCCGCCTTCTCGGCCCTCACCATGGTGCTGCTGGCAGGTTTCCTGTCGTTCTCCGGCGGCTTCACTCTGCCCACCGGTGAAATCCTCAACTGGCGCGGTGCCATCGCCCTGAGCGGCATCATCTCCGCCCTCTACGGCGTCTTCTACTTCTTCAACGTCACCGATACTCCTCCTGGCAAGGTGTATCAAAAGCCCGCGAAAACCGCTGGTCTGGAAGTCACCTCCATGCGCGACTTCTGGGGTCTGCTGGGGATGAATGTGCCCTTCGCAGCCATCCTCTGCGTGCTCTGCTGGCGCCTGCAGAAAGTTGGCTTCCTCAATGCCGGCACCTATCCGTTGGCCCTCGGCGCCGTCGCCGTTTGGTTTGCCTTCCAGACCTGGGGCATCATCCGCACCAACCGTGACCTGATCCTCGGCAACAAGACCTATCCCAAGGAAGATCGCTACGAGTTCCGCCAAGTGGCGATCCTCGAGCTCACCTACATCGTCAACTTCGGCTCCGAACTGGCCGTGGTCTCGATGCTGCCCACTTTCTTCGAAACCACCTTCGATCTGCCCAAAGCAACCGCTGGCCTGCTGGCTTCCTGCTTTGCCTTCGTCAACCTGATCGCCCGCCCTGCAGGCGGCCTGATTTCCGACAAGGTCGGCAGCCGTAAGAACACCATGGGCTTCCTCACCGCAGGTCTTGGCTTCGGCTACCTGGTGATGAGCATGATCAAGCCCGGTACCTTCTCCGGCACCACGGGCATCGTGGTGGCCGTGGCCATCACCATGCTCGCCTCCTTCTTTGTGCAGTCAGGTGAAGGCGCCACCTTCGCGCTGGTTCCCCTGGTGAAGCGTCGCGTCACCGGTCAGGTTGCTGGCCTGGTGGGTGCTTACGGCAACGTTGGTGCCGTGGCCTACCTCACCATCTTCAGCCTGCTGCCGATGTGGATGGGCGGTGGTGCAGATCCTTCCCCCGAAGTGATCGCGGCTTCCAACAGCGCTTTCTTCCAGATCCTGGGTGTTGCCGGTCTGGTGGTTGCCTTCTTCTGCTTCTTCTTCCTCAAGGAACCGAAAGGCTCCTTCGCTGAGCTGCACGAAGGCGAAAGCCCCGCTGTGTCGATCGAAGAGGAGCGCCTGCCTGCGATGGCTGGTCGCTGATCTCCACCCTTCCACTTCAACGCCGAAAGGCACCCGCTCGACCCGAGACCGATGTCTTGGGTCTTTTCAGTTCTGTACCCCGATGCCCACACCGACACCTTCCGTGCGCAGCCAGTGCCCCTACTGCGGTGTGGGCTGCGGCCTTGAATTGCTTCCTCCGGCCCAACCCGGCCAGGCAGTGAAAAAAGACGAAGACGGCAACCCGATGTGGACGGCGCGCGGCGATCGCAGCCACCCCTCCAGTCAGGGCCAGGTGTGCATCAAAGGGGCCACCGTCGGCGAAACATTGGCCCGCGGACGACTGCATCAACCGCTGTATCGCTCCAGCCTCGATCAAGACTTTCAACCGGTCAGCTGGGACACAGCGCTACAGACGATCACCGATCAGATCCAGACCACCCTGGCCACCAAAGGGGCCAACGCCATCGCCATGTATGGCTCTGGCCAGTTCCACACCGAGGACTATTACCTCGCCCAAAAACTGCTCAAAGGAGCTCTCGGCACCAACAACTTCGATGCCAATTCCCGCCTCTGCATGAGCTCGGCGGTGGCTGGCTACACCCGCAGCCTGGGCTCCGATGGCCCTCCGGCCTGCTACGACGACATTGACCACTGCAGCGTGGCGGTGCTGATCGGCACCAACACAGCCGAATGCCATCCGGTGCTGTTTCAGCGCCTGATCAAACGCAAAAAACGCAACCCCGGCAGCGTCACGATCGTGGTGATCGATCCGCGCCACACCGACACCGCCAAAGCCGCCGACATCCATCTGCCGATTGCACCGGGCACCGATCTAGCCCTGCTGCATGGGATTGCCCACCTGGTGCTTCGCGAGAACGGCCAGGACGTGGCCTTTATCGACGATCACACCGAGAACTACAAACCCTTCTTCGATGTGGTGGCCCGCTGGACCCCCCGCAAGGTGGCGCGCTTCTGTGGCATCCCTGAAAAACGCTTGCGAGAGGTGGCCGAGCTGTTCCACCGCAACCAACGGGTGTTGAGCCTCTGGTCGATGGGTGTGAACCAACGCCGCGAAGGCACCGCCGTGGTGCAGGGCCTGATCAACCTTCACCTGCTCACGGGCCAGATCGGTAAAGAAGGTGCCGGCCCCTTCTCCCTCACCGGCCAACCGAATGCGATGGGGGGCAGAGAGGCAGGTGGCTTGGCCCATCTCCTGCCCGGCTACCGGCTGGTCACCGATGACCAGCACCGCGGTGAGGTGGAGCAGACCTGGGGGTTCCCCCAGGGGCAGATCGCTTCAACCCCTGGGCTCGGGGCCTGGCAACAGGTGGAGGCGATGGAGCGAGGTGAACTCGACCTCTGGTGGGTGGCCGCCACCAACCCGCTGGTGAGCATGCCCGAACTCGACCGCGTCAAAGCGGCGATGCAGAACTGCGCCCTGGTGGTGGTGAGTGAGGCCTATGCCGACTCGGAAACCTCCCACTACGCCCATTTGCTGTTGCCGGCATCGCAATGGAGCGAAAAGGCTGGTGCCATGACCAATTCCGAGCGCCGGGTCACGTATTGCCCGGCCTATCGACCGCGCCATGGGCAAAGTCGGCCCGACTGGGAGGTCTTCGCCGAAGTGGGCCGGCGTCTTGGATTCGAACAACACTTCAGCTACGACTCGGCAGCGGAGGTGTACGCCGAATTCACCCAGCTCACCCGTGGGCGGGTGTGTGACGTGTCGGGCCTCAGCCATGACCTGCTGCGCGAATCGGGCCCACAGCAATGGCCCTTCCCCCACGGCAGCGAACCCAGCCAAGAGGCCAAGCGCCTCTACAGCGACCATCAGTTCCCAACCCCCAACGGCAAAGCCCGCTTCAGCACTGACCTTCCCCAGGGCTTAGCGGAACCCCCCTGCGACACCTATCCGCTCGTGCTCACCGTGGGGCGGTATCTGGGGCAATGGCACACGATGACGCGCACCGGCAAGGTGAAACGGCTGCAGACCATGCATCCAGAACCACTGCTGGAGATTCATCCTGAGGATGCCCAGGGCTTGCAGATCAAGGACGGAGCCTTGACGGCTGTGAGCTCACGGCGGGGACACCTCACGGCACGGGCGAAGATCACCGACCGGATCCGCAAGGGCAGCCTGTTTTTGCCCATGCACTGGGGCTTCACCCAGGACCAAGCCTGCGAAGTGAACGCCCTGATGCATGACCAGGCCTGCCCGGTATCCAAACAACCAGAACTCAAGGCCTGCGCTGTGATTGCGGCCCCCGCGGTCTCGGCCATCAAACCGCCTGAACAGGTGAGCAACCGGTTGGTGAAACTGCGGCGCTGGTTCAGCCCAGCAGCTCAGTGAAGGCCGCCTCCAGGTTGTGGTGGTCATGGCCGGGCCGGGCCAGTTTGCACAACGCAAACCGGTCCAACTCGGACAAACGAGCCCAGGCCTCGACGCTGAGCGCCACACCACGCTGATCTGCTGCTGCGGCAATCGCCAGCGGCACCTGATCCACGCACTGCCAAGGTTCATCCACCGCAGGCGGCAAATCCTTGGCCACCCCATCCGCCATCCCGACCGTGAGATCACGGAGGTGCTGACGAAATCCAGCCCACTCGGTCGGGGCATCGGACCAATCCACCAGTTGCTGACGCTGCTGCTGCTCGAGGGCCATCCAGTGATTGAGCTTCAGCTTGATGCCGACCAAATCCAATTTGCGGCGCACGCAAAGGGGGATGCAACGCCAGTTACCAATGAAATCCTGCTCAAAAGAGAAACAATGACTTGAGCAATCACTCCGCGAATCCATGCCGTTCAGGGCCATTTGGTGTCAATGATGACAACAGGAAAAAGCGTGTCCAAGGATGTTTGTGGTGATACATAAAACACCGTGCGATTCGCAATTTCCCTCGGGATGCTTCTGGGAATGACCCATGGGTGGGTGATGGCCGAGAGCCCTGAGCCGGCAGGCAACGCGTTCATCAATTCGGCTAAAGCCGTGTATTTCGATACCAATCAGCCCCTGTTCGGTAGCAATTCATACAGCGAGCTCCCATACTGAAATCCGGTCGTGACTTTCAGTCGTGTTCAGCAGCACCGCTGTCCGTGTCGGACGGAGCCCACTCACCATTGCCGCAGGCTTTCTCGGCGCTTTCGTCGTGGCATCTCTGGCCGTGCAACTCGTTCGAACCCAGGGCGTTGCCGTCACTCCTGAAGTCAAGGGTGTTGAGCCCGTGATCGCCAGTCCGGCCACCCTTTGGGCCGATCTCGGGGCACGGGATCTTGAAGCGACCCCCATCCAAAATCCCACCCCTGCAGCACCGGTGTCTTCCGCTGCCAGCGTCAAGCCTGTCGTGGGTTCGGAAGCCACCCTCTGGGCACCCCTCGGCGAGCGCTGAATCCCCAAAGGCGAAGGCCCCTCCACACGACAGATGGTGACTAGCGTCCGCGAAGCCTGCAGACGTGGGGTGGAGGCATGAACCGACGATCGTTTCTGTTGGGTAGCGGCTTGACCGCTGCCGGGCTGATCAGCTCCGGCTTGGGCGAGTCGGCGAAAGCCCAAGCGGCTCCGATCACTGATCTCGCGAACTCAACAATCCCTGCTGACGAAAACCCCAGGTCGTGCCGACCCGAGGATCCACTCGCCACCCTGATGGACGGGAACAAGCGCTTCGTTGCTGCCTGGGAAAGAAAGAATCAAGCCACCACCATGGCCGCCAGAGCAGAAGCGATGGCAGGGCTTTGGCAACGCGACTGTTTCCTCTCAGCTGACGTTCTCTCCACAGGTCAGGCTCCCTGGGCCGGGATCCTCAGCTGTGCCGATTCGCGCGTCTCACCGGAATGGGTGTTTGATGCAGTCCCCTCCGATCTGTTCGTTGTCCGCAGTGCAGGCAACACCGCATTCGATGACGCCATCGCCTCGATGGAGTTCACGGTGTCTGCGCTGAACACACCCCTGATCATGGTGATGGGCCACAGCGGCTGCGGCGCCGTGAAAGCAGCACGGAATGACGCGCCTCTGACCCCTCTGCTGGAACAACTGGTCACGCCGATCCGCTCCAGCCTCACCCCAGGGGAAGACCTGGAAGCGGCGGTGAAAGGCAACGCGCGGTACACCGCCCAGCAACTCCCCCAACGCAGCACGGTTCTTGCAGATGCCGTGAAAAAGGGCCAACTCAAGATCGTGGCGAGCTATTTCGACATTCATTCAGGCACCGTCACCCTGCTCTGATCTGCCAGGCTGATTTCAACTGTGACCACCATCCACAGATGGGTGAGACCCTCAGTCACCTCAATCAAGACGGAGAGGTACACATGGTGGAGGTGGGCGACCGCCCAGCCACCAAACGTGAAGCCATCGCTCAGGGCTGCATCCGCATGGATGCAGCCACCCTTGGCTTGATCGAGCGGGGCGAAACCCCGAAAGGGGATGTGTTGGCAGTCGCCCGCGTGGCGGCGATCCAAGCCGCCAAGCGCACCTGGGAGCTGATCCCCCTTTGTCACCCCCTACCCCTCAGCGGCATGGAGGTGACCATCGAACCGGATGGGCAGCTGCCAGGGCTCACCATCACCTGTTGCTGCCGCACCACCAACCAGACCGGCGTGGAAATGGAAGCGATGACCGCCGTGTCGGTAGGACTACTGACCCTTTACGACATGCTCAAAGCCGTCGACCCAGGCATGACCCTCAGCGAGATTCGATTGGTGCGCAAAGCAGGGGGGCGCAACGGTGTCTGGACCCGCTGAGCCCTATGGCCGCGAGGGTCTCCCCCTCGATCAGGCCCGCCAACGGCTGCTGAATGCACTGCCATCCAGCCTGCAACGCGGTGCAGAGACCCTGCCCCTCGCCGATTGCCTGGGCCGCGTCAACTGCAGCATCGTCAAAGCCACAGCCGCAGTGCCGGGGTTTCGCGCCTCGGTCATGGATGGCTACGCCCTGGGGCAGGCCCATCAACCCCAAGTGGGGGATCAGTGGAGCCTCAAAGGCCGGTCCGCAGCCGGCAGCCCCTTCCCGGGAACCCTGAATCCGGGCGAAGCAATCCGCATTCTCACCGGAGCCCCCTTACCTCCGGGTGCCGACTGGGTTCTGCCGCAGGAACTGGTGGAGACCACCTCCGAGACCATCACCCTGGCGCGAGACGCCTCGCCATCACCCTGGATCCGACCTGCCGATGAAGAGTGCCGCAGCGGCGACAGCCTGCTGCCCGCTGGGGTGCGCCTCAGGGCGGCCGATCTCGGTCGCCTGGCAGGGTGCGGTGTTTCCAGACTCAGCGTGAGCCCAAAACCACGCATTGGTCTGTTGGTGAGCGGCGATGAATTGATCCCTGCCGGGGAACGACGACCGGAAGGAGCGATCTGGGAAAGCAACAGCACCCTGCTGGAGGCGATGTTGCAGCAACTCGGTTACACCATCGAGCACAAACGCGTCGCACCCGATCAACCGGAGGCATTGCGGCACGCCTTGCGCGACCTCGCGACTCTCTGCGATGTGGTGGTGACCACGGGGGGCGTCTCCGCCGGCGACTGCGACTGGATCCGCCCTCTGGTGGCTGAACTCGGGGAAGTGAACTTCTGGAAGCTGTTCCTGAAGCCGGGTCGCCCCTTCGCCTTTGGCTGGATCGGCGACCACGTGCCCTTCTTCGGATTACCGGGCAATCCTGTGGCGGCAGCAATCACAACTCTGCAACTGCTGTGGCCGGCGCTGCAACACCTTGAAGGGCAGCAAACCCCCGAGTTGTTTCCCCGCATCCAGGTGGAGCTGGGGGATCTCTACAAACGGCGACCCGGACGACCGGAACTGGCCCGCGCCCGACTGGAGATCACCAGTGATGGCCGCTTACGCGCCCGCATCGACGGATCACAAGCGTCATCGCGCATCGGTTCACTCCAGGGCGCCGACCTGCTGCTGGAGATTCCCGCTGACGCAGGACCACTGGAGGCCGGGAGCCAGCTCTGGGCTCAGCTGCTGCGCCGCAGCCTGTTCTGAACCTGCCCTAAAGCGGCGTATTGGCCTCCACCCAGGTACCTTGCCCCCCGCGCCATTCCCGTTTCCAGAACGGGGCGTCGTGTTTCAGCGCTTCCAGCACCGCAGCACAACAGCGTTGAGCCACACCGCGGCGATCCGCCGTGACAGCAACGAGCACGATCGGTTCGCCTGGAGGAAGCTTGCCAACCCGGTGCAGCACCAACACGCGATCAGCTCCATGCTGCTGGCGCAACCGCTCGGCGTCATCGCGAATCCGTTGCTCACACATGCCCGGGTAATGCACCAACTCCAGAGCGTCGAGCCCATTGCCCCGTTGATCCTCCGGACGCACCCGACCGAGGAACACAGCGCTTGCAGCAGCTTCTGGCAACCAATCCGCCAAAACCGACCAGGGGTTGAAGGGCTGCGGGTGAATCACCACCTCCACAAAGGCTCCCCCGCTCCCCTGCACCTGCCGCTGTATCGCCATCTCAACCACCGGTGAATGGGGGCAGAAAGGCCAGTTCATCCCCTGCAACCACAGACGATTGCGGATCCACCAGCACTTGATTCACCGCCACCCGCAACGAATCCGACCAAGGCCCCAGATCCAAGGACGACCACAGATCCAGGGCTGAGGTGGTGCCCGCCGATGGCAAGGGCAGCCGTCGCTCTTCCCAGCCCGCCTGATCACGAAGAGCCGCAAACAACAACACCTTCACGGAGCCCCCATCGTTCTGCGCCATCCCCAACTCCAGCAGATCCAGGTTGGTTTTAGCGTCCACCCCAGCCACAACCGCCGGCCCTGACCCTTCGAATCGCCTTGCTCACGGTGTCGGATCGCCGCACCCTCGCCGATGATCCCAGCGGCGACTGCCTCCAGGATCAACTCCAACAGGCCGGTCATGCCTTGGCGGAACGCAGCATCTGTCCGGATGACCGCTACCAGGTGCGGGCGGTGGTGAGCCAGTGGATCGCCTCAGACAGCGTCGATGTGGTGATCACCAGCGGCGGAACAGGACTGACCGGCAGGGATGGAACCCCCGAAGCCATCCAGCCGCTGCTGGATAAACACATCGAAGGCTTTGGAGAACTCTTCCGGGTGCTGTCCTTCGAGACCATCGGCACCAGCACCCTGCAGAGCCGCTGCCTGGCCGGCGTTGCCAACGGCACGATTGTGTTTGTGCTGCCTGGATCGTTGGATGCGGTTCAAACCGCCTGGGCACGCTTGATTCAGGCTCAGCTGAATGCCGACACCCGTCCTTGCAACCTGGCGCAACTGATGCCACGGCTGCGGGAGCCGGCAGACAAACCAGCCAATCCCTAAAACGGAATGGGCATGGTGACCGGAGCCGGTTGGGGGGAGCAGGCCGAGATGCGCTGATTCACCACTTCACCCACCACCACGATGGAAGGGGAAGCAAAAGCCTGGGCCCGTGCCTCCTCCGCGACCGACGTCAGGGTGGAAGTGAGGCAACGCTGACCCTCCACGGTGCCCTGCTGAATCAATGCCACGGGAGTGTCTGCCGCTAATCCACCCGCCATCAGCTCATCCGCAATACGCGGGAGATTGTGCAGGCCCATGTAAATCACGAGGCCATCACTCGCAGTGGCCAGAGCACGCCAGTTCACCGAAGGGCGACGCTTATCGATCTCCTCATGACCGGTCACGAACGTGACGGAAGAGCCGGCCCGGCGATGGGTCACAGGGATACCGGCGTAAGCAGGGGCCGCAATGCCTGAGGTCACACCCGGCACCACCTCCACGGCAACACCCCGGGCCGTGAGGTGGGCAGCTTCTTCTCCACCGCGACCAAACAGAAAAGGGTCCCCTCCCTTGAGGCGCACCACACAGGAATGGCGCTGAGCGAGCTCCACCAACACCGCATTCGTGCTCGGCTGGGGCACCGAATGGTGACCGCGACGCTTGCCCACGAAATGACGCTCACAGCCTTCTGGCACCAGATCGAGCACCTCTTTCGGCACCAGCGAGTCGTAGACCAGGGCGTCGCAGCATCCCAGCAGCCGATGGGCCTTCAGGGTGAGCAACTCAGGATCTCCGGGTCCTGCACCCACCAGATACACGGTTCCCGCAGCTGTGCCCTCAGATGCAACAAGGTCCGCAGAGGAATCAGTCACGGGAGGAGAGAAAGAAGGGAAATCAGACCGGAACGCAGCTGTGGATCGTCCAGCAGCGAGGGCAATCCACCAGCCTGCCGCAACGCCTCCGCCATGCGGTTTGGAGCGAGGGCCAGAGGAAGGGGACAGGCGGAAGGATGCTGCCTGGCGTGCACCTCCCAGGTATCAGCAGACACCAAACCGCATCCCAGCTGGGCTCCCAACAACGTCAGATAGCGGCTGGCCAAGCCAGGCCGCAAAGGGTGGTGCACCACCACCACACTTTGCCCATCAGCCTTGCCAGCCTCGATCCAGCCCCGCAACAAATCCCACCATTGGGGCCAGGCCCCGAGAAAAGGCACCATGGTGACCTCGGCCCCTGCGCGGCGCATCCGCTCGCGAATCTGCGGGAGATCCGATCGCGCATGGCTGCCCGGCAACAACAGCAAGGGCATCAACCAGTAGCGCCTGCCCGGTTGGGTCGGAAGGGGCTCTGCCGTGAGCGCTTCCAGCTCCACCGGCCCCTGGCGCTGTGCGGCCAGCTCCTGCGCGAAATCCACCAAGCAAGCAGGAATTTCTCCACCACTGCGCCCATGCACCACCAGGCGCAAAACCGTTGGGAAATGAACGACGGGCGCGTCCACGGCCCGTGGCGATGGACACAGAAAAGCGGGCTTCCGTAACAACCGCCACGGATGCTGGGCCCCCTGAGCTGATGAAGTCTGTGAATCATTAGCCATATCGGTCTGCATCATGACGAGTCAGCGTCGCCGCCCGGAGCAAACCCAACGCCGTCTGGCCATCCAAGCCAGCTCGAGACGCAGCCGCGCATCCAGTGCCAGCACAAGTGGGCGCCGTGAGGAACGCTGGGAGCGTGAGAGCTATCGCGACGACAACAGCCTTGACGAGCCCGTCAGGCCATCCTTCAGATCCGATTACGACGAAGCGCACCACGCTGACCGCTTCCAAACCAGCAGATACGAGATCGAACACGCGCGGCACATCAAGCACAGCGGCTTCGGCGACCACGACGACCGCTATCGGGACGAGCGGATGGACGACAGCCGCCGCTTCAGCAATGCGTACGACAGCCACGACGCCCACGACAGCCATTGGGACGAGCGCATGGACAACCGCCGTTATTACAACGATGGCGATGACAGCTATCGCCAACCAGACGCCTGGGGTTCACGTGAGTCCTATGGCCAAAGCCGCGGACGCTCCGAACTTGACCAAGACCTGGAGGCGATGGGCAAGGTGTGGTCAATGATTCGCCAGGGAGCCGTTCGCATGCTGGGCGAAGTCGGACGCCAGTACTGAGCGCAGTCCGAGCTGCCACGGCGGGCCCTCGATACAGATCACCGGCGCTTTGCATGTATCAACAAACACCAAATTTGAGTCAAAGCCCAGCAATTTTTGTTCCATCTGTTACCGAAATGCACCACGGCTGATCGCTAAACATCCGCTACCAGCGCACTCGGATGTTGAGGTGCTGCAGACGCTGAAACGGGTCAACCCGATCCACCTCACTCCCAACCCCCATCCCCTTACTCCCTTCACCATGACCAGCAGCGCTCCCTCACGCCCCTATCTGGAAGGCAAAAAGCTCAACAAGATTGAGCAGAACAAAGCCAATAAAGATGGCCTGCTTGTCGGCAGCGAGATCGACAAATTTGCCGAAATGGGCTGGGAGCAGGTGGACGAAACGGATCTGCAACTGCGCCTGAAGTGGTACGGGATGTTCTGGCGGCCCAAAACTCCCGGCAAGTTCATGCTGCGCTTGCGCGTTCCCAACGGCATTCTCAGTGCCCAGCAACTGCGCGTTGTGGGTTCCATTGTTGAGCGCTACGGCGAAAACGGTAGCTGCGATATCACCACCCGCCAGAACCTGCAGCTGCGCGGCGTGCTGCTCAATGACCTCCCGGAAATTCTCAAGCGGCTGAAGGAGGCTGGCCTGAGCACGATTCAGTCGGGCTTCGACAATCCACGCAACGTCACCGGCAACCCTCTTGCCGGCATCGATCCCAAGGAGATCGTTGACACCCGTCCTTACACCCTCGAGCTCAACAACTTCCTCACCAATAACGAAGAGGGAAATTCCGAATATTCCAACCTGCCACGCAAGTGGAACACCGCCGTAGCAGGTGCCAAAGACAACTTCCTGCTCCACAACGACATCATCTTCCACCCCGTTGAAAACAACGGCGAGCTGGGCTTCGGGGTCTGGATCGGCGGCATCCTCTCGTCCCAGATGAACGCCTATGCCTTGCCCCTCAATGCCTGGGTGAAGCCCAATGAACTCTGCAAAATCACCGACGCGGTGATCCGTCCCTGGCGGGACAACGGAGAGCGCGACAAGCGCCCCAAGGGACGGTTCCGGATGTACGTCGATCAGGTGGGGCTCGACGCCTTCCGCTCGATGGTGGAGGAGAACTTCGGCCCGCTTACTCCTGATCCCGGCTCGGTCTTCGACGAAACCCCCCGTTCCCACTACGGCATTCATGCCCAGAAACAGGAGGGTCTCCACTTCGCCGGGATGCACGTGCCTGTCGGCCGCCTCACTGCTGAAGATCTGCAAGACCTCGCCACCGCAAGCCTCAATTACGGAAACGGCGAGGTGCGCCTCACCGAAGATCAAAACGTGATCCTGGTGGGCTTGCCGAGCGACAAGCTTGCAGCCTTCCAAAGCGATGCACTCGTCCAACGCTTCCCGTTGGAACCCGGTGCTGTCTCCGCTGGCACCGTCTCCTGTACAGGCAGCTCCTACTGCCACTTCGCACTGGTGAACACCAAGGACCAAGCAGCGGATATCGCCACAAAGCTCGATGCCGAACTGGAACTGCCCGAAGAGCTGAAGATCCACTGGACCGGCTGCCCCAACAGCTGCGGCCAGGCCTACATGGGCGCCATCGGCCTCACTGGCACCAAAGCCAAAAACAAAGAAGGCGTGATGGGTGAGGGCTACACCCTCACCGTGGGTGGCTCCCAGGGTGCTGACCCCCAGGTCGGTGAACTGCACCAAAAAGCCGTTCCCGCTGAAGACATCCATGCCGTGTTGAAGCAACTGCTGATCGAGAAGTTCGGCGCCAAGCCCCGCAGCTAAAGCCGCGATCCACAGCCGTGGCGCTTTCTTTTGAAGCCATGGCCGTTTCGGCTCCCCCTTCAACGCCCTCCCCTCCCCTCTCTCCACCGGATCCATGACCAAATCCAGCGATCTGTTTTCCCGCTTCGTCAATTGGTTTAGTGCAAGCGGCAGTGAAAAGACTCCGATTGCTCGTCCCGCCCATCAGCGCGATGTGTTCTCCAAATTGATGAACAAAATCAGCGGCTGATCGCTGAATCAAAAGGCGAGAACAACACGTCTTCCCCTCCTCAAACTCTCTCTCTCACCTCGGCATGAGCATTTCTGCCTCACAAATGGACTACGTACTACCCAATGAGCTCGTCGACGGCATGATTGCCGCCGGCGGCAAAAAAGCCACCGTCAGCGTTAAAAATCTTCTGCTGCGTGGGTTCTATTCCGGCGCGATTCTCGGCCTTGCCGTGATCCTCGCCCTCACCGTGGGCTTGACCGTCAAAGCTCCCTTTGTGGGCTCCCTGCTTTTCCCCTTCGGCTTCGCCAGCATCGTGCTGTTCGGCATGGAGCTGGTCACCGGCAACTTTGCCCTGCTCCCCATGGCCACCTGGGCCGGAAAAAGCACCTGGGGTGCCACCTTCCGCAACTGGGCTTGGGTTTGGTTCGGCAACTGGATCGGCACCGCTGTGGTGGCCGTGATCATGGCCATCAGCCTCACCAACGGGTTCAATGTTGAGCCTCTGTCTGCTGCTGCTGCTGCAGCGGCGACCAAAGCAGCTGCAGTTGCTGGTGATGCAACCGTTATCAAAGCCACCATGTGGCAGCAGGTTGCTCAGAAAATCATCGACCTCAACATCCTCAACGTCGTCAAGAAGTACGAGAATCTGGGATCGATGGGCTTCTTCCTCGCATTTCTGCGCGGAGTTGTTGCCAACTGGCTGGTGTGCCTGGGCGTGACCATGGCACTCGTGAGCAAGAGCGTGCCTGGCAAAATCCTGGCTTGCTGGCTGCCGATTACCGCCTTCCAAACGATGGGCATGGAGCACATCGTGGTGAACCAGTTCCTGCACACCGCGGGCCCGATTCTGGGTTCCGGCGTGAGCCCTCTTCAAGTGATTTTCTGGAACTGGCTGCCTGTCACCCTGGGCAACATTGTGGGCGGCATGGTCTTCATCGGCATGCTCTTCTACAGCACCCACCGCACCAAAGTGGAGAACGTACTGCCGACCGAGCACGATGACAAGCTGGAGCGTGAACTGGCTGCCGAACTCGGTGCCCGCTGATCAGGATTCCGTGCACAGCGATGTCCATGAAGCCGCTCTCTGGGAGCGGCTTTCCAAATCATCACGACGAGCTCCTCTGGAGCCCGAATGGCTGGGGGAGGTTTACTCTCCCAGCCTTTCTCTTGGGCTGCGTCGGGCCCTCGCCGAGAAAATCGGCATGTTGGCCGAAACGGGTTGGCCCCTCGTGCAGGAGCTGATCGCTTGCCACGGCGTGCAAGACGAATTGATCTTGGCTGCAGGGCTCACCCATCAACCGGAAAGCCGGGATTGGCTGCTTCAGCGGCTTGATGAGATCGACAGCGAATTGGATGCCGACCAAGCCCTGGTGGTGCTGCAGGCATTGGCCTGTTGGGGAGGGGAACTCCCGCTGGGATTGATCCAACACACCTTGAGCTTGCCGGGTCTGCAACTTCGGCTCGCAGGTCTGCAGTTGCTCAGCTTCCACGCTTACCAACTCAACGACACCACGTTGTTGCAACTCTGCGAACCACTGCTCAACGACTTTCGAGACCCCGTGGCGCTCGCGGCAATCCGGCTGCTGCAACGCCGGGATGGAGCTGAGGTCAGTGAACGCCTCGCGCAATTGAGTGGCACGGGGTCCGACGCCGTGGCCGCCGCTGCTCTGCGAGCCCTGGGTTGCATCGCCACCCCAAGCAGTCAGAGCTGGCTACTGGAATTAAGCCAAAACCTTCCAGTCGGAGAACGCAGGCAGCTGGCTTGCAAGCAATTGCAGCAGCAATACCGCACCTGAGCAAGCATGAAAAAAGCCCGGGAATCCCGGGCTGCAATACTCCCCCTTGTCGTCAGACCATCACCATTTTTTGTAAGGAAGGAATTTTCCGCACATGGTGATTTTCACGCGATCACCCTTTGGATCTTCGACCTTGTCAACATCCAGGGTGAAATCGATGGCGCTCATGATGCCATCACCGAACTTCTCCTGAATCACATCCTTCAGAGGCATGCCATAGACCTGCATGATCTCGTAGAAGCGATAAATCAGAGGATCGGTGGGGATCACCGGATCCAGACTGCCTTTGGTGGGGTACTCCTGCAAAGCAGCTGTAATGGCCGGATCCAGCGACAACAACGACGCCAATTTCTCAGCCTCCTCAGCTGAAGCAGTTGCCTGCCCGTAGAAGAGAGAAGCGATCCAAACTTCATCCAAACCAAGGGCTGCCTCAAGGTCTGCGAAGCTCATACCTTTGGCCTTCTTGGCCGCCATCAAGCTGGCTGTAACCGTGGCCTGAGAAGGCGCCGCCAAAGAAGGCGTCAGCGTGGAAGCAGTCATAAAACCATCAATGATCGGAGATGCCGTATCGAACAAGTCCTTCACAGGCAGCTCAACGGCAAAGCAAGCTTCTCGTCTTCAAAGCATCAGAAAAGCCACATTTGCTACCAAACAGCACTTCCAAACCCCTTGATTCCTGCAGCAACCGCGACAGCGCTCTTCAACCAATGTCAGCACGATTAAGACATCGCATGATCGCCAGTAATGATTCAACTCTTCGCTCGTCGCTTCTCTCGTTCAGCGACCTCCTCATCCTCTTTCAAGCCCAGCAACACATCGTTTCCCAGCTTGATTGTGGAGCGCCTGTATTACGCCGAAGGGCGCCATCACCCTGACCATCCCCTACACGGCAGCCACACAGGTCTGGGATGTTGGTAACAACCGCTACCTCTGCAGTGCCGGTCTAAAACGGAGGATTCCTTTCACGCTTTGTGTCGCGGTGTGCTCAATGACCAAAACCGAGGCTGACGCACGACAACGATTCAAGGACTTGTTGCGCAAGGTTGGCAGTGGTGAGCACACCAGCACAGGTCTGAGTCGTTCAGAGGCCGATGAAGCCTTCGAGATGATGCTGACGGGCCAGGCCAGCGATGCGCAGATCGGTGCCTATTTAATTGCACATCGCATCCGTCGACCCGAGCCCCAGGAGCTCACCGGCATGGTCGACACCTATCGCCGCCTGGGTCCAGAGCTGCACAGTGCATCAGGGCAAAGGCGCCCTCTGTGTTTTGGGATGCCCTTCGATGGGCGCAAGCGCACAGCTCCTCTTTATCCACTCACCGCATTAGTTCTGCTCAGCGCGGGGCAACCGGTGGTGTTTCAGGCCGGTGGTCGCATGCCGGTGAAATACGGCATCACCGCAGCGGAGCTGTTCAACGCGCTCGGCCTTGAGCTGGCCAGCCTGTCGATCGCGGAGGTTCAACAAGGGTTCAACCAGCATGGTCTGGCGTTGATCCATCAACCCAGCCACTTCCCCTTGGCCGACGCCCTGATCCCGCACCGCGACGATCTGGGCAAACGCCCACCAATCGCCAGTGCCGAACTGCTCTGGACTGCCCACACCGGTGACCACCTGCTGATCAGCGGCTTTGTGCATCCCCCCACCGAAAGCCGAGCGTGGGAAGCCCTCTCCCTGGCTGGGGAACACGAGGTGATCACCGTGAAAGGCCAGGAAGGTGGCACCGACCTACCCATCAGCCGGGCTTGCATCACCGCCCGCATCAGCGCAGGACGTCCCGCCGAGCGTCTGATCCTCCACCCCCGCGACCATGGCTGCTTCGGGTCGGATCAGGAATGGCGTGACCTGGAGAGCTGGACACAACAAGCGCAGGACGCTCTGCAGAACCAAGGTCCATTGGCACCATCGCTGCGCTGGAATGCCGGCGCCTATCTCTGGATGGCTGGCCAGGCAGCAACTCTCGAGGCCGGATTGGACAGCGCAGAGACTTTCCTGAAGGACGGTCGGGCTGCCTCCATGCTCAGCGAGCTGATCGCATGGCGGACCTCTGTGGGAGGGTGACGGACCTTCTCGGCCTCTCCAGCCCGATCTCCCGTGAGACGGTTCCAGTTCCCAACCCTGCTGAGCGCCTTTCTCACGCTCCTCAATGACCGGCTGAGCGAAAGCATTTTTCTGCCGCTGCTCCCCTTCCTGCTGGAGGACTTCAGCAGCAGCGGCAGCACCGTTGGGCTGCTCTCGGGCACCTATGCCCTGTCGCAATTCGCCGTCGCCCCATTGATTGGCGCCCTGAGCGACCGCTTCGGCCGTAAACCAGTGATCACCATTTGCGTGCTGGGCTCGGTGCTGGGCATGGGCCTGTTTGCCACCACGCTGACCCTGCCTTGGCAGCAACTCTGGCCCAGCGCAGCCGCCGCTGGCCTCCCCCTGGCGATGCTGTTCCTGGCCAGGATCATCGACGGTGCCAGCGGTGGCACCGCTGCCACGGCCACCGCCGTTCTGGCCGACGTGACGACACCGGAGAACCGTGCCAAAGCGTTCGGACTGATTGGCGTGGCTTTCGGTCTGGGCTTCGCCCTCGGCCCCGGCCTGGGGGGCCTGCTGGGCGACATCAACCGCATCCTGCCGGCATGGGCCGC
This sequence comes from Salipiger bermudensis, assembly GCA_964225855.1. Classification (GTDB taxonomy): domain Bacteria; phylum Cyanobacteriota; class Cyanobacteriia; order PCC-6307; family Cyanobiaceae; genus Synechococcus_C. The sequence goes on along the minus strand of CAXQPR010000007.1, from coordinate 11,390 downwards.
CACCGCCTTCGCCCTCACCAATCTGATGGTGGTGCTGGGGTTGCTCCCCGAAACCCATCCTCCCGCTGCCCGCCGACAGCTACCGCGCAAACGGGAACTGAACCCCGTCACCCTGCTCGCCCGCGTGTTCTCCAAACCGGAGGTCAGGCGACTCTCGATCGCTTTCTTCGGCTTTTTCATGACCTTCAACGGGTTCACCACCGTGCTGGTGCTGTATCTGCGCAACAACTTCCGCTGGACTGAAGGCATGGCAGGAGCTGCCTTTGCTCTCGTGGGCGTGATCGCGATGGTGGTGCAGGGAGGCCTGATCGGTCCACTGGTGAAACGGTTCGGTGAACTGCGTCTCACCCTCACAGGCCTGGGGCTGCTCACCGTCGGCTGTCTACTGGTGCCCCTCGCCACCCCCGCCAATTCAGTGCCGGTGGTTTACACCGCCGTTGCCCTGCTGGCCCTGGGCACGGGTCTGGTGACCCCCTGCCTGCGGGCCTTGGTCTCCCGGAGGCTCGGCAGTGATGGCCAGGGATCAGCCCTGGGTGGCCTGCAGGGTCTGCAAAGCCTGGGCACGTTTCTCGGCGCGTCGGCCGCCGGCTTCAGCTACGACCGGATTGGTCCCACCAGCCCCTTCTGGTTTGCGGTCGTGATGCTGATTGGCGTTGCCTTTCTGGTGGCAGGCAGCCTGCCCAAACGCCCCCAAGCGCAGCAGGCCTGAGCCGGCAATCCAGAACACCTGGCAACTGTCATGTGATTGCTACGTTGCGGACAGAGGCCTTATCCCCACCCCGATCTGATGGCAGCCCGTTCCCTGGCCCCTGATCTCTACATCAACCGGGAACTGAGCTGGATTGCCTTTAACCAGCGGGTCCTTGCCCAGGCGCTCGATCAGCGCACCCCCCTGCTGGAGCAGGCCAAGTTCAGCGCCATCTTCAGCAACAACCTCGATGAATTCTTCATGGTGCGGGTGGCATCACTGAAGTCTCAGGTGGAAGCGGGCCTGAGCAAGACCAGTGCCGACGGCCGCACGCCTCAGCAGCAACTCACAGCGATCCGCAGCACCTTGATCCCCCTGCTGGAAGAACAGCAGAAGCACTACCGCAGTCACGTCAAAACAGAACTGCGCAAACACAGCGTTCAACTGCTCGATTACCCCCAGCTCAACGAACAGCAGCGCCTCTGGATCGACAACTTCTTCCAGACGGCGATCTTCCCGGTGCTGACCCCCCTGGCGGTGGACCCAGCCCATCCCTTTCCCTTTGTCAGCAATCTGAGCCTCAACGTGGCGGCCCTGGTGGTCGACCCCGACAGCGGCCAACGCCAGCTGGCCCGGGTGAAGGTTCCACAAAAGATGCTGCCCCGCTTCGTGGCCATTCCCACGGATCTGAGCGATGCGGAGCAGGAGCCCCTGCACACCGCCGTGCCGGTAGAGCAGGTGGTGGCGTTCAACATCGGTCTGCTGTTTCCCGGCATGACCGTGGAAGGGCACTACTTCTTTCGCGTCACCCGTGACGCGGATCTCGAACTGCGGGACCTAGAAGCCGACGATCTGATGATTGCCATCGAGCAGGGCCTGCACAAACGGCGCATGGGCGGGGAGGTGGTACGCCTCGAGGTGGCCAATGAAATGCCCGACGACGTGCTCGAGATGCTGATGGAAGGCATGTCGGTCAGCGAAGACGACCTGTACCGAATCGATGGACCTCTCGGACTCGACGATCTGTTCAGCTTGCTCGCTCTACCACTCGATGCCCTCAAAGATGAACAGCTGCGCGGCCACACTCACAGCAGCCTGGCCCGCACCCAACGCGGCTTGCTCGAGGATGGCTCCATCAAAGAGGAGGAATTTCAGAGCATCTTCTCGGTGATCCGGCGCCGGGATGTGCTGCTGCACCACCCCTACGACCTCTTCTCCACCTCGGTGGAGGAGTTCATCAACCAAGCGGCAGATGATCCCGATGTGATGGGGATCAAGATGACGCTGTACCGCACGTCGAAGGATTCATCGATCATCGCCGCTCTGATTCGCGCGGCTGAAAACGGCAAGCAGGTGATGGCTCTTGTGGAGCTCAAGGCCCGCTTCGATGAAGACAACAACATTCAGTGGGCCAAACACCTGGAAAGCTCAGGCGTGCATGTGGTGTACGGGGTGATCGGCCTCAAGACCCACACGAAGATCGTGCTGGTGGTGCGGCGCGAGAAACAACGCCTGCGCAGTTACGTGCACATCGGCACGGGCAACTACAACTCAAAAACCTCGAAGCTCTACACAGACGTCGGCCTGCTCTCGGCTCAGCCAGAACTGGGTCAAGACCTGGTGGAGCTGTTCAATTACCTCACCGGCTTCTCCAAGCAGCAAAGCTTCCGCAAACTACTGGTGGCTCCGGTCACCCTGCGCAAGGGCATGGAGGGGCTGATTCGCCGGGAAATCAGACACGCCAAACAAGGACTAGGCGGCCACATCCGCGCCAAAATGAATTCGCTGGTGGATCCAGCCATCGTGGCTCTGCTCTACGAAGCCTCCCAGGCAGGGGTGGTGATCGAGTTGATCATCCGAGGCATGTGCTGCCTCTACCCAGGTCGGGAAGGCATCAGCGAAACGATCACGGTGGTGAGCATCATCGGCCGCTATCTGGAGCACTCCCGCATCTTCTGGTTTGGCAACAACGGAGAGCCGGAGGTGTACATCGGCAGCGCCGACTGGATGCCCCGCAATCTCGATCGCCGCGTGGAGGCCGTTGTGCCCATCGAAGAACCGGAACTCCGCCAACAACTTGAACGCCTGCTCGATCGCTATCTCCACGACGACCAAGGCACCTGGGAGATGCTCAGTGATGGCAGCTTCACCCAGCGCAAGCCCGTGCGCAGTGGTGAACACATTCAGACAAGCCTGAGCAAGCACTGGAGGCGGGGGCTCCCGGCTGCCAAAGCGCCAAAAACGGCAAGCCAGAAACCATAGTGTTACCAGGACTACACACCGGCGATCGATTCTGCATTAAAGAAACAAAAAAATTGGAAAAAGTGGGCAATAATCTGCAAAACAAAGCATTGAAGGATTTGGCTGATCTTTATACGGGAAAATTTCATATTTGAACTCTCCGGCTTGCTGCCGCGGTGCTAAGTTTCGCGCAAATCAAATCTCAGGAGGCCAGGGTGATGGGGATCCCTCTGGAATCCACGGAAGATGCAAAAGCCATCTCTCCGTCGGAACCTGTGTTGCCGAACACCAAGCGTGTTCGCAACGCGGATCAATCGGCTCGTGCAGCACAAGCTGCGCGACAGATCAAACAGGGAGGCCGTCTCTCCACCGATTCGATCGGCTACTACCTGAGCAGTATCGGCAGAATCCCTCTGCTCACACCGGCTGAAGAAATCGAGCTTGCCCACCACGTGCAAGCGATGAAGCAGCTGCTGGAAACGCCCGAGGAGGAGCGCACCCCCCGGGAACGCCACAAAATCCGCATGGGCAAGCGGGCGCGCGATCGGATGATGGCGGCGAACCTACGGCTCGTGGTGAGCGTGGCCAAGAAGTATCAGAACCAGGGCCTGGAGCTGCTGGATCTGGTGCAAGAGGGAGCGATCGGGCTGGAGCGGGCCGTCGACAAATTTGACCCGGCGATGGGGTACAAGTTTTCGACCTACGCCTACTGGTGGATCCGCCAGGGCATGACGCGGGCGATTGACAACAGTGCCCGCACCATCCGCCTGCCGATCCATATCAGCGAAAAGCTCTCCAAGATGCGCCGCATCTCCCGAGAGCTGTCGCACCGCTTCGGTCGCCAACCCAACCGACTGGAACTGGCCCACGCCATGGGGATTGAACCCCGTGACCTGGAAGACCTGATCTCCCAGAGCGCTCCTTGTGCCTCCCTTGATGCCCATGCCCGCGGCGAAGAAGACCGCAGCACCCTTGGCGAACTGATTCCCGACCCCAACGGCGAAGATTCGATGGAAGGGATGGATCGTTCCATCCAGAAAGAGCACTTGGGGGGCTGGCTCTCCCAGCTCAACGAGAGGGAACAGAAAATCCTCAAGTTGCGGTTTGGCCTCGACGGCGAAGAGCCGCTGACCCTGGCCGAAATCGGCCGGCAGATCAACGTCTCCCGGGAGCGCGTGCGGCAGTTGGAGGCCAAAGCCATCCTCAAGCTGCGGATGATGACCACCCATCAACAGGCGGCCTGACATCCTTCAGGCCATCCTTGCCTCCACTGCTGCTTTGAGCCCCCTGGTCGGTGTTGTTGTGATCGGGCTCTGGATGGGCCTGGTCCTCCTGGTTGCCGTGGTCGCTCGTCGGCGCTGGCCTGGGCAGAAAGAACTGAGCCGGAAAATTGTTCACATCGGTACCGGGCCGGTGTTGCCCCTTGCCTGGTGGCTGCAGATTCCTGCAACCCTGGCAGTGCCGATCGCCACGGCCGTGACGGTGGTGGCGCTGATCAATCACCGTTGGCGTTGGCTTCCGGCCGTCGAGGATGTTGATCGCCATAGCTACGGCACAGTCGCCTATGGCCTAGCGATCACCACCCTGTTGTTGCTGTTCTGGCCTCAGCAGCCCCAGGTTGCATGCGCAGGAGTGCTGGTGATGGCCGCCGCCGACGGACTGGCCGGCTTGATCGGCCGAGCCACACAGACACCCCACTGGCAGATCTGGGGCCAGACGAAGTCAATCGCCGGCACTATCACCATGGCTGCCGTGAGCCTCACCGTGCTCGGCCTGCTGGCCTGGGTGGGACCAGAAGGCCCTGGCCTTGCCGGCCTTCTTGCCATCAGCCTGTTGGCAACCGGCCTGGAACAACTCAGTCCATGGGGCATCGACAACCTCACCGTGCCGTTAGCGGTTGGCCTCAGCTGGCAATGGGTCAGCAACTAAACCACGGGCCCGGCTGCGTGGCCATCACACCCGCAGCATCCGTTCCCAGTGACGCGTCCAGTCGCCCTGACTGCCCAGGCCCGCCACCAACACCTGCTCATCGGGCAGTTGGCGCAAACCGGCCTGCCAACGACTGATCTGATCCGAGCGCTCCACCCAGAGACACATCACCTGATGCTGAAGAGCATCACCATCCCAGTGCTGCTGACCGGCAACCCGTTGGGACCACTGCAACAAACCATCGAGCTGGAGCGGACGGAAGCCCCGCACCCATAGACCTGTCTGCTGCTCAAGCTCAAACAAGCGGAGGCTATCGCCGAAGCCGAAGAAATGGAGAAACACCAACTGCCGAGCCTCCGCGCTTGATCTCCACAATGTAGTGATCAAATAAGTGAGCGAAGTTCAAGACAAGCGTATTAACGAAATCGCTTACATTTCAACACTGGCTAATAACGAAACTGGCACTCATAAGCCGAGAGTGCCAAATCAGGCAGCCACAGGCGCAGCGGCAACCGCAGAGGCCAGCTGCTCCAGCAGCGCAGCCGTGGTGTCGATGCTGATGCAAGCGTCAGTCACGCTCTGGCCGTAGGTCATTGCCGCACGATCAGCGTTGAGCTTCTGGTTGCCCTCCACCAGATGACTCTCCAGCATCACGCCCATCAAATGGCTGGACCCCTGCTGCACCTGATCAGCGACCTCCTGCAGCACCTCTCCCTGACGGCGATAGTCCTTGTTGGAATTGCCATGGCTGCAATCCACCATCAGGCGATCCACCAGACCGGCATTCGCCAGCTCGGCTGCCGCAGACTCCACCGCTTCCAGATGGAAATTGGTGCCGCGATTGCCACCGCGCAACACCAGATGGCCATGAGGATTACCAGTGGTGCTCACGATCGACGCCTGACCGCTGTGGTTGATACCTAAGAAATGGTGAGGCTTGGAGGCCGCCTGCATCGCATTGATGGCGATGGTGGCGCTGCCATCGGTGCTGTTCTTGTAACCGATCGGCATCGAGAGCCCAGACGCCATCTCCCGGTGGGTCTGACTTTCCGTTGTGCGGGCGCCGATGGCGGTCCAGCTGATCAGATCGGCGATGTATTGGGGCACCACCGGGTCGAGCAGCTCCGTGGCGGTGGGCATGCCATCGCGGGCCAGATCCAGCAGCAGTGAACGGGACAGACGCAGACCGGTGTTGATGTCGTAGGACCCATCGAGATGGGGGTCATTGATCAGACCCTTCCAGCCCACCGTGGTGCGGGGCTTCTCGAAGTAGACCCGCATCACCACTTCGAGCTGATTGATATGGCGTTCGCGCAGCGGTGCCAGACGACGGGCATACTCCCGAGCCGCATCCACATCGTGCACTGAGCAAGGGCCGACAATCACCAACATGCGGCGGTCTTCACCGCTGAGGATGGATTGAATGCGGCGGCGAGCGCTGGCGACCGTGTCCGACGCTCCAGGATCAATCGGCAGGTCCGCGTGCAACAGAGCGGGAGCGAGCAGGGGACGGGTCTCCACCACATGGAGATCGGAAGTGGTGGTCATGCCCCTAGCCGAGAAAAAACCAGGTTACGTAAGCCGACGGATGCATTCATCACCGGGTGCTGACCCGTCAACAAGAAGAATGGTGCCAAAGCCCACCGCCAGAGGACCAACTTCCGATGCTGAGTGCCTACCGCGCAAGCGCCGCCGAACGGACCGCCCAGGGAATCCCTGCCCTGCCGCTCAACGCCGAGCAGACCCAGGCACTCACCGAGCTGTTGCAGAACCCACCCGCGGGTGAAGAGCAGGAGCTGCTGCATCTGCTGAGTGAACGAATCCCACCTGGGGTGGACGAAGCGGCCTACGTCAAAGCCACCTGGCTGAGCGCAGTGGCCCAGGGCACGGCCACCAGCCCCCTGGTCTCACCGATGGAGGCCGTACGCCTGCTCGGCACCATGGTGGGGGGATACAACGTGGCCGCTCTGATTGAGCTGCTGCAGCACAGCGATGAAGCGCTGGCTAGCTGCGCGGCAGAGGGTCTGAGCCGCACCCTGCTGGTTTACGACGCTTACAACGAGGTGATGGCGCTGGCGGCCAGCAACCGCTTCGCCAAGCAGGTGGTCGACAGCTGGGCCGCCGCGGAATGGTTCACCTCCAAGCCGGCCCTGGCCGAGGAGATCACCGTCACCGTGTTCAAGGTGGAAGGCGAAACCAACACCGATGACCTCTCCCCTGCCACCCACGCCACCACCCGTCCGGACATTCCTCTGCACGCACTGGCGATGCTGGAAACCCGGGATCCGGAAGGCCTGAAGACCATCGCGACCCTGAAAGAAAAAGGCCATCCCGTGGCCTACGTGGGCGATGTGGTCGGCACCGGCAGCTCCCGCAAGAGCGCCATCAACTCCGTGCTCTGGCACACCGGCAACGACATCCCTCACGTGCCCAACAAACGGGGCGGCGGCGTGATTCTGGGCGGCAAAATTGCCCCGATCTTCTTCAACACTGCGGAAGACTCCGGCGCCTTGCCGATCGAATGCGATGTCACCGTGCTCAACACCGGTGATGTGATCACGATCCGGCCCCATGCCGGCACGATCGAACGCGCCGCCGGCGAGGCCAATGCCGGTGAAGTGATTGCTCGCTTCTCCCTCAAGCCCAGCACCATCAGCGATGAAGTGCGAGCCGGTGGCCGCATCCCCCTGATGATCGGCCGTGCCCTCACCGACAAGGTGCGCAACCAGCTGGGGCTGCCCTCCTCCGATTTGTTTATCCGTCCGTCCGCCCCTGCAGACACCGGCAAAGGCTTCACCCTGGCCCAAAAGATGGTGGGCAAGGCCTGCGGCCTTCCTGGCGTGCGCCCCGGCACCAGCTGCGAGCCCCTGATGACCACCGTGGGTTCCCAGGACACCACCGGGCCCATGACCCGGGATGAGATGAAGGAATTGGCCTGCCTGGGCTTCTCTTCCGACCTGGTGATGCAGAGCTTCTGCCACACCGCGGCCTATCCCAAACCGGTGGACCTGCAGACCCAGAAGGATCTGCCCGATTTCTTCGCCCAACGGGGTGGTGTGGCTCTACGCCCTGGCGACGGCATCATCCACAGCTGGCTGAACCGCATGCTGCTGCCCGACACCGTGGGCACCGGCGGTGACAGCCACACCCGCTTCCCCCTGGGCATCTCCTTCCCGGCCGGCTCCGGACTGGTGGCCTTCGCCGCCGCCATCGGCGCCATGCCCCTCGACATGCCCGAATCGGTGCTGGTGCGCTTCAGCGGCTCCCTGCAACCCGGCGTCACCCTGCGCGATGTGGTCAACGCCATCCCCTGGGTGGCGATCCAGAAGGGCCTGCTCACCGTGGAGAAGGCGAACAAGAAAAACCTCTTCAACGGCCGGATCATGGAGATCGAAGGTCTCCCCGATCTGAAGCTGGAGCAAGCCTTCGAACTCACCGATGCCAGTGCAGAACGCTCGTGCGCTGGCTGCACCATCAAGCTCTCGGAAGAGACGGTGAGCGAATACCTGCGCAGCAACGTGGCGCTGCTCAAAAACATGATCGCCCGCGGATACAGCGATGCCCGCACCCTGGCTCGCCGCATCAAGGCCATGGAGGAGTGGCTGGCCAACCCGCAACTGCTCAGCGCCGATGCCAATGCGGAATACGCCGAAGTGCTGGAGATCAACCTCGACGAGCTCACCGAGCCCGTGGTGGCGTGCCCCAACGATCCCGACAACGTCAAGCTGCTGAGCGAAGTAGCTGGCGATCCGGTGCAGGAGGTGTTCATCGGCTCCTGCATGACCAACATCGGCCACTACCGCGCCGCGGCCAAGGTGCTGGAGGGCGCCGGCCAGAACACGGCGCGACTCTGGGTGTGCCCGCCCACCCGCATGGACGAGGAAACCCTCAAGGCCGAGGGCTACTACGCCACCTTCGAAGCCGCCGGCTCACGCATGGAAATGCCCGGCTGCTCCCTGTGCATGGGCAACCAGGCCCGCGTGGAAGACAACACCACCGTGTTTTCCACCAGCACCCGCAACTTCAACAACCGCCTGGGCAAAGGGGCCCAGGTGTACCTGGGCAGCGCCGAACTGGCGGCAGTCTGCGCCCAGCTCGGACGCATTCCCACCGCTGAGGAGTACCGCAGCATCGCGGCCGCGAAGATTGATCCCCTCTCCGCTGAGCTCTACCGCTACCTGAACTTCGACCAGATCGCAGGCTTCGAAGATCAGGGTCGGGTGGTGAGCGCCGACGACGAAGCACAAGTGCTGGCTGGGGCCTGATCCCCAACGCCAGCCCGATGATTGTTCTCAGCGAAACCAAACAACGCCGCCACCAACTCGGCTCCAGCCGCAGCATCCGGCGCCTTCTCGAGCGGCGCTGGTGGGTGGTGGTGCTGGCACTCATGCTCACGGGCCTTGGCGCTGCGCTGACCGGTGTGCTGTTCAAGGCCGGACTCAAACTGCTCGGGGGCTGGAGGCTTGAGCTGCTGGCCGACTTTCCCGCCTGGATTGTGCTCCCATGCCTGGGAGCCGGCGGCGGGCTGCTCTCGGCGCTTTTGGTGTCTCGCCTGGCGCCCGCCGCCGGGGGCTCAGGCATCACCCACATCATGGGCTTCCTCAAACACCGGGCCGTGCCCATGGGCCTGCAGGTGGGCCTGGTGAAACTGGTGGCCGGCATCGTGGCCATCGGCAGTGGCTTCCCCCTGGGGCCTGAGGGCCCGGCGGTGCAGATGGGTGGCTCGGTGGCCTGGCAAATGGCCCGCTGGCTGAAGGCCCCCGTGGCCTTCCGCAGGGTGATCGTCGCCGCCGGTGGCGGCGCCGGCATCGCCGCGGTCTTCAGCGCCCCGATCGGCGGCTTCATCTACGCCGTGGAGGAGCTGCTCCACTCCGCCCGACCTGTGGTGCTGCTGCTGGTGATTGTCACCACCTTCTGGGCCGATGCCTGGGCGGATGTACTCGGCCTGGTGGGCATCAGTCCAGCCACCGGAGGCCTGGATGCCACCCAGGGATTTCAGCTGGAACGGCAATACACCCCTCTGGTGAACTTTCTGCCCATCGACCTGGGCTACCTGATCGGCCTGGGGATGGTGGTGGGCGTTCTGGCCGAGTTCTACTGCCGCTATGTGCTCGCGATGCAACGCAAAGGGGATGCCTGGTTCGGCGATCGCCTTGTGCTGCGCATGGTGCTCAGCGGGGGCGTGCTCGGAGGCGTGTACGCGTTTCTGCCCGAGGCGTTCCACAACCTCGACGGCCTCAAAGACCTGATCGCCGACGGCAAGGCCGACATTCCCATGGCGCTGGGAACCTTTGTGGTGCTCTTCTTCAGCACCGGCCTGGCGGCGGCCTCCGGTGCTCCAGGCGGCCTGTTTTTCCCCATGCTCACCCTCGGAGGAGCCATCGGTCTGGCCTGCGGCATCTGGGTGGAAGCGCTCACGGGCCATGTGCCCACCACCTACGTGTTTGCCGGCATGGGGGCCTTTGTGGCCAGCTGTTCGCGCACCCCGATCACGGCCATGTTCCTGGCCTTTGCCCTCACCAAGGATCTGCTGATCCTCAAACCGATCCTGGTGGCCTGTCTGGCCAGCTTCCTGATGGCCCGCCTGTTCGACGAACGCTCCATCTATGAGCGCCAGCTGGGCATGGAACTGGCCGACGAAGACAGACTGGAAGCAAAACGGGAACGCCGCGGAGGCATTCACCACGGCTGGATGGGATCGGTGCGCCGCCGGGCCTTCACCCCTCCACCTCCTCCCAAACCCTCACCACCGGGAGACGGCTCCTGAACCAGGAAACCCTGCTATTCGATCCGGCGACGCCGGAGCCCGGAGCCCTGCGCACGGTGCTGGCCTTCCCCAGCACTTACACCGTGGGCATCACCAGCCTTGGTTATCAGATCGTCTGGTCCACTCTGGCGATGCGGTCCGACGTGGATGTGCGCCGGCTGTTCACCGACCAGGGGGATCCACCCCACCGGCACTGCGACCTGTTTGGGCTGTCGCTGAGCTGGGAACTCGACGGACCGGTGCTGCTCGATCTGCTGGAGCAGCAGCGAATCCCGATCTGGAGCCACGCACGCACCGACGACCATCCGATCGTGTTTGGCGGCGGACCTGTGCTCACCGCCAATCCCGAGCCCCTTGCACCGTTTTTTGATGTAGTGCTGCTTGGCGATGGTGAGGATCTGCTGCCCACGTTTATCGATGCCCTCCAAAGCGTGAAGGGCCAACCCCGAGCCGAACAACTGCAGCAACTGGCCCGAGTGCCGGGGATCTACGTGCCGGAACTCCATGCACCCCGCTATGCAGCGGACGGCACTCTGTTGGGGGTGGCACCGGTGGATGCAACTCTTCCAGAACGGGTGGCCAAACAGACATGGCGCGGCAACAGCCTCAGCCACTCAACGGTGATCACGCCGGAAGCGGCGTGGCCCGACATTCACATGGTGGAAGTGGTGCGCAGCTGCCCGGAGCTCTGCCGCTTTTGCCTGGCCAGCTATCTGACCCTGCCGTTCCGAACACCGTCGTTGGATGACGGGCTGATCCCGGCGG
>CAXQPR010000006.1:0-15276 GCA_964225855.1 Salipiger bermudensis | reverse complement strand
GATCTACCGCTGGATCTGGCCATCCTTGATCTGCGACTTCCCGATGGTGACGGCTGCGACCTAGGGCAACTGCTCGTCGAACAACACCCCAACATCCAGCTCATCGTTCTATCCGGCGCAGCCCAAGACTTTGTCTGTCCGCAAGCACTGCAGTCTTCCGTTCGCGCAGTGATCGACAAAACCGATGCTTTCGAGGCCCTTCGTCATTGCCTCACAACCCTGATCAAGCCAGCCCATCTGGGCCTCACGGCCCGGCAGAAGGAGATTTACGACCTAATCGGGGAAGGCAAAAGCAGCAAAGAAATCGCCAAGCTCCTGGGGAGCGCACTGTCCACAGTGGAAACCCACCGCAAGGCCATTGCCCAGCAACTGAACCTCAGTGGAGCGGAGCTGATTCGCGCCGCGGCCATCAACCACCATCTGCAGAAGATCGACTAATGGCCCGCCCCCAAACATCGCTGTCGGCCAAGCTCAGCCGCACCACAGGGCTGCAATTGGTTCTCGTGGCCGGATCTCTGAGCGCCCTGAGCTTCAGCCTGGGACGCAACAGCGGCTTCCTGCAGATTGAGGCGCACCGCGCCACGGTGCCGGTGGTGCGCGTCGCCGAACAACTGAGCCGCAAGCTCAGTTACCCCACCATCATCAATGACCTCAATGTCGCTGCGGTTTCCGCCGACCCCGAGCTCCTCAACGACTTTGATCGGCTTTCACACCGTTTCTGGCGACAACTGAAATCCTTTCCTGTTGATTACATCAACTACGGAAGCACCGATGGATCCTTTCTCGGCATCGAAAAGCTCTCCCCCGAGAGTTTTGCCCACAACGAAGACAGCCAACGCTTCGGGCGAGGCACGATGCAGGTGTATTCCATGGATGCGAACGGCCAACGCCTCGCCAAGACCGAAGCCATTCCGGGCATGAGCACATCCCATGAAGAGGCCTGGTATGTGGACACCGTGAAAGCGGGACAACCCAGCTGGAGCAGCATTTATGCCTGGGAAGACCAACCCGATGTGTTTTCCATCTCGTACAACGCTCCGATCTACAACAAGTCAAACAAGTTGCTGGGTGTGGTTGGCGTTGACATGGTCATCAACCAACTCAGCACATGGCTGCAGGACACCTGGAAGAACCAGCAGGGACTCGCACTCATCGTGGAAGCCAATGGCGACCTGGTGGCCAGCTCCCAAGCCAACACCCTGCTGATCGACAAAGGCGATCAGCCCCAACGCGCCAACATCCAAGACATCACCCTTCCCTTGGCCAAAGAACTGCACACGCAGTTCCGTGAAGCCAACACTGCAACGCAACAGGGCTCCAGCCCAAGCATCAACAAGACCAGCCCGAGAGCCATCCAACTCGACGACCAGCAATATCTGATCAATTCCACCCCATGGGGAGACAATTACGGGCTGAATTGGCACCTGCTCACAGCCATCCCTGCAGACGAAGAATGGCGCTCTTCCGAGCTGATCCTCTACTTGAGTGTGATCACCAGCCTGGCCGCTATTAGCCTTGCCCTAGTCATTAATCGCCGACTGATCAAGGGGATCTTGACCCCTTTAACGGCACTCACGTCGGCCAGCAAAAGCACGGAAGTGCAGATTGAAGAAGAAGCCAAAAAGCGTGAGTTTGCAACACCTGTCAACTACGCATGCACACTCCCACCATCCAGTACTGAAGAGATTGCTGGCCTGAACAAAGCCATTCAGGCGCTGGTGCAAGCCTTCAACAGACTCACCCAGACCCTGAGGGAGAAGGACGAACGGGAGCTGAAAGATATCAGCCAAAAGCTCAAAATCAGCCTGGAAGCTGCAGCCATCGGCCACGAGATCAACCAACCGCTGAGCATCGTTCGGCTCACAGCCCAGTCCCTGCTGAACACCCTTCAACAGCAAGATCCAGGCCAACGACCTTCCGCCCTGAACGATGGCCTCACCACGCTCAATGCGCAGACAGAGCGGATCGCCACGATCACTGAAAAAATGCGTTCCCTGCTCCGCAATGCCCAAACCAACCTGGGGCCAGTGGACCTGCAGCAAGTGATCAACAACAGCATTCGCTACGTGCAATCGAATCACCGCAACGGCGACTGGATTGCAACCCATGATTCAGTCACTAGCGCAGGCATTCAGCCGGTGATCGAAGGCGATGCGGTGCAACTCCAGGTAGCCCTGATCAACCTGCTCAAAAACGGGCTTGATGCCCTCGCCGGTCAAACGCGCAGCGACAACGCCCCACCTCCCTGTGTGGAGATCACCCTCGAAGAGCAGGGAGATCAGTGGACGATCGATGTTGATGACAATGGTCCAGGACTTTCCCAAGACTTATTGGGTTCCATGCCCCTCTCCACCAGCAAGCCTGATGGCAGTGGGCTGGGGCTCTTCATCGTGCGCACCGCTGTGGAGAGTCACCAAGGTGAACTAACGCTCACCACCAATCAATGGGGCGGTCTGAGGGCACGCATCAACCTGCCCAAATCACGCACCTGAACTCACGAACCTGATTGCCTCCCTACCCAGTTCTGGGGATTGAGCAACGTTCCCGGAATCCAGAGAATCGGTTGGTTTGCACTGACATGTTGTGGTCAGTCTCGACCTGCTCTCCAGTCTGGATGGCCTTCTGTGGCTTCAGGCCGGCAAGCAGGTGGGCGCGACCTTCCAGCAACATCAGACCACCGTCAGCCGCAACCAGAGAAAGTGCGCACGCACCTTCGGGCTCACCCTGCGCAAACACAAGGGAACCTGGGCCCTCGAAGGCAGCACTGACCTGCTGAACCTGGAACGCGAAGTGCACCAGGCCGCTCGTTTCATTGGGCAGGCTCCTCTCCGGCTTGAGGGCAATGGCTGGATGGATGGCCTGCTCTGCACACCGCCTCCTCCAGGTTGGCTAACGGGTGCCTGCAAGCCTGTCGGCCTCTCCCGCTGCCTGGCACTGCTGCGCGAACGCATCGTGGATGCCTGGCTCTGCCCGCTCCCAGACATCCCAAGCAAGGATTCCAGTCTCAGCATCAACCCGCTGTGCTCAGTGCCGATGCGGCTGATGGTGGCCCCCGACCATCCGCTGCTGAACCAGAAGGATCTGAGTCTGAGGCGGATCAGACGCTATCCCTGGCAACGAATCCAACCAGGGGCCTATCCCGGCACGGAGCACCTCTTGAAAGCTCACGGACTTTGGCCACCGTCGCGCCGTGGACAGAACCGCGAAACACCGCTGGACGAAGAGCCGCACGGGGGCACATTCCGTGTGCACATCGGCTCGGTCTTGACCAGCCAACCTGAGCAGCCCGCGTTGGTACCCCTGCCCCGGAATCTGGAGGCCGTCAGCGGGGTCGCTCTGATCGTGCTGCGAGACCATGCCGATCGGCCCGCCATCCACCACCTGCAAGCCAAGCTGCGCCAGACACTGCAAGAGGCTCGCAATCTGTATCCGGAGATCCAGCTATTGGCGTGAATAAGCCAAACCGTTGAACAGCTGAACGCTTGCAGACACCGCATCCACGGCTAACACTGAAAAAACAGTGTGGCCATGGCAGCAACGCCTCTTCTCCTGGCCCTGGATCAGGGCACCAGCAGTTCGCGCGCTGCCTTATTCGACAACCAGGGCCGGTTGATCGCCCAGGCATCAGCACCGCTGGCGATCCATTACCCAGCAGATGGCTGGGTTGAGCAGGATCCTGAGGCGATCTGGGAGAGCCAGCGGCAGGCGATGGCCCAGCTGGACACCCATCTGACGCCGGAACAGCGGAAGAACATTGTTGGCTGTGGCATCACCAACCAGCGCGAAACCACGGTGTTGTGGCGCCGCAGCGACGGGACCCCGTGCGGACCAGCCCTGGTGTGGCAAGACGGACGCACGGCCGACCTGTGCCAGCAGTGGAAGGCCCAAGGCCTCGAGGCCGATTGGCGGGAACGCACCGGGCTGCTGTTGGATCCCTACTTCAGCGCCAGCAAGATCCAGTGGCTGCTGAGCCATGAAGCGGCAGCAACAGCCGCCGCAGAACACGATGACCTCTGCTTTGGCACGGTCGAAAGCTGGTTGCTGTGGAAACTCAGCGGCGGTCAGCGCCACTGCTCCGACATGAGCAATGCCAGCCGCACCCTGCTCATGGATCTGGAGAAGCGGCAATGGGTGGATCGCTTCTGCGAGCAGATCGCACTGCCGCAGTCCGCTCTGCCGGAGCTGGTTCCCTGCTGCGGAGACTTCGGAGTGATCGACGCAGACCTGCCCTTCGCTGGAGTGCCCATCAAGGCCTTGTTGGGAGATCAACAGGCGGCCACCCTCGGGCAGCTCTGCCTCCAGCCGGGGGAAGCGAAATGCACCTACGGAACAGGGGCATTTCTGGTCGTGAACACCGGTGCTGAACTGCGTCGCTCCGATCAGGGGCTGCTCACCACCCTGGGGTGGACGGATGCCAATGGCGTCCCGACCTACTGCCTGGAGGGCAGCCTGTTCAATGCCGGCACGGTGGTGCAGTGGCTGCGAGACGGACTGGGGCTGATCGACAACGCCGCGCAGATCAATGACCTCGCTCAGAGCGTCAACTCCTCAGGGGGCGTGATGCTGGTGCCGGCCTTCACGGGTTGGGGCACCCCCCACTGGGACCCCAGTGCCCGCGGATTGCTGATCGGTCTCACCCGCGACAGCAACCGCGGTCACATCGCCAGGGCAGCCCTGGAGGGCATTGCCCTCTCGGTCGCCAACTTGGTGTGCCTTGCAGAACAGGCCCTCGGCCACAGCCTGGGAGAGCTGGCGGTGGATGGCGGAGCTGCCGCTTCGAATCCGCTACTCGAAGCCCAAGCCAACAGCACCGGCCTGCAGGTGAGGCGACCCACCAACCTGGAGAGCACCGCCCGGGGTGTGGCCCTGCTGGCCGGGGTGCAAGCCGGAGTGATCAATGACCTGCAGGACCTGGTCGCAACCCGCAGCCAGGGAGCCGAACTGTTCACACCCACCATGGATGCCGACCAACGGGAGCGTTGGCGCTCGCGCTGGGACAACGCGGTGAAGCGCAGCCTGCACTGGAGTGACGGCGACCCGACATGAGCGACCCCCTTGATCTGCTGGTGATCGGTGGCGGTGCCAGTGGTGCCAGCGTGACCTATGAAGCAGCACGCCGCGGCCTGCGCGTGGCGCTGCTGGAAGGATCCGACCTCAGCTGTGGCACCAGCTGCCGGAGCACCAAGCTGCTGCACGGCGGCGTGCGTTACCTCGAGCTGGCGTTCAAGACAGCGGACCCCGCCCAGCTGCGACTGGTGCGAGAAGCCCTGCTGGAACGGGGCCACTGGCTCCGGCAAGCCCCCTTTCTCGCCCAACGGCTGGAACTGGCCTTACCCACCAACGGGCTGATCGGTCAGCTCTACTACCGCATGGGGCTTGGGTTCTACGACGCTTTAGCCGGTCAGACCGGCATCGGGTCCAGTCGATGGCTCTCCAAAGCCCAGCTGCTGGAAGCCTTACCCCAGATCAAACCGGGGCTGAACGGTGGCGTGGCCTACAGCGATGGGCAGTTTGACGATGCGCGCCTCAACCTGCTGCTTGCCCTCACAGCAGAACAGGCCGGCGCCCAGATCCATACGGGCTGTCGCGTCACCAGCCTCACCAAGGACGGATCGGGCCGCATCAACGGTGCCATCAGCATGACCGCCAACGGCCAGGAGCAGCGCTGGACGGCCAGGGCCGTGGTCAACGCCACGGGGATCCAAGCCGACAGCATCCGCCAGATGGCCGATCCCGACTTGCCCGATCGCATGCTCACCAGCCGCGGCGTGCATCTGGTGCTGCGGGAGAACCTCTGCCCGGCGGGGGTCGGTCTCCTGCTGCCCTCCACCGATGACGGTCGGGTGCTGTTCATGCTGCCGTTCTTCGGGCGCACGCTCGTGGGAACCACGGACACCGCCTGTTCCCTGACAGCAGCAGCCACGCCCTCCCAGGACGAGCAGGACTACCTGCTTGCTTACGTCCGTCGCTGGTTCCCCCAGATCAGCGATTTGGATGTGGGCAGCTGCTGGGCGGGTGGTCGCCCTTTGCTCAAGCCCGCCGGAGCGGAGCGCAACAGCAGCCGGGTGGTGCGGGAACACGAAGTGGAGACCCTGCCCTGTGGCCTGGTGAGCGTGATGGGAGGCAAATGGACCACCTGCAGACCCATGGCCCTGGACACCCTTGAGGCCGTGGCTGGCCAGTTAGGGCAACCTCTCCCTTCCCCCCAACCCCTTCCCCTGCTCGGAGCAGCCGACACGCCTGAGCGCACCCAAGATCAACTGCAGCAGCAACACAGGGAGCTCCACAACCTTTTGCCTGACACACCGCAACAGGCCGCCCAGATCAACCATCTGCAGGGCAACTTCGGCCTCCGCGCTGCAACCCTGGTGAGCCGGTGGAGCCCCGACGAACGCGTCCCTCTGAGCGACGTCATTCCGATCTGCCGCGGCGAGCTTCGCCACGCGGTGGATGCCGAGCACGCCCGGAGCGTCACCGCAGTGCTGGCCCGCCGCTGCCGACTGGCCATGGTGGATCAGGGCGATGCGCAACGCCTTGTACCTCTGGTGAATGACTTACTGGCGAAGCATCAAGCCACCGCTCCGGCCGGAGCCGACCGGCTCAATCTGGCGCTGTAACGCTCCGGGATCTGTTTGGGACCTGCTCATCGAGCTCCGCATCCACCTCACCGATCAGCCACCAACTGAAGCCATGGGCCGGGAGGTAGACAAACCAGTCGTGGTCCGCCGGGGGGAATTCGCAACCCCACAGCACTTCCCGGGTGCGTTCTCCTTTCCATCGGCTCAGATCCAAACGCAGAGATGCACCGGCGGCCGAGAGATTGGCCGCCACCAGCACGGTCATCGACTCACTGGTGCGCACATAAACGATCACCGCTGGATGGCTGCACTCCAGTAATTCGAAGTCGCCATGGCGCAGAGCCGGCAAGAGCCGCCGGCAGGTGAGCATGCGGCGGTGCCAGTTGAGCAAGGACCCCTGCAGCTGTTTCTGCACTTCCACATTCACCACCCGGTAGTCGTAGCCGGGAGCCGTGATGGAAGGCAGAACGAGCAAGGGATCCGGAGCGGTCGAGAAGCCACCATTGCGAGCAGGCGTCCAGGCCATGGGCGTGCGATTGGGATCGCGGTCGCGCAGCCCCGGCCAATCGCCCATGCCCAGTTCATCGCCGTAATACAGGCAAGGCATGCCCGGCAAGCTGTAGATCAGGGCGTGCAGCACCCGATTGGAGCCGGGGTCACCATTGAGCAATGGGGCCAGGCGGCGATTGATCCCCCAGTTGAGCCAATGCCCATGGCCCTGATGCAGACCGGCCCGGATGGTCTGGACCACGGCATCGCTGACCAGGTGACCATCGCCGAGCCAGAGCTCATCGTGGTTGCGCAACGGGAGAGCCCAACGACATCCCGGCACCGCAGCTTTCGCCTCGGCCAGGCATTGGCGCAAGCCCGCCACTCGACCGCTGGCAATGGCGGCAAACAGATGGGCCGTGAGCACGAAATTGAAAGCACCGTGCAGCTCGGAATCATCGAGGTAGGGGGCGGCTTCCTCGACCGGCTGGATGGCTTCCGCCAACAGCAGCACATCCCGGCCATGGGACTCCACCCGCTGACGCAACCGTTGGAGAAAGGTATGGGTCGCCGGCAGGCCCTCGCAACGGGAGCCCTCTTCTTCAAACAGAAACGGAATGGCATCCAGGCGAAAGCCATCGACGCCGCGTTCGATCCACACATCGACCACCTCAAGCATGGCCTCCTGCACGAGGGGGTTCTCGTAATTGAGATCTGGCTGATGGCGCAAAAAGCGGTGCAGGTAGTACTGCTGGGCGACGTCATCCCATTCCCAGTTCGATACCTCGAAATGGCGAAACAGCACCGGTGCTTCGTTGTAGCGATTGGGGTCATCACTCCAGACGTACACATCGCGCTCCGGACTGTGTTTCGGAGCCCAACGTGCCCTCTGAAACCAGGGATGCAGGGTGCTGGTGTGATTCAGGACCAGATCCAGAATCACCTTGATGCCGTGCTTGTGGGCCGCGGTGCGAAAGCGATGAAATGCGGCCAGGTCGCCAAGGTCGGGGTGAATCCCCTGAAAGTCGGTGATGTCGTATCCACCGTCCTGCAGGGGGGAGGGGTAGATCGGTGTCAACCAGACCGCTTCCACCCCCAACCAGCGCAGATAGGGGAGCCGCGCCGTTAATCCCTGAAAATCACCGACGCCGTCGCCATTGCCGTCGGCATAACTGCGCACGATCAACTCGTAGATCACTGCGCCGTTCCACCAGGGCTTCTGCATGGCATCAAGCGTGAGCCGACCCCATTGCTAGGCCTGAATGGAAGCGACGTCATCCCCCGCATGCGGGGATCGATTGGCAGCATGGCGGCACCGTGTCCCACATTTCGCAGCCACGCCAATGACGCTCCTTTCAGCGCCTGCTGACTCCAGTGAGAACAACAGCAGCGGCCTGCCGAATCTCGAGCGGCTGCGGGCACCGGTCGCCCGCGGTGAAACCCGCGGAGAGGCCTGGCGTCGCCAACAACTGAAGGCGATGCGCCGGCTGCTGGATGAATCCGAAAACGACATCCTTGATGCTCTGCACGCCGATCTGGGCAAACCACCAACAGAAGGCATGGTGGAGGTACTGGCTCTGCGTCAGGAGCTGAAGCTGTGCGATCGCCTGCTGCACCGCTGGATGCGTCCCCGCAAGGTGACGGTTCCCCTTCCCCTGCAACCAGGCCAAGCCGAGGTGATTCGCGAGCCCCTCGGGTGTGTGTTGATCATCGGCCCCTGGAATTACCCCTTCCACCTCACCCTCCAACCACTGATCAGTGCCCTGGCGGCAGGGAACACCGCCGTGGTTAAACCGTCGGAACATGCACCGGCAACCGCGGCACTGATCGAACGGTTGCTGCAGAACACCTTCGACAGCGATGTGGTGCAAGTGGTGCAGGGAGACGGCGGCACCGCCGCCGCACTGGTGGACCAGGGCTACGACCACATCTTCTTCACCGGTGGGGGAAGCATCGGCAGCAAGGTGTTGGCAGGGGCCGCCCGTCACCTGACCCCTGTCACCCTCGAGCTGGGAGGGAAGAGCCCCGCGGTCGTGCTGGCAGGCGCTGATCTAGCCGTGACAGCGCGACGGCTGATCTGGGGCAAAGGCCTTAACGCCGGTCAGACCTGCATCGCACCCGACTACCTGCTGGTGGAAAGGGATCTGCGCACCCCCCTGCTGGAGGCCCTGAAGACGGCCCGCACCGAGCTCTACGGCGACACCCCCCTCCACTCTCCCGACCTGGGACAGATCATCAACACGCGCCAGTACCAGCGATTGGAGCGATTGCTCCAAGGGGCCAAGGCCCAGGACCAAGTGCTGATCGGCGGGGAGTGCGACGCCACAAACCGGCAAATCGCCCCCACCGTGCTGGCGGTCGAGCGTGCTGACGATCCCCTGATGCAGGACGAACTGTTTGGTCCTTTGCTGCCCATGATCGAAGTCCAGGATCTGGCCATGGCGATGGAACAGATCCGCAGCCAGCCCAAACCCCTGGCGCTTTACCTCTTCGGTGGCACTGCGGCACAACAGCAACAGCTTCTGATGGGCACCAGCTCGGGTGGCGTCTGCTTCAACGACGTGGTGATGCATGTGGGCATCCCCGACCTTCCCTTCGGCGGAGTCGGGCCCAGTGGCATGGGCAGTTACCACGGAGAAGCTGGATTCCGCACCTTCAGCCATGAGCGCTCCGTCCTCAGGCGGCCGTTCGCTTTCGATTTGCGCTTGCGTTACCCGCCTTATCGGCTCAGCCTCGACTGGATGCGACGACTGTTGGGCTGATCAGGACTGGCGCAGAAGCCCAGGCACCTTATGGTTCGCCCAGAGGATAAACAGCAGATGCGCCAAGCCCTGATCGCTGCCCTGGCCCTATCGGCCCTGATGCCGCTTCAGGCCATCTGCGGCTCGGTCACTGTGCGTCCCGGAGACACCCTCTCCGACATCGCCGACCGCTATGGCGTGTCTGTGGGAACACTGATGCGTCTGAATCAACTGCGTGATTCCGACCACGTCGAAGTGGGTCAGACCCTTCGCCTCCCCGGCCCCAGATTCACCCCAGGTCGCGGACGGCACGTCGTGGTCAGTGGCGACAGCCTCAGTGCAATCGCGAGCCGCTACCGGGTGAGCGAGCGGTCTCTGATCGCAGTGAACAATCTGCGCGACGCCAACCACGTGGAGCTTGGCCAGACCCTGCGCCTTCCCAGCAATGCGGTGCTGCCCCAACCCAAGCGTGCACAGGCCACCAAGACCAAGCCAGTGCCGATCAATCCAAGCCCCAATGCCACCAGTCACACCGTTGCCCGCGGTCAGACGCTGACCCAGATCGCCAAGGCCTACGAGGTTTCGGTCACCTCCCTGGTGGACATCAACAGCCTCGGTGATCCCAACAAAGTGACCGTGGGCACGAAATTGTTGCTGCGTCGCCCAGCCGAAACCACGCAAACTCCTCTCGCCACGCAATCAGTGGCGGAACCGGTGCAGACCAGCCAGCCAGACGTGTCGGAGCAAACACCCACGACGGCTGCAGAGAGCACCAGCAAGCCGACAGCAACGGCCACAGCCGCCTCCACGAGCAGCCCAGCGAACGCCAAGAAGCCCAAACCGACCGCCACCGTCAAACCCAAAACAGACAAGCCCACCTTGGTGGCCACAGCCTCGACCAAACCCACCACTTCGGTGGCGCCGAAAACGGCCGATTGGCGTAGCTACGGACCTCTCAAAGTCGACTGGGGCAACTGGCAAACGATGGCTGGCAGCGAAGTGGCACCCACGCTGAATGCCGACGGACAGCCCCTCTACATCGCTGTGAACTGTGGAGCACGCAAGATCAATGTGACCGGGGCCAATGGCTCATGGAACACCTGGAACGACCCTCAGACCGGGTACGAACAGGACCTGGTCAAGGACCGTTGCGCGCGCTGAACAAGATGACCGCCGCCGCTCAGGCGGCGTAATGCAATGGCCAAGGCTGCTTGAGAAATCTGCGCCCGCTGTCTCGCAAAAACAGCCGCTGCGAGCCGTCATTCGTTTCTTGAATCAGCTCTTCTTGCACCATCCGTCGCATCAGCCAACCCCAACGGAGTGGCTCCACAGCAGTCAGGCTGTCGCTCAAGCTGCGGGCATCAGTGCCGTGATCCTCCTCCAGCGCTTGAAGCAGCGTGAGGGCTGCTTCTGACCAATCCTCACGGTGGAGTTGCCCCTGACAACGGTCACAGAGTCCGCAAGCTGGGGCCAGTTCACCCACGGCCAGCAGAAGAGCCTGCTGGCGGCACATTTCACCCTCCGCCACCGCTTCCATCCGACGCAGCTGCTGCTGGGCAAGCTCCACCCGTCGGCGCTCCTCCTCTTCCTGCTCAGATTGGGTGTGACGTCGCAGAGAAGCCTGCATCGCCCAGCCCAGGCTGGTGCGATCCCGAGGGGAGAAGAACACGATGCATTGCGCCGGCAAACCATCTCTCCCCGCACGTCCGGATTCCTGCAGATAGCCCTCCGGCGTCGCAGGTAGATCGAGATGAAGAACGAGGCCCACATCGCCACGATCAACCCCCATTCCGAAGGCCACCGTGGCGACAAGCACCGGACGCTCCGCTTCCAAGAAGTGGCAGAGCGCCTGTTGTCGCAGCTCTGGATCGAGACCAGCGTGATAGGGGATCGCCTCCACCCCGTTGGCGTCGAGGCGCTCCGCCCAGTGCTCGACCGATCGGCGTGTGCGGGCATAGATCAGTGACGCACCACGGGATTGCTTCACTGCTTTGAGCACCTGGGCCAAGGGATCCTTGGGTCGGCGGTGCATCACGTAATGAAGGTTGTCCCGCTGCGCGGAACACACCTGCACCAAGGGAGAGTGCAGATCAAGCAACCGGAGAATGTCGGCCCGAACCCTTGGCGCGGCTGTTGCACTGAGAGCAACCACGGGCACCCCCGGGCAGAGAGCACGCACCTCTCCGAGCCGGCGATAGTCAGGGCGGAAATCGTGCCCCCAGGCACTGATGCAGTGGGCTTCATCCACTGCCAGGGCCACCAAACGTCCGAGGGTATGCGCGCTGAGGATGAGATCGCGAATCTGGGACGACTGAAGCCGTTCCGGCGCCAGATAAAGCAAACGCAGGCTGCCCTCAGCCAAAAGACGCCAGACCTTCTGACGCTCTTCGGGGGTCATGCCGGCATGCAGACAGGCCGCGGGAATCTGTCGGGCACGAAGCTGTCGCACCTGATCTTCCATCAGTGCCACCAACGGCGAGACCACAAGCACCAATCCCTGCTTCATCAAGGCAGGGAGCTGGTAGCAAAGCGACTTGCCACCTCCGGTGGGCAAAACAGCTAAGGCATCCCGACCTTCGAGCAATGCCTCGATGACCGGTCGTTGCCCAGGACGAAAGTCATCCCAGCCGTAGTGCTCTTGCAGCAGCGCCAGCAGGGAATCCAAACGACACCAGCGCTGGGGCATTCACTTTAACGACCGCTAGATCTAGGGGGCCAAAGGGGGCTCCAGTTGATCCGGAGACTCCTCGACCAGCTGCAAACGCACCCGTTTCCCACCGGCAAGTTCGCCGAGGGACACACGCATCGTGGCGCCACTCAAGCTCTGCAGGGCTGACAAAACATCTCGCAAGTAAGGCGTGCTACTGCCGCTCTCCACCCACAGCCGTTCCTGCAAGCCCCCGAGGCGCCGCCACGAGGTGTGCAGTTTCAGCACAGCAGACTCCAGCGCTTGTGCCTGCCCCACGGCGTCGGCCAGCAGCCCAAGGGCATCGAGACGCTGCGCCTCCTGCATGGCCTTCTCCAGATCCAGTTCACCCTGCTGAAAAGCACGCACCGCCACGCCGCTCTCTGTGGCTTTCGTGATCCATCGCGCAGTGCTCGTCACATCCTTGATGCGATCGATTTCCGGCTCATCCCGAAGCACCTTGCGCAGATCTTCCTGCTGGGGCTCCGGCAACTTGGCCAACTCCTTCACCAACGGTGCAACAACCTTGGGGGGGAGGAGATTTTCCTGGGTGCGTTGCCTGATCACCTCGGGCAACAACGGACTGGTCGCCGCGGTGAATTCATCGGTGAGACGGCGCACCTGTTTGCGGGTGATCTCCTGACCTTCATTGGCCGCTTCTGAAATCATCAGCTGAACCTCAGGATCAGCCTGGGCCGTCTCCAGGAAGGCTCGTTTGGAGAAGTGATTGACACTGCTCTCCTCGAGCAGGCCACCGCCGACCAGATCCTCCGCTGACTCAGCCAACTGGATCAGGCTGTAGGCCCGGGTTTTGCTGATCTCCCTTTCACGCAACCACTGCAGGAAGCCGGCACCACGCCCTTCGCCTCCGCGTTTCTCCCGATCACGCACTGCTTTGAGAATGCGACCACGCAGGATCTCGGTCTGCAAGTCAAAACGGTCGCAGACGGCCCAGGCCTGCTCCAGCTGGGCGAGGAACTCCATCGTGCTGATGTCATCACGCTCAGGATCCGGCAGATCCAGCTGAAGCATGGGGGGCTCAGGGCTGAGGCTGGAACTCACGGCAGCAAGCAGGTCGGGGATGGATGCTGCCATGGCGAACGACATTGTGTGACGCTCCACCGCTCAGGTCACCCACCCGGGGATACGCTCCCAATGCATCCCCGATCCTCCGCAGCGATGGCGATCTCCCGCGGTGACATGGTGCGCATCAAGCGCCCAGAGTCCTACTGGTACAACGAAGTGGGCAAAGTCGCTTCGATTGACACGTCCGGCATCCGTTACCCCGTCGTTGTTCGCTTCGAGAAGGTGAACTACAACGGCATCTCAGGATCCGAAGGTGGCATCAACACCAACAACTTCGCCGAGTCAGAACTGGAGAAGGCCTGAGGCTCTTGCCAGAACTGCCTGAAGTCGAGACGGTCCGCCGAGGACTGGCAGACCGTCTCTCAAGTTTTCAGATTCACGACGTTGAGATCCTCCGGGACAGGGCCATTGCCAGTCCCGGAGGATCTTCTTTGTTTGCGCAAGCGTTAAGAGGGGCTTGGGTCGGCCAATGGCACAGGCGCGGCAAATACCTGTTCGCTGACCTCCACGACGCTCCTGATCAGCAGCAGCAGGCTGACCGTGGTCACTGGGGTGTCCACCTGCGCATGACAGGACAGTTTCTTTGGCTGGACGAAGCAGCAGAGCCCTGCCGCCACACCCGCGTGCGCTTCTGGGATGCTCAGGGGCGGGAACTGCGCTTCATCGATATGCGCAGCTTTGGCGAGATGTGGTGGGTACCACCTGAAGAGCCTCTCGAGACGGTCATCACTGGCCTGAAAAAACTGGGTCCCGAACCCTTCAGCGACGCATTCAACGGGGCCTACCTGCAGCAGCGATTGAAAAACAGCAAACGCTCCATCAAGGCAGCCCTTCTGGACCAGAGCCTCGTCGCAGGCGCCGGCAACATCTATGCCGACGAAAGCCTGTTTGCTGCCGGAATTGCACCCCACACGGCCGCTGGTCAGCTGAAGCGAACGCAACTCAACCAGCTCTGCACCTGTTTGGTGGACGTGCTGCAGAAAAGCATTGGTGCAGGTGGAACGACCTTCAGCGACTTCAGAGATCTTGAAGGCGTCAATGGCAACTACGGAGGTCAAGCCTCTGTTTATCGACGCACTGGATCTCCCTGCCTGGCATGCGGAACCCCGATTGCTCGCGACAAGTTGGCAGGACGCAGTACCCACTGGTGCCCCAATTGCCAGCGCTGAAGATCGGCTAGGACAGAACAAGACACTCCAGATCGATTGCCTACGCCTGCACAGGACCTTGTCGACACGATTCAGGATTTACACCGACGCGGGTGGTGCGACGGCACAGGCGGGAACTTCAGCCTGGTGACGCAACAGTCTCCCCTCACCCTGTTGATGGCCCCCAGTGGTGTCGACAAAGGGAAGATCAGCGAGGAGATGCTGATCGAAGTGAATGATCAGGCCCAGGTCGTGAGAGGCGAAGGACGGGCCAGCGCAGAGACCCTCATGCACCTGAAAATCGTGGAGGTCTGCGGCAGTGGCGCGGTCCTGCACACCCACTCCACCAACGCCACGCTGCTCTCCAGACAAGCCTGTGAGCGGGGAAGCATCACATTGGAGGGTTGGGAAATGCTGAAAGGATTGCGTGGAGTGACAACCCACGACACACAAATCGACCTGCCAATCATTGGGAATGATCAGGATCTGCACAGACTGTCCTCAACCGCAGAACCCCTGCTCAAACAAGCCCCTCATGGACTTCTGGT
>CAXQPR010000005.1:0-25409 GCA_964225855.1 Salipiger bermudensis | reverse complement strand
TGAATCCAGCGGGCAGGATTTTTTTTGGCTGTTCTCCCGGTATGGCGCCAAAGAGGAGCGTTCACCTGCCGCGGCGTAGCACGGCCCAGGCAAACGCCGGCAGCGACAACATGCGACGCCAACGGCTCGGCTCCTGCACCAATCGGTAAAGCCATTCCACCTGGAAACGGCTCATCCATTGGGGAGCCCGCTCCTTCACACCAGCCCAAACATCAAAGCTTCCGCCCACGCCCATCCAGAGTCCAGGCTGCCCCTGACGAACCCGCAGAGCCCAGGTCTCCTGACGGGGCACGCCAAGGGCCAGCAGCACCAAGTCGGGCTTCTGGGCATGCAACTGTGCTTCGATCCCTGGCCAGGCTTCAGCAGGCTGATAGCCGTGCTCCGTCATCGTCAGGCGCAGCGCCGGCAGCTCCTTGGCCAGCCGCTGTCGCAAACGCTCCATCACGTCGGGTGCTGCGCCGATCAGCGCCACCGTCCAACCATGACTTTCGGCGTAACTGAGTAGATCTCGCGCCAACTCAATGCCGGGGCTGCGTCGCACCTTCACCCCTTGGCGCGATAAGGCCCAGACCACACCCGCCCCATCGGGGATCACCAAGTCAGCGGCGGCAATCGCCTCGCCCAACTGCGGATTGGCTCTTGCCGTCATCGTCATCTCCGCATTGAGCGTGACGATCTGGCCGCCTCCCCGCGCATGCAGGCCAATGGCCGCAGCCGTCACATCCCTGCAGGCATCAACACCGACCCCCAGCACCCGACAACGCCGTTGATCACACGGATCGGTGCTAAGGACGTCCATCCGAGTTCCGGCAACAGGAGAGAATTTAAGGCTGGTCGGCCAAGAGGTCATGGTTCTGACGCAACCCACCCCTACCGATGCACGCTCAGACCAGGAGCAGCAGGACCTGCTGCTGCGATTGGATGACGCGATCTCAAGGGTGGTACTGAGTCGTCAGCATCCGATCACCGGCCTTCTCCCCGCCAGCACGGCCCACACGGTGCATGGCAATTACGGCGATGCCTGGGTTCGCGATTGCGTTTACTCGATCCAGTGCGTCTGGGGTCTCGCCCTCGCCCACCGACGGCATTACGGCCAAACCACGCCCCGTGCCTGGGAATTGGAGCAGCGAGTCCTGGCTCTGATGCGCGGGGTGCTCAACGCAATGATGCGCCAGGCCCACAAGGTGGAGCGGTTCAAGACCACGCTCCATCCCCTCGACGCACTCCACGCCAAATACGACACCGCTAGCGGTGACACGGTGGTTCCCGACAACGGCTGGGGCCATCTCCAGCTGGATGCGACCTCATTGTTTCTGTTGCAGCTGGCCCAGCTCACCCGCGGTGGGCTGACGGTGGTGAACAGCCGCCACGAAGCCGACTTCGTGCAGAACCTTGTTTATTACGTGGCCCGGGCGTATCGCATTCCCGACTACGGCATCTGGGAACGGGGCGACAAAGGCAACCACGGCCTCCCAGAGCGCAATGCCAGCTCCATCGGCATGGCCAAAGCCGCTCTGGAAGCCCTGGAAGACCTCGATCTGTTTGGCGCTCACGGTGACGGCAGTGTGCGCGTTGTGATTCCCCAGGGATCCCTCGTGCGCCTGCGTCGCGCCCTGCAGGGACTGCTGCCCCGGGAGTCAGCCAGCAAGGAAGCGGATAGTGCCTGTCTGTCGGTGGTCGGCTATCCCGCCTGGGCCGTTGAGGATCCCCAACTGATTGCCCGCACCTGTGAACGGGTTCGCCGCGAACTCGGCGGACCCTATGGCTACAAACGTTTCCTCCGTGACGGCCACCAGACCGTGGTGGAAGACGTCAGCCGGCTGCATTACGAGCGCGATGAGCTCGCCACCTTCGAAGGAATCGAATCGGAATGGCCCCTGTTTCTGGCCTACGAACTGCTCACCGCCTGCTGCGAAGAACGCTGGGACGACGCCCGCCATTGGCATGAACGGCTGAAACCACTGGCCGTGGAGCAAAACGGTGAACGGCTGTACCCAGAGCTGTATGTGGTGCCTCAAGAGGCCCTGGAGGCCGAACGCGATCAGCCGGGCAGTCAGCAACGCCATGCCAACGACAACGTGCCGCTGCTCTGGACCCAGAGCCTCTCCTGGCTGGGAGAAATGCTCCTGGCTGGGCTCCTGGTTCCTGACGACCTGGACCCCTGCGGTCGGCGCCTGCCGGCGATGCCCGGGGCCGACCAGGTACTGGTGGCCCTGGTACCAGCCAATGCGCACCAGGCTCAGGTGATGCGGGATCGAGGCATCCCCGTCACCGATCCGGAGACCGGGAGAGTGCGCGTTCAACCATCGGCCAGCCTCAGGCAGCGGCTACGCCCCTTGGGCGCCAATCGGGGCCTTGGCCTGAGCGGGTATCCACCGATGCGGATGGAATCGGCGGTCACCGCCCGCTTCTACCGCCATGGCGACCACCAGCTGGCCTTTCCTCCAGCCGTACTGGAAGACGACACCTTTTATCTCACGGATGACCCCAGCCAATTGGTGGAGACCGTGCTCAATGAATTGCACCTGCTGCAGCGCCACTGGCGTGGAGCCGGAGCCCCATTGCTGCTGATTCCCATCCCTGAAGCGGTCTTTGACCGCGCACCGGACACCGTGATGGCCCTCGCCGAGCAACTGAATCACGGGGTCATCGACGGCATTGACGTGCAGTGCGCTCCCCTCGATGAGCTCGCCCAGCAAGGCCAATGGGTGGACCTTCCTGAAGCGACGGCAAGTCCCGCAGTCGACGGCAACAGCGGTGAGACGGACATCGACCCCACCCGTCTGCTGCAGGCCTCCACCGACCTGGCGGATCTGACCGCAGCCCAGGAACAGGAACTCGATGACATCTCCGTCAGCGAACTGTGTCAACGGCTCTGGACCAGTGCATCGCTGCGGGAGCAGGCGGAAGTGCTGGAACTGCTGCAACATCGCCTCGGTGGGCAGCCTCAGTTGAAGGGGCCTGGCGGCACCACGATCGGCCTGCAGATGCTGGCGGAGGAGATCTATCGCCGCGGCCTTCAGCAACAGGACTGGAACGTGGTGCGCCGTTGCGCCGGTGTGCTGGGCCTGGTGCACCCTCAGCTGGAGGATGCACTCATCGATCTGCTGGCGCGCCAGAAGACGGTGGTGGTGGGCCGCAACTACACCACCGACTCCAGCCTCAGCCAGCCTCTGGGGAGCGGCTCGATCGCCTCTCTGATCCGGCGAACCTGTGGCCCCGATGCGCGCGAGAGCAGTCTCCAGCAAGAGCTGCTGCTCGCCCTCGATGGCCTGGCCAGACGGCAGCCCCAGCTGCTCAAAGGCACCCTCACACTTCAGCTTGGGCAACTGCTGCTGCTGCTCACCTCCGAGCTGGCAGCGGAACGTCGCTGCAGCCAGGACGAAGCCTTCGAAGCGCTCTGCTGCGAACCGCCCCACACCCTCGGCCTGCGCCTACGGGCCGTGCTCGCCGACCTGGAACACGCCAGAGCCTCCCTGCAACGTCATGAACAACTGCACCTGAGCGGCTCAGTGCAATGGACGGTGCCGGCGCCCCTCGATGAGCAACCGAGTGGGGGCGACTGGCTCCAGCACCGCATCCGCCTCGGGTCCCTGCAACGGGTCCCGAAGGACTTCCATGCCGGCATCTGGTCCCTGCTCCAGCACTGCCGCGGTCTGGTGATCGGCGACAAGCTGGAACGACGCAACCGACTCACCAGTGCACTGTTGCTGGAGAAAACACCGGGTGAACGCAACTTCGCGACGCAGGTTGAGCATTTGCTCGGCCGGATCAACGCACCGGAATACCGCCAGCTCTGCAGTGAGTGCCTGCTGTCACTGATGGCCTTCACAGCAGCCAACCCTGAGGTGCAGTTCGACGACGACATCGCCCTGGATGTGGTGATTGGCCACGCCGTGCGCGTCGGCTGGGGGCTCACGCATCCTGAGCAGGATCCGGCCCGTTACGGCGATCACAAGGCCGCGGCCTGGGATCGGTTCTATCGCTCTTCACCAGCCCAATGCCGTGAATGGCAAATCGTCGCGCTGCGGGAACTGGCGGAACAGGAAGGACTGGTCTGACTGGGTGCCCGTTCAGCAACGGGCACCCAGTCAGATCGGTTCGTTCAGGGGTACTCCGATACCGGGGTGCTCAACGGCGTGCTCGATCAAATCGGCGAGTTTGAGCGCCCGGGAGGCCTGCAGGCCATCCACAGCCGGGGTTTCACGACCCCGAACACACTGCAGAAAATGCTCGAGCTCGGCATAGAGGGGCTCGATCGAGGTGGTGCTCACTTCCTCAATGAAGCCGTCGTTGCGATACAGCAACTCACCGTGGTCTGCGGAGTACCACTCATGCGCCCTGCGGTGGATATGAAGGTTGTGGTTGAGAAAATCGGTCTCGACAAGGCTGGATCGGCAGTGGGCGCTGAGACTGCGGATCTTGCGGTGACTCATCTTGCTCGCCGTGAGGCTGGCCACCACACCATTGGCAAACCCCAGGGTGGCGTTGACATAGTCGATCGGACCATCGGCCGTGCGACCACCGGCCGCCGCCAGGCTCACCACCGGGGCCTGAGCCAGCTCAAGCACCAGGTCGAGGTCGTGGATCATCAGATCGAGCACCACCGACACATCGTTGGCGCGATCGGCATGGGGGCTGTGGCGGCGAGCTTCCAGCACCACAACCTCTTCATTCGCCACCACTTTGGTGAGCTCTCGGAAGGCTGGATTGAAACGTTCGATATGACCCACCTGAAGCAACCGGCCATTTCGGCTGGCGGCAGCAATCAGAGCTGAGGCCTCTTCCTGACTGGCGGCGATCGGCTTTTCAATCAAGACATGCAGGCCGGCATCCAGGCAGGCCAGACCTACGGGGTGGTGCAACAGGGTCGGCACCGCAATGCAAACCGCCTCCACCTCCGCGAGCATGTCGCGGTAATCGGCGAACCAACGGCAATCGAATTGCTCGGTGGCCAGTTGCCCCCGTTCAGGATCCGGATCAGCGACACCGACCAGATCCGCATCTTTCAGCAGGCTGAGCACCCTGGCGTGATGCCAGCCCATGTTGCCGATGCCGATCACACCCACCTTCACCGGCACCATTGGATCGGTCATCGGCAGGTGAAAGGGGGTCTGGGCTGATTATCAGGGATCAGCCGACCGCCAGGCGGCAGCTAGACGTCCGAGATCTCAGGATTGTGATCCTCGGGCATTGCCGACGTCTCTTCTGGGGTGATCAACAGCACCCGACGAATCCGCGGACCATCCATCGCCACAATTTCAAATTGAAGGCCAAGGTGGCGCAACGCTTCTCCCTCGGACGGGATGTGTTGCAACCTCTCGAGAAGGAAGCCCGCCAAGGTGTGGTGATCGGTGGCTTCCGGCAGCTCCAAACCCAGCTGACGGTTGAGTTCAAAGATCTCCAGATCCCCTGCCACCAGCCAGCTACCAGGGGTTTGGGGAAGCGCCTCCAAATCGGGGACCTCGGAGTCGGGCTCAGGTTCTTCGCCCACGATCTCGCCAGTGAGGTCAGCCGCGGTGACCAGACCCTCGGTCCCACCGTGCTCATCCACCACCAGCAATAAGGGATGACCGTTGCGGATCAGTGCCAGCAGCTCGGCCAAGGTGCTGGTCTCCAGCACCCGTTCTGCCGGGATCAGATAGGGCTCCAAGGGAGAGCTCTCCTCCAGCAACCCGCGGGCGATCGGTTCCGCCAGCAAGCGCAGATCGAGGACCCCCCGCACATCATCCAAAGACTGACCGATCACCGGAAAACGGGCATGGCGGGTGCTGTGCACCGCCTCCATCAGTTCGGCGAAGCGCACATCCACCGGCAGGGTGACCATGCCGGAACGCGGGACCATCACTTCGCGCACCTGGGTGTCCCGGAGAGCAAACACTCCTTCGAGGATGTTGCGTTCATCCGGACGCAGACCGGTGACGCCACCACTCTCAATCAGGGTCTCCAGCTCCCCAGCGGTGAGTGGCGAACCGAGCGAATCCCAGCGGGCCGGCAGCCCCAGCAGCTGAAGCAGAAGCGATGCCACACCACCCAACACCGACAGGAGAGGGCGCAGCACCCGCATCACTGCTTCCAGCACGGGAGCCAGGGTGAGCGCCGCCCGTTCCGGGGAACTCAACACCCAGGCCCTGGGGAGCACCCCCGCCACCAAGGTGGTGAGTAACACGAGCAACAGGAACCAGGCGAGATCCCACCAAAGGCCGTCTGCTGAAGCATGGGTCTGCAGCCAGTCCCGGGCCACGCCACTGCCAGCCCAGCCCAACGCCAAAAGCGACAGGACGGTGCCCAACTGCGTCATCAACAGAGCCCGGCGCATCCGTCGCTGCAGACGATGCACGGCGTCAGCGCCTGGCACACCCTGCTCATCCAGCACACGCACACGGCTGGTGCGAAGGCGCAGTAAGGCGACCTCCACCGCTGCGAAGAATGCCGGCAACACCAGCAACACAAGCAGCAGCAGGATGCGCATCAGAGAGGGTGAATGGGGGTCGCGAGGATCGAACTCGCCTTAGGCGAATTATGAGTTCGCTGCATTCACCAGATTGCTAGACCCCCTTCGCAAGAGGGTTTACCACAGGCCGCGCACCGGTGTACCGAAGGTCTCGACCTGCTCAACCTCCGTCTCCACCAACACGGGAGCGACAACCGCCGATCCATCACTGGCCAGGCTGCTGTCAAAACCACTAGGGATATCCACCGTGCGCCAGGGGATGGGAGCGCTTTGCTCTTCCAACAACGCGTTGGTGGTGTTCTCCACCGCAGAACCATCCCAGATGATCGTCTGGTCGGGGAAACCCAGACCCATCAATCGATTCCCCTCGGGTCCGGCCATGGCGATGCCCAGCAGATCGGTGACCTGATGGATCACATCCACACCACGGGCATAGGGCGCGGTCCAGGTGTAGAAGCGCTTCTCCACCAGGGTGTCGGTGCGCTCCACCGGGCCGCAGCGGGTGACCTCCACAGGCCCTGTAGCGGTCGAGGAAGCAGGCGCCTCCAGGCTGGTGGTGCAAACCACCGGGCGGGCGATTGCCTGAAGCGGCAGGCCGGCACTCGCCAAAAGCGACAGCACCACAGAGGAGTGACGACGGCGCGACACAGCCCGGGACCCAGCTGAGCGCAAACTAGGCAGAAGATCCGCGCGAGACCAGTCCTCACCATGAGTCGCGACACCCTGTTGAACCGCCTGGCCACTGAGTGCTACCGCCATGGCACCTTCACCCTCGCTTCAGGACGCAGCAGTGATCACTATGTGAACTGCAAACCGGTGGCCCTGAGCGGCAGTGGTTTGGCCCTGCTCAGCCCAGCGATGTTGGCGTTGGTGGAAGCCGACTCCGTCGCCGTCGGCGGACTCACCCTTGGGGCGGATCCCTTGGTGAGTGGTGTCGCCATGGCAGCGGCCCAGGCCGGGCGGGATCTGGATGCCCTGATTGTGCGTAAACAGGCCAAGGGCCATGGCACCGGAGCTTGGCTTGAAGGACCTCTGCCCCCGGCTGGTTCTCGCGTCACGGTGCTGGAAGACGTGGTCACCACCGGCGGGTCATCGATCAAGGCCGTGAATCAGCTCAAAGAGGCCGGCTACCGCGTCGAGCGCGTTGTGACGATCGTGGACCGGGAGGAAGGCGGCCATGAAGCCATGAACGCCGCCGGCCTGGAGTTGGTGAGTTTGTTCAGGCTCAGCGAAGTGGCGGCACGCGCCAAGGAGCTTTCGGCATGACCGCAGCGGTTGATGGACTGCTCTGGGACGCCAGTTTTCCGCTCCTGCGGCTGACCGGTGGAGGTACGCGCCAATTTCTGCATGGACAAACCAGCGCCGCGATCGAGAAGGCCACCGAACAGAGCCTGATTCACACCTGCTGGCTCACCGCGACAGGCCGCGTTCGAGCACTCCTCGAAGTACGCCTTGATGGCGAAGGGGCGGATGTGTTGGTGCTCTGCGGCGATGCGGACGCCGTCCTAGAGGGCTTTGACCGGGTGATCTTTCCGGCTGACCGCGTGAAAGTCAAAGCCGCAGAGCCCCAACGACGCGTGCAGCGCCTACGGACCGCACTGGAGCCGTTGCAATGGCAGGACGACGTGTTGTGGCCACCGAGTAACCCTCTGCCCGACGCATGGGCTGCGCTGCCTGTCGCCGATCCAGAGCAACTGGAGCAATGGCGCATCAGCCAAGGACTCCCCCTGAGCAGCCAGGAACTGAATGGCGAGACCAATCCTCTGGAATTGGGCCTAGCCGACTGGGTCAGCCTCGAAAAAGGCTGTTACCTGGGCCAAGAGACAGTGGCCAAGCTCGTCTCCCGCGATGGGGTGAAGCAGAAGCTGCGCGGCTGGACCCTGCCGCAACAAGACGGCAACACCCGTCTCCCTCAAGCCGGAGACACCCTCCATCTCGCAGGCGAGCGCGCTGGCGTGATCACATCAGTTCTCAAGACAGGGCAACGCCTGCAAGGGCTGGCTTTGGTTCGCCGTAGCGCCCTCGACCATCCAACCCTGACCTGGGGGCCAGAAGAGACGGAGGTCAACGTGCATCAGCCACCCGCCTACCGCGACTGCAGCTAACCCATCCATCCGCCCACCCAGGCGATCGGCGATCGACGTTGCTTCAGGGCTGAGGGGGCTTCAACGCCGCCTTTGTTGTGTCTTGCTCCAACAACCAGGCCGCCACAGCCCAGGTCGCCAGGCCATCGTCCTCGTTGTAAGTGAAGATCCAGCGCAGGGTTTGGGGATGCCCCCGATCAAGAGGGCCGGAACCCCGCCACTGCCGCCACCACAGCAAGGCCCGCGCCCCATCAACGCTGCGCTGGCGCCACTGAAACCCAAGCCAGGCCGCCACCGCTTTGAGGCCGTAGCTGTTCAGCGGGAGGCGCCAATGGCGGCGAACACGGGCATGGACATCCACCAGCCGTTGTTGCAAGGCAGCCCGTTCGCGATCACTGGCCCCCTGTCGCTGGGCCATACGTTTCAAGGCCAGCGACTCGGTCTCGCCGTAGTGGAGGATCGGCCAGTCGGGGTAGTGGCGGAGAAATCGCCTTAGACGCTGCCAGCACGAGGACTCGCCGTGCTCCTGCAGCACAAGCAGAGGGTGATAGCGGGCCTGACTCAACTGCCAACGGCCATCGGCAGCACGGGGCAGGATCACAAAGCCATGCAGGAAGTCATCGCGGGCATCAGGATCCGATTCGATGTCGTAGAGCAACACCCCCTTGGCCGACTCAAGTTCTGGCAAGGCTGGAGCCGGATCCAGTCGCTCCACGAGTCCATCCCTCTGGGCCCGAGCCTGGGCCACCAGGGGGGCAGCCATCGCGCCGTGCTGTTCTCCGAAGCGTTCGAGCTGATCCGCCAGACGAGTGGGATCAGCAGCCGCAAGGTCCTTGAGGCCCTGGATGCCCAGGTCCTGAAGCATTTCGCGGCGCTTCGCCCCAATGCCACTGACCTCACTGAGATGACCAGCCGCCGCCGCCTCGGTGTTGCACAACCCCCGCCAACTGCAGAGCGTGCACTTCCGGCGATCAGCCGCCAGGGCGGGGGGCTGGGAGCGGCGCAGATCGCTCGCCAGCTTGCGCAGGGCGTCGTCCAACTGTTTGTCCAGTGCCGCATTCAGGGGCAGCCGTTCCTTCTCCAAACGACGCCCCGCACCAGCCACGGCCAGCGCCTCTGGAACGGGAGCTTGCTGGAGATCGGCCAAAAGCCGTCCTGCCAGAGCCAGGGGTAAACGGTGTTCACGGGTGAGACGCCGGCCCTGCCGGGCCAACACCGGGCGATAGGCGAAAGCGCCCCATCGGCTCTGCCCATGGACCCGCTGCAACAAGGCTGGATGCGCTTCGAGACGCAAGCCCTCAGGCCCTTCGCCATGCAGGCGCACACCGACAACACCGTGCGCCCCATCGGCAAGACCCGCCAAGCCAGCAGCAGGTTTCTGGGGCAGCAGGGCCACAAAGCTGCGCTGCTGATCGTCAAGCTGCAGGGTGCGATGGGCGGTGTAAATCCGCGCATCAGGATCACCGTGCACATCCAGCCAGGCACGACGTCGACAACGCACCCAACTGCGCAGCAGACGGTCCGTGAGCGGCTTGTCAGCAGAAGGGGTGTCACCCATTGTCCGACGGTACGCCGGCCGGCTGCTAGATCCTGAACTGACATCCGGCCTTCCGCCTGCAGTCCATGGCTTCAGCTCCCCTGCCTCTGGCTGCCACCGCCATCAAGTTCGGCACCGATGGCTGGCGGGGCATCCTCGGCGTCGACATCACGGTGGAGCGGCTGCTCACCGTCGCCGCCGCTTCCGCACAGGAGCTGGCCCATCGAGCCCCAGCCGGCAACACCAGCAACACCGTGGTGATCGGTTACGACCGCCGCTTCCTCGCCCCAGAGCTAGCGGAGGCGATTGCCGCTGCCGTGCGCGGCTGTGGTCTCCAGCCTCTGCTCGCCAGCACGCCCGTGCCCACACCAGCCTGCAGCTGGGCGGTCGTGGAACGGCAAGCACTCGGCGCCCTGGTGATCACCGCCAGCCATAACCCACCGGAATGGCTGGGTCTGAAGATCAAGGGACCATTCGGTGGGTCGGTGGAAGGAGACTTCACCGCCGCCGTGGAGCAGCGCCTTGCGGCAGCAGGCGTGACCCCACCGATCGAAGGGGAAACGGAGCGCTTTGACGCCCGCCTGGAGCACCTCAACGGACTCCGGTCCAAGCTCGACCTCGACGGTCTACGCCGCGGACTCGAGGCCATGGGACTGCAAGTGATTGTGGATCCGATGCATGGCTCCGCTGCCGGCTGCATGGCTGAGCTTTTGGGCGGAATCTCCGGCCCGGTGCGAGAGATCCGCAGTGATCGTGATCCGCTTTTCGGCGGCAATCCACCGGAGCCCCTGGCGCCCTACCTCCAAGAGCTGATCGCCGCAGTGAAAGCGGCCGGATCCTCCGGCAAGCAAGCGGTCGGGCTGGTCTTTGACGGCGACGGTGACCGCATCGCTGCTGTGGATGAAAGCGGCACCTTCTGCAGCACACAGCAGCTGATGCCCCTGCTGATCGACCATCTGGCCAGGGCCCGCCAACTACCGGGATCAGTCGTCAAAACCGTGAGTGGCTCCGACCTGATGCGTCTGGTGGCCGAAGACCTGGGCCGCGACGTGCTCGAGCTGCCGGTGGGCTTCAAATACATCGCCTCCGAAATGCTGGCAGGAGAGGTGCTGATTGGCGGGGAGGAGTCTGGCGGCGTCGGTTTTGGCATGCACCTGCCAGAGCGGGATGCCCTGTTTGCGGCCCTCTTGGTGCTGGAAGCCCTGGTCGAAGGCGGCCAACCCCTGGGCGCCAGAGTCAGTGCCCTGCAGCAGCGTTGCGGGGGGGACAGCCACTACGACCGAGTTGACCTGCGCTTGCCCGACATGGCCACGCGCCATCGACTGGAACAACGGCTGGCCCAACAACCCCCCGAAGAGGTCGCTGGGAGCGTGGTTCAAGAGGTGATCACAACCGATGGCGTCAAGCTGCGGCTCGGCCCAAGCCATTGGCTGATGCTGCGTTTCTCGGGAACCGAGCCCTTGCTGCGCCTCTACTGCGAAGCACCCAGCGCCGAGCGGGTCACCGAAGTGCTGCGCTGGGCCCAGGCCCTAGCCACGTCGATCTGAACAGCCACCACATACCCCTGACCGTGTCCCCCCAATGAGCGCACGCACTCTGGTGATCGCCAGCGGCAACGCCGGCAAGATTCGCGAATTTGCAGGTCTGCTCGAGCATCTGCCTCTCACAGTGCAACCCCAGCCCGAAGGCATGGAGGTTGAGGAGACTGGCCTGACGTTCGCGGAGAACGCGCGCATCAAGGCACGGGCCGTGGCTGCGGCCACGGGTCACTGGGCCCTGGCCGACGATTCCGGCCTGAGTGTGGAGGCTCTGGATGGGGCGCCCGGTGTGTATTCCGCCCGCTACGCCGAAAGCGATCCCGCCCGGATCGCCCGTCTGCTGCAGGAACTGGGAACCACCGATAACCGCAGTGCTTACTTCAGCGCTGCTCTCTGCATCGCCGCTCCTGATGGCTCCGTGCTGGTGGAAGTGGAAGGACGCTGCGATGGCCTGATCACCACGGTGCCACGGGGAGCTGAGGGTTTCGGCTATGACCCGATTTTCGAAGTGCTGGGCACAGGGCAAACCTTTGCCGAGATGAACCGGGAGAGCAAAAAATCCCATGGCCACCGGGGCCGGGCCTTCACATTGCTGGAACCGAAGCTGCGCCAGTTGCTCTCAGACAACTGACGCACCCCCTGTGATGGCAATGACCTGCCAAGACGGAACATGACCTGTACGGTGACCCCAGACGCTGACGAGGTCTATGGCCATCGCCATGACCACGGGTTACAGCGCACAGACGGAAGGCGCTCTTCTCTGCATTGAAGCTGCCTCCGACTGGGCCTTGACTTGTGTAGACAACCTGGCTGCCCAAAGCAGCCACGTGCTGATTGACTACGGCGCCGCCGATGGCGGCACTGCCGTGGGGCTCTGGCATCAGGTGCTGGATCGCCTGCATGCCAACCAGCCCAATGCTCACCTCACGTTGATCGGCAATGACCTGCCAAGCAACGACAACGTGGCCCTGGCGGAGAACCTGGCACTGCAGATTCCCAGAGCACCCAAGCCAACGGTGCTGGTGAGTGCTCGCAGCTTTTACGAGCCATCGGTCGCTCCAGGCACGGTCAGTTTCGGCTTTTCCGCCACAGCCATGCACTGGCTGAGTGCTTCACCCGGTCCGCTCAACACCCACACCCACGTGTTGGCCTCCAACG
This sequence comes from Salipiger bermudensis, assembly GCA_964225855.1. Classification (GTDB taxonomy): domain Bacteria; phylum Cyanobacteriota; class Cyanobacteriia; order PCC-6307; family Cyanobiaceae; genus Synechococcus_C. Next base: position 12,638 of record CAXQPR010000005.1, on the reverse strand, counting down.
ACGCTGAAGCGCTGGAACGCTTCACCGCGCAGGCCATGAAGGACTGGAATCACATCCTTGAGCTACGCAGCCGCGAGCTGCAGGTTGGCGGACGACTGCTGACCGTGAATCTGTCTCGGGACGAACAAGGCCTTTACCTCGGTCACAACGGCGGTGAAACCCGCAACGTGCACGACCAGCTGCACCAGATCTGGCGCGGCATGGCCGATGAAGGACTGATCAGCGAAGAGCAGTACCGGAACGGCACGGTGAACAACTTCTACAAGTCGCCGTCGGAGTTCATGGCGCCGCTGAAGGACAGCGATTCGCCGGCCTATCGCAACGGCCTACGCCTGGTCGATGAACGCACGGTCTACGTGAAGTGTCCCTATCGCCGCCGCTGGAACGACGATGGCGATACAACCACGTTCGCGGCTGGCTTGATGGCCACCATCCGCAGCTGGAGCCGCCACAGCTTCGCCAGTGCCGCCGGTGACCAAGCTGCTGACACGGTCTATCAACGGCTCGAACAACGCATCGCTGATGCACCCAGTGAGTGGAGTCTCGATTACGTCGAGCACCACCAGATGATGGAACGGGTCGCCTGATGACAACAACACACGCTTCCACGCCGGCGGTGTCGGTGCTGGCTGAACACGTCTCCGAGCACTTGTCGGTGTTTGTCGTCGGAGAAGACACCGACGCCAAACGCCCTGCCAACGGCGGTCTGCGGTTGCTCAATTACCCGAACGATGCAGCCTGCATTGCGGATGGCCAGCGCCTGGCTGGGTTGATGACCCACAAACATGACCTCTACGGCACCGGATTTGCCGGCGGCAAAATCGTGGCCCGCGCGGCAGACCCGGAAGCCGTCAAAGACGAGCTGATCAGCGTCACCGCCGAACTATTGGAGTCCCTCGACGGGGCCATGATCACCGGCTGTGATCTGAACACCAGCCTCGAAGACATGGAGCGCCTCACAGCGCTTACCCCCCATGTGCTGGCTGCTGTGGGCAGTCCGGTCGATGCCAGTGCAGCAACAGCCCACGGCACCCTGGGTGCTGTGGAAGCTGTGCTGGGAAATGACCTGACTGAGGCAGAGCCTGGCCGAGCTCTGGTGCACGGCTGTGGCGCCGTGGGAGGCACCGTGGCACGCACGTTGGCGGAGCACGGTTGGACCGTGTTCACCGTTGACCTCAGCCGTGAGCGGGCCGGCTTCAAGGGGGCAACACCACTGCCGAAGAGCTGCCCATGGTGGGAAGTGAATGTGGACTTACTTCTGCCCTGTTCGATCTCTGGATTGCTGGATGCCTCGATGACGGAGGCCCTGCGGACCAAAGCCGTGGTGCCAGCCGCGAACGCCCCCTTTCAAGACCCACAGTTGGCTCAAACGCTGCGGGCCCGGAACATTCCCGTACTCCCCGACCCGCTGGTCAACGCGGGAGCGGTGATTGCCGATTCGATTGAACGCTTCTCACCTGAGGCCTGGCGCAACGCGCAAGCCAATGACGTCTACGCCTTCGTGCGCAAGGAAGTGCGCAGCAGAGCGAACGATTACCTCACGCAACGCCATGAAGGCGTTTCCGTGGGCGAAGCCCTCGACAGTGTGGCCGCCGATAGCGACACAGACCCCATTGGCCTGAGCTTCAACGAGGCGTCATGACTGGATCTCTCCCCACCCATGCCCACGTCGTGATCGTGGGCGGAGGCATGGCAGGCCTCAGCTGCGCAGCGGCACTGGCGAAACGCGGCGTCTCCGACGTGGTGTTGCTGGAAGCACACACCCTGGCCCATGCCGGCGCCAGCAGCTACGGCGAAACCCGGATGTTCCGGGAGATGTATTCCGATCCCGTGTTGTGCCGTCTTGCCCAAGAAGCGAATCGCCTTTGGCGGGAGGAAGAAAACCAGGCCGGGGAACAGCTGCGCGAGACCCATGGGTTGCTCTTCTACGGCGAAAGCTGGGATGAAGAAACGATCGAGGGGTCGATTCCAGGCGCCCGGCGCGTGATGGACGACCAAGGCATTCCCTACGAAGCGCTGAATGCCGAGCAGATCGCAGCCCGGTTCCCCCTCAAACCCAAGGCTGACTTCACCGGTTTGTTCGAACCCACCGCTGGAGCGGTGCGCAGCGACAAAGTGGTGGCCCACTGGATCCGTTCTGCCCGCAACGCAGGGCACCAGCTGATCGAGCACACCAGCGTTCAACAATTGGATGCGGATGGTGGGGGCGTCACCCTCGAGAACGGACACCACATCACCGCGGATCAGCTGGTGGTGGCCTGCGGGATCTGGAGTCAACTGCTACTTGCGCCCCTCGGCCTCGCGCCAAAACTGGAGGTGTGGCCGATGCTCTGGGCCCACTACACGGTCGACCCAGCCCTGGCGGATCGCTACCCCCAGTGGTTCTGCTTCCAGCAGGAACGAGGCGATAACGGCGGCCTCTACTACGGCTTCCCCGTCTTGAGCACCACCAGCGACGGTCGCCCCCGCATCAAATGTGGGATCGACTGGGCTCCCAAGGACCTGCGGGTTGCTGAGCCCAACGCCATGGTCAGCGAACCACCGGCTCGTTTGGTGGAACTGCTCGATACGTTCCTCTTCAACGAACTCGAAGGCGTTCAAGAACGGGTCGAGACAGTCATCAGTCCCTACTCGATGACCAGCGATGTGAACTTCGTGCTCGACCGAATCACACCGCAGTTGAGCCTGTTTTGTGGCGGCTCAGGGCAATCCTTCAAATTTGCACCGCTGATCGGGGACTCTCTGGCCCGTCTGGCCTGTGGTGAGCAGCCCGGCGTCGACCTGAGCTGCTGGAGCCACAAGCGTTCTGCCGTCTGCCCCTCCTAGTTCTCTGCCCTCTGGCTTGTGCCCAAAGTCACCGCCCCATCCCCGACGCGCAACGACGGGCCCCACTGGCTCAAACAACCACCGTTGTGGGTGGGAGCCGTTCCACTCCTGGTCTTTCTGCTGCTGGCTGCGGTGGATTTGAAGCTGGCTCAAGTCTTCACCAGCACCGGTAAAACGATCATCAGCCAGCACCTGGGCAGTCTTTGGCAATGGATGGTGGCTCTGCTGTTCGTGATTGCCATCGGCCTTGCCATCAGCCCGCTCGGCAGCTTGAGGCTGGGAGGCAAAGAGGCCCAACCCAGCCTGAAATTTTTCGACTGGTGCGCCGTTTTGATCTGCACTTTGCTGGCGGGCGGCGGCGTGTTCTGGTCAGCAGCAGAACCCCTTTATCACTTCCAAAACCCAGCTCCCTATTTCCCTGGTGTTCAAGGCAGCACCCCAGAAGCTGTCGACCCAGCCCTGGCGGTGAGTTTTCTGCACTGGGGTTTTCTGGCCTGGGCCTTGGTGGCCACCACAGTGACCATCAGCTTCTCGATCCTGGAGCGGCGGGGAGAACCACTGCGACCGCGCACCCTGCTGGTCGGTGTACTCCCCCGTGGATGGGTAGATGGTCCACTGGGTGACCTCGCGGATGGTCTGTCGGTGGTCGCGGCCATCGCTGGAACCGTGGGTCCTCTGGGTTTTCTCTCCTTGCAATTGAGCAACGCGGCGGGGCAGTTGCCCTGGCTGCAGGACAGCGCAGGCCTTCAGTCCCTGGTGGTCGTGTTGCTGACAGCGGTGTTTGCCACCTCAACGGTGAGCGGAATTCAGCGCGGGATTAAATGGCTTTCAGAACTGAATGTGTGGCTGACCCTCGGGCTGGCCGCAGCGATTTTGCTGGTCGGACCTGGTCTGTGGCTGATCCAGCACTTCCTGAGCGGAATGCTCTTTTACCTGGGCAACCTGCCGCAGATGGCACTGGCCACCCACGGCGATGAACAGGCGCAATGGCTCAATGGGTGGACGATCTTTTACTGGGGTTGGTTTCTGGGCTACGCCCCTTTGATGGGACTCTTCACCGCCGGCGTCAGTCGCGGCCGGAGCCTGCGGGAATTGGTCCTTGCCGTGGCGATTCTGTGCCCATTGGTCACCAATCTCTGGTTCACCCTGCTGGGTGGCGCCGGAATGGCACTTGAGCTCGCCGATGCTGGTTCCATTAGCGAGCCCCTAGGGAATAGCGGTGCGGCAGCCGCTCTACTCGCGATTCTCAGCCAACTGCCCCTGGCCTGGTTGTTGATCCCGGCAGGCCTCCTGCTGGTGGTGCTGTTTATGGCCACCAGCGCTGATTCCATGAGCTACGCCGCCGCAATGGTGGTGAGCGGGAAAAGTGAACCCTCCCCCTGGCTCAGGCTGTTCTGGGCCTTGATGATCGGCAGTCTCACTCTGGTGCTGCTGCGCATCGGCACCAGCCTGGGCGACAGCACCTCGATTGATGCGCTGCAAGCGTTCATCGTGATTGCCGCAGTGCCTGTGACCCCACTGGTGCTGGTGACGCTGTGGGCCGCACCACGCCTGGCATGGAAAGAATGGCAACGCGGGCAATCCACAACCTGATCAGGTCACGCTGATCAGTTCAAGCAGTAGTCCAGGTTGAGGCGCACCGACTGGCTTGGCTTCGGCGCCTCACCAGGCTTGAAACTGCGGGCCCCCATCTTTGCGGCCATGGCGATCGGCTGGTAACCCCCACTGCGTTGATCGATGCGCAACAGATCCACACGGCGCAACCCCAGGGCACGCGCCGTGGCCTTCGCCCGACGGCGGCCCGTCTCCAGCGCCTGCTCCAGCAACTGATCCGCCAAGGACGCTGAACCGGTGCTGGAAGCCAGCGAGGTCATGCTGTGCAAGCGCACGCCGGGGAGGCGGCCGGCCAGCTGGATCAGTGCGTCGTAGTTGGCACGGCTGACCTCACCACTGAGACTGGTGCTCGCCCGCTCCATACGAGGACCGGCACTGCCTCCACCAATCGAGTAGCTGCGGGGCGCAGGGATGGTGAGCTGCCCCATCGCCAGGGCCTTGACATCACGACGGGTCTGATCGAGACGCTCATTGAGCAGATCCATCGCCGCGGCCTTCGTACGGGCCTCCGCTTCAAGGCCCAGACTGAAACGGAAACGGTCGCTTCTGGTCGTCCCCCGTTCCTGCACCTGAATCTGCAACAACGTGCCTTGGCAGACCCGTTCTGCAGCCCAAGCAGGAGCTGAAGGCAACAGGCTGGTGGCGACAGCCACGGGTGCCATCAATGCGCCAGCAACGAAGGCACGGGAGCGCAGCCGAGGCTTGGCAGCTTCACGGTTGGTGGTCATCACATCGGTCTTGCTTCAGGCCTCCATGCTGACGAGGCCGAAGGGCAAAACATTCCTCAACCGTGACCAGCCTGCGTCAAACCATGACCGGACCAGCCACCCAACTGCCATGCAGGCCATGGGGAATCGCCAGCGGCAGCTCCAACACCGCCTGCTCGCTGAGATCATCAGCACGCAGGATCACCAGATCCGTGGCTTCTCGGGCACCGTTCCACACCGGCACCAGCACCCAGCCGTCGTCTTCCGCCGTGCCGCCGGGACGCGCCACCACGATCGGCTCGCTCACAAAACCGCGCGGGGCCGCGCTCCACACCTGGGTGGCGCCGGTCTGAGCATCACGCTTCTGGATCGCTTGCAGTGGATCATTGCCCTGCTCCCGCTCAGCAACGGCCATCCAGGCGTAGCGGGCCTTCAGGCCTTGCTGCGCAGGATTGACCATGGCGAATTCGCAACAGCGTTCACCGAGCAGTTCTGTGCTGCATTGACCACTGGCGAGATCGATGCGGCAGCGCTTGAGTAACCCCTCCGGAATGCTGTCGAAATCCACAGCGCGGAAATCCACATCAGGGCCAATGGAAGGGAAATCGCTGTAGTGAATGCTGTCGATCACCAGGGCCCCGTTCTCTTCCCAGGCATTCACGTGGTGGAACACGAAGCCCTCAGGGGCTGGCACCAGGCGAGGTTGTTCACCGGCGTGAGAACCGGAATCGCGAGGCACCAGCCAGAACATGGCCTGCCCGCCAGGCTTCGAGGCCAGGCACTGAGCCGCGCCCTTCTGGCCCATCACAAAAGGCAAGGGGTTGAAAGCGACAGCGTTCTGCAGAAACACCGCCCAATTCGGGGTGATGGCGAAATCGTGGAGGAAAGCGAAGCCGTTGAAGCTGTCGCGACGATCGCAAAGCAGATCGCCCGCACGGATCCCGGCGGCAGCGTCATCTTCAGTGGCGAACTCCATCAGGCGAATGGTGCTGCGGGGACCGGCCTTGACCCCAAAGGTGACCATGCGCGGGCTGCCGTGATGGCCTGGATCAAAACGCGGGTGGGCACTGAAGGCTTCGCCTTTGCTCAGCACCCCATCCAGCCGGGACAGGCCACGCGTTTCCAGGCTGGCGGGATCGAGCGCATGCGGTTCGGCGGCCTCCCACAGCGCCAGCAACTGATCCCCAAGTCGCACAACATGGGTGTTGGCGATGTTCTTGAGACGCAGGTCGAAGGCGTTGGCCAGAGCACCGCCCGGCTTCTGAGTGCCGAACACACCGCGATACAGGAAACGACCTGCTTGCTCCTCCGCCTCCCAGCCTTCGGTGCGCACGAAGCGGTTGCTGCAGCGCGCCTCGCCTGCGACGAACTGCACAGCAGTGATCATGCCGTCGCCGTCAAACGGGTGATGCACCGACTGCCCACCACGCTCCAGACGCCCGGGGCCATTGCGATACAGGCAACCCTCGAGCTCAGCAGGCACACTGCCACTGGCCACCCGCACCGGCGCCAGGCTGAGCTCCTCCTCCACATTGCGGAAGGCGCTGGCCCAATCAGCTCGGTTAAAGCGGGTTGGCGCGGGTGCAACGGTCACAGGGGAGCGGGCAACAACCCCACCATCCTCTCGTAACGGAGTGTGAAGCGCGTCCAGCGTGAGCGACTGAGTGGGCTCAGCTGCCGGCCTGCTCCAACACCCCCTTGCTGCTGGGCACCGTTCCAGCACGGCGGGGGTCGATTTCCGTGGCCATGCGCAGCGCACGGGCGAATGCCTTGAAGCAGGCCTCCACGATGTGATGGGAATTCACCCCATCGAGCTGACGAATGTGAAGGGTGAGGCCGGAGTTATTGGCCACCGCCACAAAAAACTCCTTCACCAATTCGGTGTCGTAAGTGCCGATTTTCTGGCTTGGAATCTGCAGGCCAAAGCTCAGGTGAGGGCGGCCGGAACAATCCAGGGCCACCTGGACCAGAGCTTCATCCAAAGGCGCCACAAAATGACCGAAGCGATGAATGCCGCGCCGGTCACCAAGGGCTTGGGACAGAGCCTGTCCCACGGCGATTCCCACATCCTCATTGGTGTGGTGGTCATCAATGTGGGTATCACCGGTGGCATCAATGTGCAGATCGATCAGACCGTGGCTGCTGATCTGATGCAGCATGTGGTCGAGAAACGGCACTCCGGTCACGGCGTGGCATTGGCCCGTGCCATCGAGATCCAGCCTGACCCGCACATCGGTTTCGCCGGTGACGCGATGGATCTCACCTGTGCGCATGGCTTACGGGCGCCTGAGGCGCTGACTCAGTCACAACAGACTGATCATGCCGAACGGACGCCCTGACACCAGCGGGGAATCCCGCCAGAGATCACATGCCGTTGATGCAGTAGCCGGAATCGACGTAGATGGTCTGACCCGAAATACCGCTGGCCAGGTCACTGAGCAGGAATGCAGCAGTACCGCCCACCTCGGTTTGGGTGACGGTGCGACGCAGAGGGGCCTTTTCCTCCACGTTGTGGATCATGTCGAGGATGCCGCCGATCGCAGAGCTGGCGAGGGTGCGGATCGGGCCGGCGCTGATGGCGTTGACGCGCACCTGCTTTTCGGGGCCCAGTTCAGCAGCCAAGTAACGCACGGAAGCTTCCAGAGCCGCCTTCGCCACACCCATCACGTTGTAGTTGGGGATAGCGCGCTCAGCACCGAGATAGGTGAGGGTCACCACACCGGCCTTCTCGCTAAACAGGGGCTTGGCGTGAGCACAGAGAGGAGCCAGGGAGTAGGCACTGATCTCGAGGGCGCGGGCAAAGCCTGCCGCGGTGGTGGCGCTGTAATCGCCGATCAGCTCTTCCTTGCCGGCAAAGGCCAGACAGTGCACCAGCCCGTCGAGCACACCCCACTTCTCCTTGATCTCAGCAAACACCGATTCCATCTGGGCGGCGTCCTGCACGTTCAGGGGCAGAAACAGGCTGGGTTCCAGGGGAGCGGTGAGCTCACGCACCTTGGCTTCGAAACGGCCTTTGTCATCGGGGAGATAGGTGATGCCCAGCTCAGCGCCAGCTGCCTTGAGTTGTTGGGCGATGCCCCAGGCAATCGAACGGTTGTTGGCAATGCCGGTGACGAGGATCTTCTTGCCGGTGAGATCGAGAAGCATCGAGCCGTTCCCGCGGGATAACAATTCGGGTGATTCTCCCCCACGCTGCGCGGTTTCGCACTTTCCAGCGCCAAACGTCAGAGTGGCGGCCCTTCCGTAGCCCCTCCGTTCGGTGCCTGAGCAACCCGTTCCCCCACCGCTGGCCTGGGATCCGGCACCAGGGGACCTGCCCCGCAAGTTTGACGGCCGCCAGGCCCTGGCCGAGTTGCTCGAGACCCAGTTCCCGGAGACCGACGGCGAGCTCAGCCCACTCCAAGGAGGCCGTGCTGCAGCTGAACACCAACTCAAGAGGGTCGACGCCAAGCGCTACGGCCGCAGCCGCAATCACCTGGATGGGTCCGTGACGGGGCTCTCACCCTGGATCCGCCATGGAGTGCTCACCCTGGCTGAAGTGCGCGATGCCGTCTTCGCTCAACTGAACCAACGCCATCAGCGCCGCGATGACGGCGCCAAATTGATCAATGAATTGGGCTGGCGGGATTTCTGGCAGCGGATGTGGAGTGATCTGGGCGACGGCATCAACGACGACCAGGAAGCACTCAACACCGGCCATGACCCCGCCTCTTACGCCCGCAGCCTTCCCTCCGACATTCGAGACGGCAACACCGGCCTGGCATGCATGGATGCGTTCCAGCGGGAGCTGGTGACCCATGGCTGGCTGCACAACCATGCCCGCATGTGGATGGCGGCCTACGTGGTGCACTGGCGACGGGTGCACTGGAAAGCCGGAGCCGACTGGTTCCTCGAGCATCTGCTCGATGGCGATCCAGCCAGTAACCACCTGAGTTGGCAATGGGTGGCGAGCAGCTTCAGCCACAAGCCCTATTTTTTCAACCGCGACAACCTGGAGCGATACAGCAGAGGCCAGTTCTGCTCGGATTGCCCCAGCGCGGGCTGTTGTCCGTTTGAAGGGAGCTACGAACAACTCGAGAACCAGCTCTTTGCACCCCAAGCCGCCATCCGCGACACCGGCGAAACGCGCGGACGCGGGCGAAGCAACGCAGGCAACCAACGCCAGCGCAGCAGCGGCGCTGCCTTTGCGCGCCCCTCAGCCGCCACCGCCCGCCCAAAACGCTGACACCACCATGACCTTCCAACGTCCCGTTCTCTGGGTGCATGACGAGGCCCTTGGCCCCCGCAACCCAGCCCTCATCGCCTGGCCTCAAGCCCCGGCCCTGTTCGTGTTCGACAGTGCCTGGATTCAAGAAGCCAGCATCAGCCGCAAACGCGTCGGCTTTCTCTACGAAAGCGCCCTGGCACTGCCCGTAACCCTGCGCAAGGGCGATGTGGCTGCCGAAGTCGTGGCGTTCGCCAACCGCCACAACGCCGATGGCATCGTCAGCAGCACCCCTGTCGATCCCCGTCTGGAGCGGATCGCCGATTCCATTAACGGGCAGCTCCCCCTCGAACTGCTCGATCCCGAACCCTTTGTGGCGCTCCCACGCCCGCCCCGGCTCGGGCGATTCAGCCGTTACTGGCGCGAAGCGGAATCCGTGGTCTGGGAGGGATTTGTCAGCAACGCCTCCTGACGGGCCTTCTCCTCCCCAGGATCGGTGAGCAAATGCCGCTCTTCCAGGGCAGGAAGCTGGACAGGCTTCACCTGGGACGCCTCTCTCGGCGGTTCCGTCCACTGCCACCGGGCCTTGGGTGCCCGCTCTGCACACAACGCTTTCAGCTCCTTCTCCAGGGCCTGACGCACCGCATCGCGCCCCACAGCAGCAAAAAACTCCTCACGGGTGGCCACACCGGAGGAAAAGGGGTGGGTGCCATTGCCGTTAAAGAGGCGGGCAGGGTCCGGCAACCATCGGGGCTTGCACTGCTGAGGGTTGCTGGTATCGGTCTCGAGGTAGATGTGCAGACCAAAGCCATCAGGCTGGTTGACCACCGCCAGGCCATCGTGGGGCTGCTGACGCTGCAGAGCAAACACCTTCCAACTGGGCTGCGGCCCTGGCGCGTTTTGGCAACCACTCAGCACAAGCCCGAGGCCAAGCCCCATCCATCGGCTTGCTTTGCAGAGGCGCAGAGGCACAACACACGTCAGCAAGGTCTTGCTCATGCTGTGGGCATCACGCGGCTGTTTCATGGTTTTGACACCCTCCACCATGCTTCCGCTGGCCAGTCCACTGCCGGAGTTCGCACTCCCAGTGGCATCGGGCACCAGCGATCGCGACTGCATTGGGAGCCAGCAGCTGCTGGATCGGCCTTTACTGCTGATGCTGCTTTGCAGCCACTGCCCGTTCGTAAAGCACATTGAGGACGAACTGAGCCGGATCGACCGCGATTACAGCGACCGAGTGACCCTGCTGGGCGTGGCCAGCAACAGCTGGATCACCCATCCCCAAGATGGTCCTGAGGCACTGGCAGACCAGGCCCAGCGCAACGGTTGGCGCTTCCCCTATCTGCTCGACCAGCAGCAAACCCTGGCCAAGGCCCTACGCGCCGCCTGCACCCCAGAGTTCTATCTTTTCGCCCCTGACGGAGAGGGGAGCCAAACCCTGCGCTATCGCGGCCAGCTGGATGGGAGCCGACCAGGGAATGGCCTGCCCGTTGATGGCCACGACCTACGCGCGGCCCTCGAAGCAGTGCTGCGAGAGGGCGATCCAGACCTGGAGCAGCAGCCATCGATTGGCTGCAACATCAAATGGCATCCCGGCCAGGAACCGCAGTGGTTCGGAGAGACGGCTTAAGGTTCCCTCCATGCAGGTGCCTCCCTTCAGTCTCAGTCAGCAGCTTGCCGATCTGGGGCAGGACCTTGATGACGCTGTGTTGCGCGTACTCCGCAGCGGCCAGTACATCGGCGGCAACGAAATTCAGACATTTGAAACTGCCTTTGCGGCCAGTGTTGGTACACCCCACGCCGTGGGCTGCAACAGCGGCACCGATGCGCTGATCCTGGCTCTTCGCGCCCTGGGCATCGGACCTGGCGATGAGGTGATCACGGCCTCCTTCAGCTTTTTTGCAACAGCCGAAGCGGTCAGCGCAGTGGGGGCTACACCGGTGTTTGTGGAGGTGGATCCCGTCACCTACCTGATCGATCTCACTCTGATCGAGGCGGCGATCACTCCGGCGACCAAAGCGCTGATCCCGGTGCATCTATTCGGTCGGCCTGTGGACATGGACGCGCTGATGGCAATTGCCCAGCGCCATGGCCTCAAGGTGGTGGAAGACTGCGCGCAGGCCACTGGAGCCAGCTGGAATGGCAAACCCGTGGGCAGCTGGGGGGATGTGGGCTGCTTCAGCTTCTTCCCCACCAAAAACCTTGGCGGAGCTGGTGATGGTGGCGCCGTCACGTGCCACGACCCAGGATTAGCCAAGGCGATGCGTGAGCTGGCCGTCCACGGCATGCCGCGGCGCTATCTCCACACCGAGCTCGGATACAACAGCCGCCTCGATGCACTGCAGGCGGCCGTGCTCAATGTGAAACTGCCTCATCTCACCAGCTGGGTGGAGAAGCGCAGTGCCATTGCCAGCCGCTATCTCGAAGCGCTCAACGAACTCCCCGGCATTCAATTGCCTGACCCCGCTGCTGCTGCTGCAGTTGGCCATGGATGGAACCAGTTCGTGGTGCGCGTGAAGCTCTGCCCCGAGGGACAGCCCAGTTGCGCTGGATCCTGCACAGATAGCCCCAGCAACTTCGGCTTACCCAGCAGCCGTTGCCGCGACTGGCTCAAGCAGAGTCTTCAGGAGCACGGAGTGAGCACAATCATCTATTACCCAATCCCGATCCATCGGCAGCCGGCCTATGCCGACCTCGCCATGGCTCCTGGCAGCCTTCCCATCACCGAGCGACTCTGCAGCGAGGTGCTGAGCCTACCGATCTTCCCGGAACTGAGCGAAGAACAACAGGACCAGGTGATCCACGTGCTCAGACAACTACTCAGCACAGGAGTGCGCAATCAGCTGGTGGCCTAGGGCAGCCAACAGTGATCAAGGAGATGGCACCGATGAGCACTTAATCCTTGCTTGTACGGATCATCACTCACCACATCAAAAAAGGTGGCCTTGGCCACCTTTTTTGATGCCTATCAACAGCCACGAACAATCTGCGCCAAGAAACAACAAAAGAAGCACGACTTCATCACCAAAAGATTGCAAGAAAAACCTGTGAGCAGGATCACAACCACTCCAAATCCTGATCATCAAGACCAACCCTCAAAACGGAAACACTGAGTGCATCAGAGATGTAACCCCTGACCATCTCATCAACTCAACCTTTTCCTCCCATGCTCGAATTCAACCTCGACGGCAAGCTCAACAACACCTTCGATGCCGGCGACGCTTATCAACGCGTCGCCGGATCCGAGGCCTCCTCCTATGGCCTCGGGCAGACCAACGATCCCCTCG
>CAXQPR010000004.1:0-18420 GCA_964225855.1 Salipiger bermudensis | reverse complement strand
GGAAGTGCAGGCTGTTGTTGACGGTGTCGTAAAGACCCTTGTGGCCAGCGCCCAGGTCACCAGGGGTGCCCTTGGGAGGGTTGTGGGCTTCGAGGATCTCGCGGATCGAGTGACCGATACCAAAGTTGGTCCGGTACATGTGGCCGGCGATCACGAAGAGGACGCCGATGGCCAGGTGGTGGTGCGCGATGTCGGTGAGCCAGAGAGCTTCCGTCTGAGGATGGAAGCCACCCAGGAAGGTCAGGATCGCGGTGCCCGAACCTTCAGCGGTGCCGAAGATCTGACCAGCGGTGTCAGGGTTCTGGGCATACACACCCCAGTTGCCGGTGAAGAAGGGTCCCAGACCGGCGGGGTGAGGCATCACGTTGAGGAAGTTGTCCCAACCAACGTGCTGACCGCGTGACTCAGGGATCGCAACGTGAACCAGGTGACCGGTCCAAGCGAGGGAGCTGAAGCCGAACAGAACAGCCAGGTGGTGGTTGAGGCGTGATTCAGCGTTCTTGAACCAAGCCAGGGAGGGACGGAACTTCGGCTGCAGGTGCAGCCAACCGGCGAAGAGAGCCCAAGCCGACAGGATCATCATGAAGATGGATCCCTGATACAGCTCGGCATTCGTCGTCATGCCGATTGTGTAGAACCAGTGGTACAGGCCCGAATAGGCGATGTTCACCGGGGACGAGGCACCCGCTTGGGTGAAGGCGTCAATGGCGCCTTGACCGAAGTGGGGATCCCAGATTGCGTGAGCGATCGGACGCACGTGCAGAGGGTCGGCGACCCACTGCTCGAAGTTGCCCTGCCAGGCGATGTGGAACAGGTTTCCCGAAACCCACAGGCCGATGATCGCGAGGTGACCGAAATGGGTGGAGAAGAGCTTTTGGTAAAGCTTCTCCTCCGTCATTCCGTCATGGCTCTCGAAGTCGTGAGCCGTGGCGATCCCGTACCAGATGCGGCGGGTTGTCGGGTCCTGTGCCAGACCCTGGCTGAACGAAGGAAATTTCGTTGCCATTAGAGGGAAAGGTCAGGAGAGGTCAGCCGACCACAAGGATGTGGGCGTGGAAGAAGGCCCACGTGGTCGCGATGCCGCCCAGGAGGTAGTGAGCGACACCCACAGCACGGCCCTGGGTGATGGACAGTGCGCGGGGCTGGATGGCCGGAGCCACTTTCAGCTTGTTGTGAGCCCAGACGATGGACTCAATCAGTTCTTGCCAGTAGCCACGGCCGCTGAACAGGAACATCAGGCTGAAGGCCCAGACGAAGTGAGCACCAAGGAACATCAGGCCGTAGGCACTGGTGTTGGAGCCGTAGCTGTTGATCACCTGTGCGGCCTGGGCCCACAGGAAGTCACGCAGCCAGCCATTGATGGTGATGGCGCTGTTGGCAAAGTTGCCATTGGTGATGTGCTGGACGGAACCATCAGCATTCACCGTGCCCCACACATCGCTCTGCATCTTCCAAGAGAAGTGGAAGATCACGATGGACAGGGAGTTGTACATCCAGAACAGACCCAGGAACACATGGTCCCAAGCCGAAACCTGGCAAGTGCCGCCACGACCGGGGCCATCGCAAGGGAAGCGGAAGCCGAGGTTGGCCTTGTCGGGTACGAGGCGGGAGCTGCGGGCATAAAGGACGCCCTTCAGCAGGATCAGCACCGTCACGTGAATCGTGAAGGCGTGGATGTGGTGCACCATGAAGTCAGCGGTGCCCAGAGGAATCGGGGCAGCGGCGACCTTGCCGCCAACGGCCACAACGGAACCGTTGAACACTTCGCTCACGCCAGCGAGGGCATTGGGAGCAGTGCTGCCAGCTGCAGCGGCGTGCAGACCCTGGATCCACTGCGCGAAGACTGGCTTCAGCTGGATCGCGGAGTCGCTGAACATGTCCTGGGGACGTCCCAGGGCACGCATGGTGTCGTTATGGATGTAGAGGCCAAAGCTGTGGAAGCCCAGCCAAATCGACACCCAGTTGAGGTGACTGATCAGAGCATCGCGAGCCTTGAGCACCCGATCGAGCACGTTATCGACGTGCTTAGCGGGGTCGTAGTCGCGAATCATGGCGATGGCGCCATGGGCGGCTGCACCGACGATCAGGAAGCCACCGATCCACATGTGATGGGTGAACAGACCGATCTGAGTCGGGTAGTCGATGGACATGTACGGATAGGGAGGCATCGCGTACATGTGCTGAGCAACGATGATGCTCAGGGAACCCAGCAGGGCAAGGTTCACGGCGAGCTGGGCGTGCCAGCTGGTGGTCATGAACTCGAAGAGACCGTCATGACCCTTTGAGGCAGGGAACAGGAGGGGATCGCCCTTCTGGCCTTCGAGGATCTCCTTGATGGAGTGACCGATGCCCCAGTTGGTGCGGTACATGTGACCGGCCACGATGAACAACACCGCGATGGCCAGGTGGTGATGAGCGATGTCGCTCATCCACATGCTGCCGGTGACAGGGTTAATGCCACCTTTGAAGGTCAGGAAGTCGCTGTAGGCGGCCCAGTCGCCACGGAAGAAAGCACCGATACCGGCACTGAATCCGGGGTAGAGCTGCGCGAGCAGATCCTGGTTAAAGAATTCGTGGGGCAGCGGGATGTCCGCCACGGAAGCGATGGTCTTGCCGTTGAGCACCAGCGGCTGGCCGGCGTCGATGGCATCCATCAACTTGGTCGTGGGCAGGGACACGTGAAGCAGGTGACCGGTCCAGGACAACGACCCCAAGCCGAGAAGACCGGCGAGGTGGTGGTTGAGCATCGACTCAACGTTCTGGAACCACTCCAGCTTCGGAGCTGCCTTGTGGTAGTGAAAGACGCCTGCGTTCAGCATCAGGCCGGCCATCACCAGAGCACCGATAGCCAGAGCCATCAGCTGAGTCTCAGTGGTGATGCCCCATGCACGCCAAACGTGGAAGAGGCCGGAGGTGATCTGAATGCCTTGATGGCCGGCACCCATGTCACCGTTGAGGATCTCCTGGCCGAAGACAGGCCACACCACCTGAGCGCTGGGCTTGACGTGGGTGGGGTCAGCGAGCCAACCGGAGAAGTTGGAGAAGCGGGCTCCATGGAAGAAAGCGCCGCTCAGCCAAATAAAGATCACGGCCAGATGGCCGAAGTGAGCACTAAAGATCTTTCGAGAGACCTCCTCAAGGTCGCTCGTGTGGCTGTCGAAATCGTGAGCGTTGGCGTGGAGGTTCCAAACCCAGGTGGTGGTTTTGGGACCTTTCGCGAGGGCTCGGTCGAAGTGTCCGGGCTTACCGAACAATTCAAAGGTCGCAGGATTGTCAACCTTTTCGACCTGGCTCTTCGCGGTGCTCCCACGCTCTGGTGGGCTGATGGTCATCGAGTCGTTCCTCGAGGGACGGGATCGAGGTGGAGGGCCACCCCTCCGACAAACCGGAGGTTCATCGGGGCCCCGGGCGCAGCTCTGCAGAGCATCACCGCATCCGGGCGCCAGTGGTTTTCAGAAGCCGAAACCCCTGACTCTCACTGGAGCATTGGGCCCCAAAGAGGGGACCGCTGGCGGAAGCATAGAGGCGGAGACCTACCCAAAGGCCAAGGGAGTTACAAAGGTTCAATCCCCCTGCGCCCCAGTGGGGGCAGGGGGTCTGCCCGAGAGTGACTAACAACACCCGCTGGACACTTTTGGGCGATTAATAACATTTAACCAACCAATTTCAAGGCTCCAATAACACAAACCCCGCGGGAGCGATCAAGGGTTGATGGATTGTTCAGAATGCCTTTGAACTGCTGCAGCCTCCATGGCCCCGCTGGCACGACGCCGCGCTGTCGCCATCCTGATCAGCTTGCTGATCGCCGTGGCAGGAATGACGCCACCACCAGCGCTCGCCTTGCCTGGGCTGCCCTGGGAAAACCGCAGCAGCACGAAGCCCCGCTCAGGTGGAGCGAAGCCCATTCCCGCCGCCGGGCCCAGCGGTCGCTTGCAGGAACTGGCTGCACCCGGAGGCGTGGAGCAGCTCCGCAATCGCCTGGCAAGCCATCAACCCCGGCTGACCCTGAAAACCCCCAGCGATGGGAGCGTGATTCAAGGAGAGGGGTGGACCCTGGAGCTCGACGTGGAGGACTGGCCCCTCGCCAGTGACCCCGATCTGGGCATTGGTCCCCATGTCGCCCTTCAAATCGATGACCAACCCCCGCTGCGCTTCAGCGAAACCAGCCCGAAACCTGGGGCTGGCTCGTCCATCAAGGTCACCCTTCCCGCGTTAGCTCCCGGGAGCCATCGCCTCAGTGCCTATGCCGCCTACCCCTGGGGAGAAGCGGTCAAAAGCCCTGGAGCCAGCCTGCAATGGCGCCTTCATCAACTGCAGGCCCTTGAGGGCACCCAACCCGAGCGCGACGAACCCTGGCTCGTGATGGTCAGCCCTTCAGATCTGGGGAGTGGTGACCCACTGCTTCTCGACTGGCTGGTCTGGAATGCACCGCTGCAGAATCTGCGCGAAGGCGATGGGCGATGGCGCCTACGCCTCACAGTGAATGGAGACAGTTTCCTGGTCGACCGTCAGGAGGCCGTCTGGATTCGCCAGAGCGGCAGCAACACCACCCCAGGCAGCGTTCAAATGGAGCTGCTTGACGGCTTGGGGGATCCCATCACTCCAAGCTTCAACAATCAACTGCGGGCGATCCCAGCGCGGGCGAAGCAGCGGCCCGTTTGGCTGCAGTCGCGACTGACGGAGAACGAACTGGCGCGGCTTCTGGGCGAACCGGAACCCAACCCAGAAGCACAGACGGAAGCGGATCCCATGCCAGCGATGCCAGCTGCACCGCACAAGACCACCCCGACTGGCGCCGCACCAGATGACGTGAGCGTTGGAACTGACGAGAGCCAAGATCAAGCACCGACTCAGGCAGCAGAAGCTTCGACGGAAGCGGAGGCAGCAACAGCGAAAGAGTCCGACGCAGATGCAAACGCCAAGACCACTGAAGGGAACAACCAAGCCAGCGTGCAGCCACAGCAGCAGCAGGAGTCGGTCATCGCTGCACCCCAGAACAGCATCAGCAGCAAGCCGCGCCCACCAGCACCCCTGACGCCCGACTCCAAGGAAGAGCGCCTGGCACCCACCACCAGCCTGGGAGGATCAGCGCGGGAGCTGTTGAATCCTGACGGCACCCAGCGCTGAGTTACGAGCCTGCTGCCCTGAACGCCCCCACTTCCTCCTCCCTGGCGAACCATCGCTTTGCCCTCGGCCTGTCGCCGAGTGCCCTGCCCCTGCTGAAGCGCCTTCAGCAGGCCGGGCAGGTGGATCAAATCGCCCTTAGCGCAGGGGCCGCCTCAACGCTGACGACGGCTCCCAACGATCTGATTCGAGGCAAAGCTGCGGAGCTGTTACAGCAGCACTGGCACGGGACCGTGCTGGTGATTGGTGCAATCGGCGCCGTCACCCGTCTGATTGCTCCCTTGATCGGCGACAAGCAAGAGGATCCAGCGGTGCTGGTCCTGGATGCGTCGGCACAGATGGTGGTGCCACTGCTGGGGGGGCATCAGGCTGGAGGCGAAGCCCTGGCCCAGGAACTCGCCAGCCTGTTGGGAGCGACAGCGGTGATCACCGGCGACTGCACCAGCCAGCAACGTCTGGCACTGGATGCCTTCGGGCGTGACTGGGGCTGGAGACCCAGCGGCGACAGCAACAGCTGGCGGCAGCTGATGGTGGAGCAGTCCCAGGGCGAGCGGCTCGCCGCAGAGCAGGACTGTGGAAGCCCGCTATGGCGCCAATCCAAAGGCGCAGCTGCCAGCCTCACCGACAGCGCAAGCCGCAAGCACGAGCTGCTGATCACGAGTGCACGGGCTCACGACCCTGGGGCCACACAATGTCGCTGGCATCCCCCCGTGCTCTGGCTCGGAGTGGGCTGCGAACGCAACACCAGCCTCAGCCTGATCGAACGTGCCATCGCAGCGGCCCTGGATGAGGCGGGACTGGCAGAGCAAGCTGTGGCAGGCCTGAGCACCATCGACCGCAAGGGGGATGAAACCGCCCTGCTGGAACTGACCAACCAGCGTGAATGGCCCCTGAGACTTCACACCGCCGCTGAGCTGGCCGACATCACAGTGCCCACGCCATCCCCGGTGGTGCAGGCGGAGATGGGTACGGCATCGGTGGCCGAAGCGGCCGCCCTGCGTGCAGCCGGGGCCGAAGCCCAACTGCGACTGCCCAAACGAATTGCAAAAGCCGGCGCGAATGAACAGGGAGCCGTCACCGTGGCCATCGCGGAAGCTCCGCAAGCCTTTGCACCGCAACGAGGTGAGCTGCACCTGATCGGCAGTGGCCCCGGTGATCTGGCCTTGCTCACCCCGGATGCCCGCAGTGCCCTCAGCCGCTGCGTGGCCTGGGTGGGCTACGGCCTTTATCTCGATCTGCTCGAACCTTTGCGCCGTGCAGACCAAGTGCGGATCGATGGGCAGCTCACCCGAGAACGGGACCGCTGTCTTCAGGCCCTGGAGCTGGCCCGCCAGGGCACCAAGGTGGCACTGGTGTCATCGGGCGACAGCGGCATTTACGGCATGGCCGGCCTGGCATTGGAACTATGGCTTTCTCTACCGGAGCAAGAGCGGCCTCGCTTCGCGGTGCACCCAGGTATCTCCGCCCTGCAACTGGCCGCCGCCAGGGCCGGTGCACCGCTGATGCACGATTTCTGCACCATCAGCCTCAGCGACCGACTGACCCCCTGGGCAGTGATTGAGAAACGGCTGGAAGCCGCCGCGGCCGGAGATTTCGTGGTCGCCCTCTACAACCCGCGTTCCCAAGGCCGTGACTGGCAACTGGAGAAAGCCCGCCAGATTTTGTTGAGCGGCCGCCCCGCTTCGACACCGGTGGTGCTGGCGCGGCAGCTGGGTCGTCGCGAGGAATCGGTGGAACTGAAGGAACTCGGTTCACTGCCGGTGGAAGCTGTCGACATGCTCACCGTGCTGGTGATCGGCAACAGCAGTAGCCGAGCATCCGGTGGAAAGCTGGTGACACCACGGGGTTACCCCGGCGCCGAGCTGAGCTAGACGAGACCAGTCGACCGAGCTCAGACACCGCGGGCTATGGATCGGCTCGACTGAAACGTGCAGTCGGGATGACAGGATTCGAACCTGCGGCCCCTTCGTCCCGAACGAAGTGCGCTACCAAGCTGCGCTACATCCCGATGACGGGACTTTAGAAGATGACCTCCCTGCAGAAACCCGACTGGCTGCGCGTCAAGGCACCGCAACGGGAGCGCATCGGCGCCGTGGCCGACATGCTTGTCGACTTAAAGCTGAACACGGTCTGCCAGGAAGCGAGCTGCCCCAACATCGGCGAGTGTTTCGCCGGGGGCACCGCCACCTTTCTGATCATGGGCCCGGGCTGCACCCGGGCTTGCCCCTATTGCGACATCGACTTCGACAAGAGCGTTCGCACGCTCGATCCGACCGAACCCGAACGCCTCGGAGAGGCCGTCGCCCGACTCGGCCTGAAGCACGTGGTGATCACCTCGGTGAACCGCGATGACCTCGATGACGGTGGCGCCTCCCAGTTCGTGGCGTGCATCGAGCAGGTGAAACAGCGCTCCCCCCTCACCACCATCGAGCTGCTGATCCCCGACTTCTGCGGCAACTGGGATGCCCTCGCCACCGTGATGGACGCGGCGCCCCATGTGCTGAACCACAACATCGAGACCGTGCCCCGGCTCTACCGAAAGGCCAGGCCTCAAGGGGTCTACGAGCGTTCTCTGGAGCTGCTCCAGCGGGTCCGCGATGGCTGGCCGCGGGCCTACAGCAAATCAGGCCTGATGGTGGGCCTCGGGGAAACCGATGCCGAGGTGATCGACGTCTTGCGTGACCTGCGGGAGCATCGCGTCGACATCGTCACCATCGGGCAATACCTCTCTCCCGGGCCCAAACATCTGCCCGTGGATCGGTTTGTGACACCTGAGCAGTTCGACAGCTATCGCCACACCGGCGAAGACGATCTGGGCTTTCTCCAGGTGGTCAGCACCCCACTGACCCGCAGCAGTTATCACGCTGGCGAGGTGCAGCGACTGATGCTGGCGCACCCGCGCTGAGCGCTTCAAGCCTGCAAATCACCGCTGACCGGCCTCCAGGCATGGAGGCTCCACTCCACCAGATCACGGGCGATCATCGGGTCCTGCTGAATCAACGCCTCGGCAGCCGCATAGCTGGGGGCTTCAAACACCAGCAGACCACCACCTCCGGGTTTGTGGTCCCCATCCACTAAAAAACCACTGGCCATGCGCAGGCCTGAGTTGCGCTGAGCCTCCACCCAAGCGCGATGGTCTTCGCAGTGGCGACGACGCTGCTCAGGGGGCAGCGTCGTCATGGCCGCCGTGAAGGTTTCCTGTTTGACGAACCAGGGCACGGCAGCGAGGCCGGATCAGGCGGCCACCGCCGCCCGATCCACCAGCCCCATGGCGGCCCGCTCACTGGGGGGCACCAGCACCTTGAAGCGGGCCTTGGCCACACTCCAGTCCGCCAGCAATGCCGAGGCTTTGTCACTGCCCGTGGCCTCCACATGGGCCTCCAGCAGGCCTGTGAGCATGGCCTCCTGCTCCGGAGTGCTGAGGGGGCAAACCTCCACGATTTCGTGGTTGACACGCGCGTTGAGGCCACCGTTGTCATCAAGGATGAAGGCGACACCCCCGGTCATGCCGGCACCGACGTTGCGGCCGGTGCTGCCCAGCACCACCACGACCCCACCGGTCATGTATTCACAGCAGTGATCACCGGCCCCTTCAACCACGGTGCGGGCTCCGCTGTTACGGACACCGAAGCGCTCACCGGCACGGCCATGGGCAAACAGCTCACCCCCGGTGGCGCCGTAGAGGCAGGTGTTACCGAGGATCACCTGGTCACCAGGGGACGCGCATCCGTCGGCAGGCACCAGGGTGATGCGGCCACTGTTCATGCCCTTGCCGACGTAATCGTTGGCTTCTCCTTCCAGGCGCACGTTCTGCCCCTGCACCAGGAACGCACCAAAGCTTTGGCCAGCAGCACCACGGAACGTGAGATCCAGTTGTCCTTTAAAGCCACGGTTGCCGTGCCGCTGAGCGATTTCACCGGCCAGGCGAGCACAGACACTGCGGTCGGTGTTGATGATCTCGATCGTGCGGCTGAGGCTGCCATGGCCTTCCACCGCGGCCATCAGCTCGGCATCAGCCAGCAGCTGATCTTCCAGGATCACACCGTTGCCATGGGCCTCGGCGCTGTGACGCAGCCAGCTGCGGTCTTCTGAGCCAGAGATCGGTGCCAACAGGCTGGAGAGGTCCACTGACTGCGTCTTGGCCAGAGACACCTGGCGGGGCTTGAGCAGATCGGTGCGACCAATCAGCTCCTCGAGGCGAGTCACACCCAGCAGGCTCATCAGCTGGCGCACCTCTTCGGCCACATACCAGAAGAAATTGACGACGTGCTCGGGCACACCGGTGAAGCGCTTACGCAGGTTCTCCTTCTGCGTCGCCACGCCCACCGGGCAATTGTTCGTGTGACAAACGCGGGCCATCACACAACCCTCAGCGATCATCGCGATCGATCCGAAGCCATACTCTTCAGCCCCCAGCAACGCCGCGATCACGACGTCCCAGCCAGTCTTGAGGCCGCCATCGGCACGGAGCAGCACCCGGTCACGCAGACCGTTCTCCAGCAGCGCGCGATGCACCTCAGTGAGACCCAGCTCCCAGGGACCACCAGCGTGCTTGATCGAACTCAGGGGTGAGGCCCCGGTACCACCGTCGTGACCGGAGATCTGAATCACATCAGCATTGGCCTTGGCCACACCAGCAGCGATGGTGCCGATACCGATCTCGGCCACGAGCTTGACGCTGACCGGAGCGGCAGGATGCACCTGGTGCAGATCGTGGATCAGCTGTGCCAGATCCTCGATCGAATAGATGTCGTGGTGCGGCGGAGGGGAGATCAGCGCCACCCCTGGCTTGCTGTTACGCAGCCAGGCGATGTACTTGTCGACCTTCGGACCAGGCAGCTGACCGCCTTCTCCGGGCTTGGCCCCCTGGGCAACCTTGATTTCCAGCTGCTTCCCACTGCGCAGATACTCGGCCGTGACACCGAAGCGACCCGAAGCGATCTGTTTGATGGCGGAACAGGCGGTGTCGCCGTTGCGCAGGCCACCAATGCTGGGGAAGGAGGCGGAGCGTCCGTCGCTGTCCACATCGTTGAGCACTTGGAAACGAGCGGGATCTTCCCCCCCTTCACCGCTGTTGCTCTTACCACCGATGCGGTTCATCGCCACCGCAAGCACTTCATGGGCTTCCCGCGACAGGGCTCCGAGGCTCATGCCACCGGTGCAAAAGCGGCTGCAGATGCTCTCCACGCTCTCCACCTGATCGAGCGGCAACGGCGTGGGGGCCAGCTGGAACTCAAGAAGATCTCGCAGGGCCATCACCGGGCGGTTCTCCAGCAGCCCCTGGTAAGTGGAGAAATGGTCGTAACCAGGACCCTGAGCAACCGCTTTATGCAGGGCCTTGGACAGTTCCGGATTGTTGCGGTGGTACTCAGCGCCGCTGCGGTATTGCACGAACCCCATGAACTCCAGCTTGGTGCGATCCAGCTCGGGGAAAGCCTTGGCATGCATCGACAGGGTTTCGTTGGCCAGCTCCGCCAGGCTCATGCCGGCAACACGACTGGTGGTGCCGCTGAAGGCGGTTTCGATCACGTCGGCACCAAGACCGATCGCTTCGAAGATCTGGGCGCCGTGGTAGCTGGCGAGCAGTGAAATGCCGATTTTGGACAGGATCTTTCGCAGCCCGTTCTCCAGAGAGACGCGCACATTGGACTGCACCTGATCGGGATCCAGGGCAGGAAGCTTGCCCTGCTCAATTCTCTTCTTGGTCTTGGGGTGTTCCAGCCAGTGGCGCGTGGTCTCCCAGGTGAGCCAGGGGCAGACCGCACTGGCGCCGTAACCGATCAGGCAGGCCACGTGGTGGGTGCTCCAGCACTGGGCGGTATCCGCCACAAGCGAACACCGCAGGCGCAGCTTTTGCCGCAGCAGGTGATGATGAACCGCACCCACGGCCAGCAGAGCCGGCATGGCCACCGTGGTGGCATTGAGCTGGGCGGAAGCTCCGGAGGCATCAACCCGATCCGAAAGCACCAGCACCTGGGCACCGCCACGCACCGCCTGCTCCGCGGCCTGGCACAGCGCATCCAAAGAAGTCTTCAGACCAGCGGTGCACGCTTCAACCGCGACCTGGGTCGAGAGGGTGATGACCGGCAAGCCCTGCTGACCGATCGAGGCCAGTTCGGCTTCATTCAGCACCGGGGTCTCGAGATGAATCACCGCAGCCGCCTCGGGCTGGGGCTTGAGGGCCGGGCGACGCTCCCCAAGATGCATCTCGAGGCTCATGACGAGCTGCTCGCGCAGGGGGTCAATCGGCGGGTTGGTGACCTGGGCGAAGCGCTGCTTGAAGTAGTCGTAGAGGAGGTGTGGCTTATCGGAGAGCACCGCCAGCGGGATGTCGTCCCCCATGCAGTAGGTGGGTTCCTTCCCGAGGGCCGCCATGTCCTCGATGATCAGATCGAAGTCTTCAGCCGTGAAGCCCATCGCGGTCTGCAGCCGCAGCAGATCCAACTCGCCCACCTGACGGCTCTGGTTCCAGGGCTGCGGCGCGACGCTGCGGCGGTGCTGCTGCAGCCATTCGCTGTAGGGGAAACGACTGGCGGCATCCTCCTTGACGGACCAGTTATCGAGTAACTGACCGCTCTCCAGATCAACGGCCAGCATCTGACCGGGGCCGAGACGCCCTTTCTGCACAACGGTCTTGTCGCTGAGATCCACCACACCGGTTTCAGATCCCATGATCACGAAACCATCGGCCGTGGTGCACCAGCGCGCCGGGCGTAGGCCATTGCGATCAAGGGTGGCGCCGACACGCTTGCCATCTGCAAACACCAGCAGGGCCGGGCCATCCCAGGGCTCCTGAATGCCGGCATTGAACTCATACATGGCCGTCACATCAGGACGGCTGTCGAGATCCGGTTGGTTTCGAAATGCCTCTGGCACCAATGTGATCAGGCTGTCGGTGATCGAACGACCGCTGCGGACCATCAGCTCCAACGTGGCGTCCAAGTTGGCCGAATCGCTGAACGCAGGATTGACGACTGGAATGAGGTCGTCAGCGGCCTCGCCCCAGACGTTCTCAAGGCTGGCTTCAGAGGCCTTCGCCCAGTTGAGGTTGCCCAGAAGGGTGTTGATTTCACCGTTGTGACCCAGCAAGCGCATGGGCTGGGCCAGCGGCCAACGCGGCAGCGTGTTGGTGCTGAAACGGCGGTGATAAACCGCGAAGCTCACGGCGAACCGGGGATCACGAAGGTCGGCGTAGTACTGCGCCAGCACCTCGGAACGCACCATGCCCTTGTAAACAACGGTGCGGCTGCTCAGGGAAGCGACATAGAGCTCGCGAGCATGATCGCCGCCGAAGGTGGTACGGATACGGGCTCCAATCCGACGGCGCAGACGCAGCAGCAAGCCCTCAAAGGCCGCATCGTCGGCATCGGCGTCGAGCGCCCACTGTTCGATCACCGGGGCCGTCGCTCGGGCCAGGGGGCCAAGAACCGAAGCATCCACAGGGACCACACGCCATCCCAGCGCACGCAGGCCAAGCGCCTTGGCCTCCTCGTCGCAAAGGCGGCGGACATCCTCACGGCCAACGGCATCCGTCGGCATAAACATCATGCCCAGTCCCTTTGCAGCGGCAGCTTCGGGCCAAACCTCTCTCAGGAAGGCCCAGGGGATCTGGCAGAGCACACCGGCGCCATCACCGGAATCGCTATCCCCTCCGCAACCGCCGCGGTGCTCCATGCAGCCCAGACCCCGCAGGGCCTGCTGAAGCAACCAATGGCTGGTTTGGCCCTGCAACTGAGCCAGAAAACCCACGCCGCAGGCGTCCTTCTCTCCGGCCACCGCTGCAGGAGCGGGGGTATCGCAGTGGGGCCAAACAGAGGAGGAAAACTCGGTCATGTCTTTCGGTCGAATCGGTCGTCAGCCGCAACGCACGCACCTGGCGGTGCTGACGCGATTGACGATCCTAAGGAGGCATGGTGCACGCGCGAAATCCAGCTAGCGTCCGAGCCATGGTTTCGCCTCCGCCGCTACCCGCGCCGATCCCGGAAGTCCGGGCCGCCCAACCCATGCGGGGATCACAACTGCGACTGGGCGGTACAGCAGTCAAGAGCCCGTGGTTGTGGGTTGGCAGCGACCGACGTCAGCCCGAGCAACTGTGGCTTCCGCTTGATGTGCTGATCGGCCGCTTCGGCTTTCAACGCCAACAGAGTCAGGCCGGGGAGCAATTGGAGTGGTACGGCAAGAAAGCTCTGCTGAGCAGCCTCCCCAAACGCACCATCGATGACGAAGTGGGCATTGAAGTCAGTCAATGGCTCAGCAGCGTTGGCGTGCGGTTCAATCGCAGCGGCAACAGCCTGTCCATGGAGCTCCCCGCTCCGCGAGTGACTGGCCTAAGGCGAGGCAAAGGCAGCACGGCCAACCGATTGGTGCTCGACCTCAATGGTCCAGCGCTGCTGCAACGCCAGGGCAATGATCTTCTGCTGGGGCTACTCGCCACACCCACCCAGGAAGGCCAGATGCGGGCGATGGGGTTGAAACCACGGCGTCGGCACAACACCCTCACCCTGGAAGGACAAAGCACCAACCTCTCCACCCTCACGCTGTCCAGCCCCTGGCGGATCGTGCTGGATGGACTCAGCACGGCTGGGCAAGAGACCCATCACGGAGGAAATCCCTTCGCAAGCGCTCTCCTCAACCCAACAATTCAAGGATTGATGCGCCGGGGATTGGTGCTCGATCGGCGCGTCGTGAAGGTGGGAGTCAAACCCCTGGTGATCTACAGGGTTGGCACCGATCCCAACACGCAGGGGTTGGACCTGCGCCCCCTCGCTCCCGCCAGTGGCCAACAGGGCTTGCGCTATCTGAACCAGCTGTCCCAACCCGCTGGTGCTCTTGTGTCCATCAACGGTGGATTCTTCAACAGAGTGCGTCAGCTGCCCCTGGGCGCTGTGAAACGTGATGGAACCTGGCTATCAGGGCCGATCCTCAACAGAGGAGCGGTGGGATGGAGCAACGACAATCGCCTGCAGTTCGGCCGCTTGCGCCTGAATCAAGAACTGAGCGTTGAAGGCGGCGGCAAATGGGGCCTCGGCCACTTGAACAGCGGCTATGTGCAACGAGGGTTCAGCCGCTACGACAGGGCCTGGGGCCCCGTCTACCAGGCCCTGAGCGGCCAGGAACAGGCGCTGACGGTGATCGATGGGCGCGTGAGCGCCGTTCATGACCGCGCAGCGCTCAGTCGCGGGGTACCGATTCCTCACAAAGGCGATCTGGTGGTCGCCCGCGCTGGCGCTCCACTTCCAGCCCAACTGGGGCAACGGGTCACGATCCGCACCACCAGTTCGGAGCCGTTGGGTAACCAACCGAATGTGCTGGGCGGCGGCCCACTGCTGCTGAAAGGCGGTCAAGTGGTGCTGAATGGGCGGCAGGAAGGATTCAGCGCTGGATTTCTGAACCAAGGCGCACCCCGCACGGTGATCGCCCAAGACCAATCCCGGCTCTGGCTGCTGACCCTGAAAGGTGCCGGCGGCAGTGATCCAACTCTGTTGGAAAGCAGCCTGGCCCTCCGCCAACTCGGCATCAACGATGCCCTCAACCTCGACGGAGGCAGCTCCACATCGCTGCTGATCGCCAACCGGCTGGTGATGACCGGTCGAGGGATCGCCCCAAGGGTCCAGAACGCTGTTGGGCTGGTGCCAAAGTGAAGCCGTTCCCTGTCTGACTCCGGGCCGATGGGCGCCAATCTGCAGATCACACCCGCCGCCGCCGCCGAACTGGGTCGCCAGGCTGCCGTTGCGGGAACCCCGGGCCAGATGCATCTCGACCTGGTTTCAGGGAGTTGCGAAACCCACGTGATCCGACTGCAACCAGGCGCCATGGGAGGGATCCCCGTGGCCCGCGGCGACGGCATCACCCTGCACGCACCGGCGGCACAGGTGACGAAGCTCGGCGGCCTCTGCCTTGATTACAGAAGTGATCTCAGCGGCGGCGGCTTCCTGGTCAAAGCAAGCAGTGGCATCCGCAGCTGCGCCTGCGGCAGTGCCTTCACGCGCCTCTGAGGTGGGGGTCAGGCGACCCGGTATGGTGGTGGATTGTCGAACCAGGTCGGGTCTCCGGCCGCAACCCGACCGTCGATGCCAACTATCCAACAGCTGATCCGTAACGAGCGCGAGAGCATCAAGGCGAAGACCAAATCGCCTGCTCTGCGTTCCTGCCCCGAGCGCCGCGGCGTGTGCACTCGCGTGTACACCTCCACGCCGAAGAAACCCAACTCGGCCCTGCGGAAGGTGGCCCGTGTGCGCCTCACCTCCGGCTTCGAGGTGACCGCTTACATCGGCGGCATCGGACACAACCTCCAGGAGCACTCCGTGGTGCTGATTCGCGGCGGCAGGGTCAAGGACCTTCCCGGTGTGCGCTACCACATCATTCGCGGCACCCTCGACACCGCTGGTGTCAAGGACCGTCGTCAGTCCCGCTCCAAGTACGGCGCCAAGACGCCCAAGGAGTGATGCGCGAAGGGCACCTTATGAATGGTGCCCCAAACCATCCCAACGCCGATCAAGTTCCCTTCCACTGACAGTTCATGTCACGCCGCAACGCCGCAGTCAAGCGCCCGATCCTTCCCGATCCTCAGTTCAACAGCCGTCTCGCCACGATGATGGTGGCCCGTCTGATGAAGCACGGGAAGAAGTCCACAGCGCAACGGATCCTGTCCGATGCCTTCGGCCTGATTGGCGAACGCACTGGCAACGACCCCATCGAGCTGTTCGAAACCGCCGTCAAGAACGCCACTCCTCTGGTGGAAGTGCGCGCCCGTCGTGTTGGTGGTGCCACCTACCAGGTGCCCATGGAAGTTCGTCAGGAGCGCGGCACTGCCATGGCCCTGCGCTGGTTGGTGAGCTTCTCCCGTGCCCGCAACGGCCGCAGCATGGCTCAGAAGCTTGCCGGCGAATTGATGGATGCCGCCAACGAAGCTGGTAACGCTGTTCGCAAGCGCGAAGAAACCCACAAGATGGCCGAAGCCAACAAAGCCTTCGCCCACTACCGCTACTGATCCAGCAGTCGTCCCGGCAGCCTCGATACTCCGGGACGGACCTGTAGGATCTCCACCGCCTTTTTACGCCCCACCCCGGAGTTTTCTGTGGCTCGCGCCTTTCCCCTGGAACGCGTCAGAAATATTGGTATCGCTGCCCACATTGACGCGGGCAAAACCACCACGACCGAACGGATCCTGTTCTATTCCGGTGTGGTGCACAAGATCGGCGAGGTGCACGACGGTGCAGCTGTGACCGACTGGATGGCCCAGGAGCGTGAGCGGGGCATCACCATCACCGCTGCGGCCATTTCCACCAGCTGGAATGACCACCGGATCAACATCATCGACACTCCCGGTCACGTGGACTTCACCATTGAGGTGGAGCGTTCCATGCGGGTGCTCGATGGCGTGATCGCCGTTTTCTGCGCCGTGGGTGGTGTGCAGCCTCAGTCGGAAACTGTCTGGCGCCAGGCTGACCGCTATTCCGTGCCGCGGATGGTGTTCGTCAACAAGATGGACCGCACCGGCGCTGACTTCCTAAAAGTCCACGGTCAGATCAAGGATCGCCTGAAAGCGAATGCTGTTCCCATTCAGCTCCCCATCGGTGCGGAAGGTGAACTGAGTGGAATTATCGACCTCGTCGAGAACAAAGCTCATATCTATAAGGATGACCTTGGTCAAAACATCGATGTAACCGAAGTTCCTGCCGACATGCAGGATCTGGTTGAGGAATGGCGCAATGTGCTGATGGAAGCCGTTGCCGAAACCGATGAAGCACTGATCGAGAAATTCCTCGAGACCGGCGAGCTCAGCGTTGATGAGCTGAAGCAGGGTATTCGCGAAGGTGTGCTGAAGCACGGTCTCGTGCCAGTTCTCTGCGGCTCAGCCTTCAAGAACAAGGGTGTGCAGCTGGTGCTCGACGCTGTCGTCGATTACCTCCCCGCACCTGTCGATGTTCCACCGATTCAGGGCCTGCTGCCCGACGGCAAGGAAGCGGTGCGTCCTTCCGACGACAAAGCACCCTTCAGCGCCCTGGCCTTCAAGGTGATGGCCGATCCCTACGGAAAGCTCACTTTCGTTCGGATGTATTCCGGCATCCTCGAGAAGGGCAGCTATGTGCTCAACTCCACCAAGGGTGAAAAAGAGCGCATCTCCCGTCTGGTGGTGCTCAAGGCTGACGACCGCGAGGAAGTGGATGAGCTGCGCGCCGGAGACCTCGGCGCCGTTCTGGGCCTAAAAGCCACCACCACCGGCGACACCCTCTGCTCCGCCGACGAGCCGATCGTCCTCGAGACCCTGTTCGTGCCCGAACCGGTGATCTCCGTGGCTGTCGAGCCCAAGACCAAGGGCGACATGGAGAAGCTCTCCAAAGCTCTGGTGGCTTTGGCAGAAGAAGATCCCACCTTCCGCGTCAACACCGATGCGGAAACGGGCCAGACCGTGATCGCCGGCATGGGCGAACTCCACCTGGAAATCCTGGTGGACCGGATGCTGCGCGAATTCAAAGTGGAGGCCAACATTGGCGCTCCTCAGGTTTCCTACCGCGAAACCATCCGTGCTTCGGCAAAGGGCGAGGGCAAGTTCTCCCGCCAGACCGGTGGTAAGGGCCAGTACGGCCATGTGGTGATCGAAATGGAGCCGGGCGAGCCCGAGTCCGGCTTCGAGTTCGTCAACAAAATCGTTGGCGGCGTCGTTCCCAAGGAATTCATCAAGCCCTCTGAA
Organism: Salipiger bermudensis; assembly: GCA_964225855.1. Lineage (GTDB taxonomy): Bacteria > Cyanobacteriota > Cyanobacteriia > PCC-6307 > Cyanobiaceae > Synechococcus_C. The sequence continues at coordinate 602 of CAXQPR010000004.1, read as the reverse complement.
ATGGGCATGAAGGAAACCTGTGAATCCGGTGTTATCGCTGGATTCCCCATGATTGACATCAAAGTCACCATGGTTGACGGTTCATATCACGATGTGGACTCGTCGGAGATGGCGTTCAAAATCGCCGGCTCCATGGCCTTCAAAGATGCGGTCAAGAAGTGCAGCCCTGTTCTGCTTGAACCGATGATGAAGGTCGAGGTCGAGGTTCCCGAGGATTTCCTCGGCTCGATCATCGGCGACCTGTCCTCCCGTCGAGGTCAGGTTGAGGGCCAGTCCGTCGAAGACGGCACGTCCAAAATCTCGGCCAAGGTGCCCCTTGCCGAGATGTTCGGTTACGCCACCGAGCTCCGCTCCATGACCCAGGGCCGGGGCATTTTCTCGATGGAATTCGACAATTACGCCGAAGTTCCTCGCAATGTGGCCGAGGCCATCATTTCCAAGAATCAGGGCAATTCCTGATCTCTAAACTCCTCCAAATCCAACCCTCGATTCTTTAAACACCCATGGCACGCGAGAAGTTCGAAAGGAACAAGCCCCACGTCAACATCGGCACCATCGGCCACGTTGACCACGGCAAGACCACCCTCACCGCTGCGATCACC
>CAXQPR010000003.1:0-12443 GCA_964225855.1 Salipiger bermudensis | reverse complement strand
GCCCCCAATCCAGTCGACGATCCCTGGCCGAACACCTACGGCATCTGGGCTGATGAATTGAAGATGGTGGGGCTCGAGCACTTGCTGGAGCACCGCTGGAGCGACACCGTCAGTTATTTCGGCGCAGGCGGATCAACGGCTCAGGATCAGAGCCATACCCACGGCATCGACTACGGCTTGTTCGATCGGGCGGCTCTGCAGCGTTATTGGCTGGAGCGGGCTGATGGTGTGGTGTGGCATCAAGACACATCCCAGCGGGTGGAGGTGAATGGATCAACCACCAGCGTCAGCTGTGCATCGGGCATCCGCTTGCAGGCGCGCTTGGTGATCGATGCCTCCGGTTCGCGCACGCCCCATATTCGTCGGTCGGATCAGGGGCCGGTAGCGGGCCAGGCGGCCTACGGCGTGGTGGGGCGTTTCTCCCAACCGCCGATTGAGTCGGGGCGGTTTGTGTTGATGGACTATCGCTGTGATCACCTCAGCGAGGAGCAGCGCCAGGAACCGCCAACGTTTCTGTATGCGATGGACCTGGGCGATGAGTTGTTCTTCGTGGAAGAAACTTCGCTCGCCTTGGCACCGGGTGTTCCTTACGAGGTGCTCAAGCAACGGCTGCAGCAGCGCTTGGATTTGCGCGGCGTGGAAATCACCGAGGTGATCCACGAGGAGTTCTGCCTCTTCCCGATGAACCTGCCGCTGCCGGATCGCAACCAGCCGGTGCTGGCCTTTGGTGGTGCGGCAAGCATGGTGCATCCGGCTTCGGGCTACATGGTGGGGGCGCTGCTGCGGCGCGGACCTGCTCTGGCTCAGGCCTTGGCCGATGCCATCGCCAATCCAAGCCTTGGCTCAACCGCGTTGGCGCAACGGGGCTGGCAAGCGCTTTGGCCGATGGAGTTGGTGTTGCGCCATCAGCTCTATCAGTTCGGCTTGGGCCGCTTGATGGGCTTCAACGAAGCGTTGTTGCGCACTCACTTCGCCACCTTTTTCTCGTTGCCGCGGGAGGAGTGGTTTGGCTTTCTCACCAACACCCTGCCGCTGCCGCGCTTGATGACGGTGATGCTGCGCTTGTTCGCCCTATCCCCGTGGGAGTTGCGGCGGGGGTTGGTGCTAGGGGCGGCCCAGGCGCAAGCTCCGCGTTTTTGAGGTTTCTCCCTCAGTTGAGGGAGATGGCTTGGCGTTGACCTCCCTCAACTAAGGGATTGCGGCGGTGTTATTGATCCGTGCCCAGTCGGCGGGTTGGATGAGTGGGAACAGGGCATCTTCAGCTTCCACGTCCTCAAGCCAGCCTTCGGGCAGTTTTTCGCGGTGGTCGATGGCGGCCATCAATCGCCAGAAGCGCCCCAGGTGGCGTTCCACCCGTTCTTTGGCCAGTTCGGTGGTGGTTCCTGAGCGCAGGATGAAGCTCCAGTCGCTGGATTGGGCCAGTAGTAGTTCGCGGCCAGCCTGGTTCAACAGGCGTAAATCAGCTTCGCTTCCCACGCCCCGGCTGCAGCGGTCCACCATCGTTTGGCCGGCTTTGCTCCACTCGGGCACGATCCAGGCGTTGGTTTCGTTCAGCCAGTAGTCGTGGAAGCCACCGCGGCCCCAGCTCGATGGGCAGGGGTCACACACTTGCAGGTTGGGCGTTCCGCCTAACGCAGCCCGCAGGCTGCTGAAGCGCACGCCCTGCTCAGGTCCTTGGCGGAACAATTCGGCCAGGAACTGGGGCCCCTCAAACCACCAGTGGCCAAAGAGCTCGGCATCAAAGGGAGCCACCAGTAGCGGTGCGGTGCCCATCCCTGCCTGAAGGTTGGCGAGTTGGTCGCGACGGCCCTGAAGAAAGTGCAGCGCATGGTCGCGGGTGAGGGCTTGGGCCTGCTGCGGTTGGTAGGGCTGCTTGGCATCCAGCGGAGCGCTCTGGTCGCTCACCCGGTGCAGCTTCAGCCCCAAAGGGCGCTGGCCGGGCAGGCCATGGGCCGCGATGCGCTCCGGGGGAAGATCCCAGCCCAGGTCGCGGTGGAATTCGCGGTAGGCCGGATCGCCGGGGTAGCCATCTTTGGCAGACCACACCGGTAGGGTGGCGTCGCTATCGCGGCCGAAAAAGGCCACACCATTGCGGCTCACGATTGGGGCATACACCCCATAGCGCGGCCTTGGTTTGGCGTGGAGCAGGCCATGGCCGTCGAGGACGGCGTATCGCAGGCCGGCATCGCGCATCCAGACGTCGAGGCCTTCGTAGTAGGCACACTCCGGCAGCCAGATGCCCAGGGGGCGTTCACCCAGCAGGCGATGGTGCTCGCGCACCGCCGTGCGCAGCTGGGCGCGCACGGCTTCAGGGTGCTCGCGCAGCAGAGGCAGATACCCGTGGGTGGCTCCGCAAGTGAGCAGATCCACAACCCCTTGGCGCTGGAGGGCTGCAAAGCGGCTGATCAGATCGCCGTTGCAGTCGTGCCAGCTGGCCAGATGGCGCTCGATCGTGGCTTGAAGATGAACCGCGGCTTCCCGCCGATCAGCAGGAGCTTCCTGAAGCAATCCCAGTCGTGCCCTGATCCACTGGGGGAATCGCCGCTGCAGGGTGGGATCAGCCAGCAGTGACAGCAGCGTTGGCGAAGTGCCCATGGTCAGTTGGGGCTGCTGCTTTGGATCAGCTGCGGCTGCCTCCAGGGTTTCCAGCAGGGGCAGATAGCACTCAATCAGGGCCTGAAAGAACCAGTCCTCTTCCAGGGAATTGGGCGCCGTCGCCCGCACATAGGGAAGGTGTGCGTGGAGCACAAGAGCCAGTGCTCCGCTATCCACGCTCCCTCCTCAACAGTCGCCTGAATGTACCGGTAATTGCCCTGGCTTCAGCAGGTTTCGATACGCCCGCTCGCTTAGACTGGGCTAACTCATAGTCATTCCGACTAGCGCCCCCACGCGAGGTTGCCATGGCCAAGGACCCCGGCCGCGTTTTGATCTTCGACACCACCCTGCGGGATGGTGAGCAATCTCCTGGCGCCAGCCTCAATCTTGAGGAGAAGCTGGCCATTGCCCAGCAGCTGGCACGTCTGGGCGTCGACGTGATCGAGGCGGGGTTCCCCTTTGCCAGCCCCGGGGATTTTGCCGCTGTGCAACGCATTGCCCAGCAGGTGGGCGGCGAAAACGGTCCGATCATCTGCGGCCTGGCGCGTGCGTCCCGCGCTGATATCAAGGCCTGTGCTGATGCTGTGGCTCCCGCGCCCCGCCGTCGCATCCACACCTTTATCGCCACAAGCGACATTCATCTCGAGCACAAATTGCGCAAGAGCCGCAAAGAGGTGCTGGCGATCGTGCCGGAGATGGTGGCCTATGCCCGCTCCCTTGTGGATGACGTGGAGTTCTCCTGCGAAGACGCGGGCCGCAGCGACCCCGAGTTTCTCTACGAGGTGATTGAAGCCGCCATCGCGGCCGGTGCCAGCACCATCAACATTCCCGATACGGTCGGCTACACCACCCCGTCGGAATTTGGTGCCTTGATTGGTGGCATCAACACCCACGTGCCCAACATCGATGAAGCGGTGTTGTCGGTGCATGGCCACAACGACCTGGGTCTGGCTGTCGCCAACTTCCTCGAGGCCGTCAAAAACGGTGCCCGTCAGCTGGAGTGCACCGTCAACGGCATTGGTGAACGGGCCGGCAATGCTGCGCTCGAAGAACTGGTGATGGCGTTGCACGTGCGCCGCCGCTACTACAACCCCTTCTTCGGCCGGCCTGAAGACTCCCCCACCCCGCTGACGGCGGTGCGCACTGAGGAGATCACCAAAACCTCCCGCCTGGTGTCGAACCTCACCGGCATGGTGGTGCAGCCCAACAAGGCGATCGTGGGGGCCAATGCCTTTGCCCACGAGTCGGGGATTCACCAAGACGGGGTGCTGAAGAACCGGCTCACCTACGAAATCGTTGATGCCCAGACCGTTGGCCTCAGCGACAACCGCATTTCCCTGGGCAAGCTCAGTGGCCGCAGCGCCGTGCGCGCTCGCTTGGAAGAGCTCGGCTACGACCTCAGCCGCGACGATCTCGATGAGGCCTTTGCCCGCTTCAAGGATCTGGCTGATCGCAAGCGGGAAATCACCGACCGCGATCTGGAAGCCATCGTGAGCGAGCAGGTGCAGCAACCTGAAGCCCGCTACCAGCTGAAGCTCGTGCAGGTGAGCTGCGGCAGCAGCCTGCAGCCCACTGCCACGGTCACCCTGGCCGATGAAGAAGGGCAGGAGCAGACCGCTGCTTCCATCGGCACTGGCCCAGTGGATGCGGTGTGCAGGGCCCTGAATGCCCTGGCAGGCGTTCCCAATGAGCTGGTGGAGTTTTCGGTGAAGTCAGTCACCGAAGGCATTGACGCCATGGGTGAGGTGACCATTCGCCTTCGCCGCGATGGTCAACTCTTCTCCGGCCATTCGGCCGACACCGATGTGGTGGTGGCGGCGGCTCAGGCGTTTGTGAATGCCCTCAACCGTCTCGTTGCCGGGCAGCACCATCAGCCCATCCATCCGCAGCGAGACACCGCTGAGGTGTCCGCCCGCCCGAGCCTCTGAGTCGATGCCTGCTTCTGCGCGCTCCCGTGCCGGTGCTGTGCTTCAGCTGCTGGTGCTGATCCTGTTGGCCCTGGTGGTGCTGGTGCCTCTGCTCTGGCTGGTGAGCACCTCGTTGAAGGGGCCTGCAGAAGACATCTTCACGTCACCTCCAGCGCTATTGCCGGCCCAGCCCAGCCTGGAGGCCTACGGCCGTCTGTTTAGCCAAAACCCTTTGGGGACTTACCTGCTCAACAGCACGATCGTGAGTGTGTTGGCGGTCGTCGCCAATCTGTTGTTTTGCTCCCTGGCGGCCTATCCCCTGGCGCGCATGCGCTTTGCAGGCCGTGGTCTGGTGCTGGCCTTGGTGGTGGCCACGATCCTGATCCCCTTTCAGGTGGTGATGATTCCCCTCTATCTGCTCATGGTGCAGCTGGGGTTGCGCAACACCTTGATGGCCCTGGTGATTCCCCAGGCTGCGACGGCGTTTGGCCTCTATCTGTTGCGGCAGAGTTTTTTGGCGGTTCCCGTGGAGCTGGAGGAGGCGGCGCGCATCGATGGCTGCAGCAAGCTCGGTGAATGGTGGAACGTGATGATTCCAGCGGCTCGGGCTGATTTGATCACCCTGGCGATGTTTGTGTTCATCGGCACCTGGAGCGATTTTCTCTGGCCTCTGGTGATCCTCGATGACCCTGGCCTTTACACCTTGCCCCTTGGGTTGCAGCAACTGGCCAGTACCTTTTCGCTCGATTGGCGCGTTGTGGCCGCAGGGGCTGTGGTCTCGATTCTTCCGGTGTTGGTGTTGTTCGTGTTGTTGCAGCGGTTCATCCTGCCCAGTGCCAGCAGTGATGCAGTGAAGGGCTAAGGCGTTGTGCTGAAGGGATCGGGCAGCAAGCGATCCGATGTCTGGTTCTGCTGGAGTTCTGACAGACGCCGCACTTGCTGCTCCAGCTCGAGAAGCTCGGTGTGTTGAAGGGCGGTTCTGCTGATTCGGTCTTCCAGTTCCCGTTGATTTTTTTGCAGCTGTTGGAGTTGCTGATCCAGCAGTACATCGTTGGCTGAGGGTCTCTCTTGCAGCAGCTGTTCCAGTTCGCTCAGGCGTTGCTGCAGCCCGTTGATGCTGCTGGTTTGGTGGCCGATGGCCTGCCAAAGCACCAGGAACAGCACGGTCAACATGCTCATGCCTGCCACGGGAATCAGCGTCCAGGCCGCTCGCTTCCACTCCATCGCTGCTGGTTGCCCTGATTGCGTCAGGTGTAGCAAGGCAACGGCACAATGGTTGTGCGATGGGAAGTGTGGATGGCTCTGGCCGATCTTGATCAGCTGCTGGCGATGCGTGGTGAGGATCCCGATCTAGCCAAGCGGATGGCAGGGCCCCTGGAGCTGGAGGAGTTGATAACCCTGGCGGCTGAGCGAGGCCTTCAAATCACGGAGGCTGATGTGTTCGCTGCTCAGCAACGGGAGCAATCCACAACGCCCGCCAGTCAGTTGCAGCAACAAGCCGCCCAGGAGTCCCGTCGCCTGCGCCATTTCATTCACGGCTGAGCGTCTGGTATTCACCGACACCACCTCAATCGGCAGGCTTGCGCCAGCATTTCGTGGTGATTGATAGGCCTCAACTTGGCTTCCGTTGATTGCGCTCTGGAACACATCAGTCTTGAAGGATCAAGTCCTGCCTCAGACCATGCTTTGCATCTACCGCTGCGCTGCGATGACAGCCAGGACCTGATCGAGCCCGATCATTTTCTGACCTGGGATGAGTTGCTGGGTCTGCGCTAATCGCTGCCTTTGCTCGTTGGACGGAGTGCCTTTTTGATCGCTCAGCGCAACATCACCACATCGGGAATTTCTCCCATGATCTGACCGATCCACAGGGCATGGGTCACTGCTCCTTCATGGCTGTGAAACGCCCAGGCATGATCGGCGGAACTGACTGAATCGATGCGTTCGTCCTGTCCAGTGATGCGCAGGTAGGTGCCAGCGCTCGGGCAGCGGAGCACAAACCGTTCGCGGGAATTTGTTGTCATCCGCATCACCGTCGGAAAGCAGGTTCACTCTTTCGATAGCGACAGTGCTTGCAAGGCTCGTCCGGATCGTTTGTTTTCCTTCAGGCTGCAATCACGCTTGGTGACTTCCTTCCGGCATGGGAGAACTGCGCAGCCAGATCAGTCCCTCGGGAGCGGCGAAGCGACTCTGGTGTCCGCCCTCGCGAAACCAGCTCTGCTGCAAAGGGGTCAGGGTTGGCACCTCCAGATCCCATTGCTGCTGGAAATAGGTCTTGACCTGCTCCTCGGTGGCGGGTTGCGCTTGTTGCCAATGCACCAGGGCCAGCTCCAGAGGCCTGATCGACACGGTGGCCAGCCGTTCGCCCTCGCTGCCGCCGGTCACGATGTCTTCCTCGATGGCTTCTTCGGTGATGAACAGACGCAGCGGTGAGCTGCAATCACGGCCATCGAGGGGGTACTTACAGAGATAAAGGGCGCGGGCTTTTTGGAACAGGGCGGAGGGGGCCCGTTGCATCAAGACCTCGAAGGCCTGTTGGAGCCTGGCGTGGGCCATTGTTGCGCGCGTCGTGATTTCTCAGCATCGCTTTGGCGCCGGCAACGCCGCGATGCAGAGCAAGAGTGCAGCTTGCATTTTGAATGACGGGCTGAGGCTTCGGCGAACCTTCGATCGCCGCTCAGGTGTCTGCTGACCCGCTAGACCGTGGCTGTATGGCAATGACGGCGATGTGGGTGAGTGTGGACCTCTGCGTGGTGCCTCTGGGGGTGGGTGTGTCCCTGGCCCCCTATGTGGCGGCCTGTCAGCAGCAGATTGAGGCGGCCGGGCTGGACCATGAGCTTGGACCCAACGGCACCGCGATTGAGGGTGAGTGGGACGCGGTCTTCGCCTGCGTGCAGGCCTGTCATGCAGCGGTGCATGCGCTGGGGGCGCCACGGGTCTACACGACCCTCAAGGTGAACACCCGCACCGATCGTCAGCAGAGCTTCCGCGAGAAGGTGGCCAGCGTTCGTGATGCAGCATCGGGTGCTGCTGGCGGCTGAGATCGGCAACGGAAGGCCCGGCGAAAACCGGAGAACTTCTGTGCAAAACGAACCCGCTGGGTCAGGCTTGAGTCCAATTGGACTAGATCTGCGATTCATGCGCTGTGCGGGTTCGTGTTCTGGTTTCTGCGCTCATCGCTGGGTTGATTGCAGCGACTGATGCCGCGACTGGGACTGGCTCCGGCCTCAAGGCCGAAACATGGGATCGCATCGGCACGTTTGCGGCTGTGCTGCGCCGCGCCGGCACGACAACGCTGGTGGCCCGTGATTGCCCCAGTTCATTGCTCGGGGCGTTCCACTCCGAGCGCAACGCGGTGCTGATCTGTGCCAACAACCTGCCCAACGATCCCGCGGAGGTGTGGGGGGTTCTGGCCCATGAGGCGGCCCATGTGATGCAGCACTGCCGGGGTGGTTCGCTGTTAATTGACAGTGAGATGGATCGCGCCATCGCCCGGGTGCGGCAGCGGGCTCCGAGCCTGTTCAAGGAGCTAAGGCTCTATCACAGCAGTCAGCAGCGCGATGAAGTGGAGGCCCGGCTGGTGCAGACACTTCCCCCGGATCAGGTGGAGGCGTTGTTCCAGCGGTTCTGCAGCAAGCGCCTTGGCGGCGCTGAATCGTCCTAGGAGGTGGCGCCATGGAGGAGCAGCAGCCGATCACCCCACTCACAGGCCCTGTGTTCGATGCTGATGGTCGACTCACTTATATGGGCGTGGACGGCCGCCGCTATGTGGTGGTCGAGGGGGCTGAGTTTGATGAGCAGGAAGCGTCTCAGGTGATCGAGGTGCTGCAACAGGCGGGGGGAGTGTTTGAGCAGATCGAAGCCGATTGCCGCCGCTGGCTCGACATCGTGCAGACCTCACCTTTGAACAAAGAGGAAGCGCTCGCCCTGTTGCTGGCCACGCTGGAAACCCTGCTTGAAGAGAAAGACGACGACAACGCCCAGCAGGCTTAATGCTGCTGTGCTGCGCCCCTTACGGTGAGCAGGTTCATGCATGGCAGCTGTCGATGAATTCCAGCGTGCGCGGCTACTGGCTGATGACCTGGCTGGGGTTGATCGGCAATGTGGTTGCTCTTCCCGTGATCGGTTGGTTCGCCTTCCTCACGCCCAGCTTGCGGGCGGCGAACATCAGCCTGGCCTTTGCTCTGGCCTGGCCTGCCGCTGTCGTGGGGATCGTGGCGGCGGCGGGCTTGCTGGCGGAGCGACGTTGGGCTGGCATTGTCGCCATCGTTGCCCTCTCGATGGCCCTGGCGTCGTCGTTGCCCTACGGGATCGTTCGTTTTGCTCTCCATGCGGTCGGTGCTGATGCCATCGCCATGGGCTGGTTGTCGATGCTGTTAGCCCTGCTCAACCTGTTGGCTTTGCTGTTCTGGTGCCGCCCCCAGTTGCGCCGCGGTGGTCCTCTCTGAATGAGGGCTCTGGATGCACTGCCTGTTTTGCATCAAGACCCCTGGCTGCTCGTGGTGGAGAAGCCTGCGGGGCTCCTCAGTCAGCCCGGCTTGGGCCCTGCATTGGCAGATTCCCTGATTAGCCGTCTGCAGCGGCAGGAGCCGGGTCTGGCCCTGGTGCATCGCCTCGACCGTGACACCTCAGGGGTGTTGCTGGTGGCACGCACACCCGACTCCCTGCGGGCCTTCAGCGCCCTGTTTGCTGCTCGCCGGGTGCACAAGCTTTATGGCGCCGATGTCTGCGGGTCGCCCCCTGGCCGTGGCGGTTGCATCGACGTCCCTCTGGCCCGTCTGCAGCGCCACCCTCCCCGCTACGGCGCCCATCCTGAGGGCCGCGCCTGCCGCACCCGCTGGCGACGTTCAGGACGGGATCGATCGTCGCGGCGCCTCTGGTTGCAACCGCTGACGGGCCGCTCCCACCAGCTCCGGGCCCATCTGGCGGCACTGGGTTGTCCGATCCTGGGCGATCCTATTTATGCCGCGGGTCAAGGTCTCTCCACGTCTGCGCGCATGCACCTCCATGCCACCGCCTTGAGCCTCCGGCATCCGTTCACGGGTGAGCGTTTGCGTTGCCGCAGTGCCATCCCCTTCTAGGCCGGGAATCCTTTCTTGTAAGCAGGAATCGGGTAAGGAATCCGGCGGTGGCGCATGCGCCTCCACACCCGCACGAAGGCGCGGATCACCAGTTCCACTTCGGTGCGGCTCAGGCTGCTGAGGCGCAGCTGCCCATCCAGTTGGCGGGCTTCCACGATGCGACGGACCGTTTGTTTGGCCTGGGCATCACTGGTGTCGGGGGGCAGCGAGCGCAGGGCGGCTTCGCAGCCATCAGCCAACATCAGGATCGCGGTTTCCCTGCAGCGGGGGCGCGGCCCTTTGTAGCGGAACCGCTTTTCGGCGACCGAGGGATCGGCTTCCCGTGCCTTGTGGAGGAAGTAGCCCATCTTCAAGGTGCCCTGGTGTTCGGGGATGAAGTCGGCCAGGGGGCGTGGCAGGCGGTACCGGCGGGCCAGTTTCAGCCCCTCATCCACGTGAGCCTGCAGCACGCCGGCACTCGCAAACGGGTCGTTCAGGCGGTCATGCGGATTCTCGATATCGCCCACCTGGTTCTCGATGAACCATTCCGGTGCATGCAGTTTGCCCACATCGTGGTAAAGCGAGCCGGTGCGAATCAGGTCGATATCGGCGCCGATTGCCCGGGCCCCCTCTTCCGCCAGGCTGCAGATCATCAGGGTGTGTTCAAAGGTGCCGGGCGCCTCTGACGACAGCCGCCGCAGCAGGGGACGTTCCTGATCGGCGAGTTCCATCAACCGGGCTCGGGTCAGCAGGCCGAATGACCCCTCCAGGATCGGCAGCAACAGGATCGCCACCATCAGAAGAATGCCCATCACCAGGGCTTCCGAGGCCAGTTCGCCCGCATCCGGGGCCAGGCGAGTCCAGGCGCTGTTGCCCGCATTGATCTGGCTGCGCAGCAGCAACCACTCCGCCATCAAGGCTCCGAGGGGCAGCAGCACCGTGAGCTGAAGCAACTGGGCTCGACTGCGCACCCGGCCCGCCTGGAGAGCGGCCACCACCGCGATGGCGGCAGCGATCATCAGCCGCCCTTCGCCAAGACCGTTCACCGGTAGCGGCCAGAGCAGGCTGGCGATGGCGAGCCAGGCCAGGCCGCAGCTGGTGCCCAAGCCCTGGGCCAGCAGCAATGTCGGCGGCACCAGCACGGCCAGGGGGCTGACGGCAGCGCCAAACCAGATCTTGCTGCCCTGCACCAGCAGCAGCAGTCCCAAGGCGAGGAATCCGTGGGAGGCCTCTAGAGAGGGCCGCTCCCTTCGCATCAACAGCAGCAGCACCCCGCAACCGGCCAGGGCTTCGGTGAAACGGGCGGCCCAGATGCCGAGTCGAGGGCTACGGCTCACAAGACCGAAGTAATCGAGTACGTCGTATTCCTGGGGGCTGATCGGTTCCCCTTTGCGTGTGATCAGGCTGCCCTTGGTCACCTCGATGGTGGGAATGCCCTGTTTGGTGATCAGCGCTTCGATTTTGCGCTGACTGAGCACGGGGTCGGTGCGCAGATTGCTCGAACCCTGAAACGTGCTGGCCAGCAACTTGCTGCCCAGGCTCCGGGCAGGGTCTCCGGGATCTCCCAGGTTGTCGAGCTGCAGGGAGGCCGCATCGCGAAGCTGGCCGAGCGCCAAGGTGTTGACCAGCCCCTGGCTGAGCATGCGGTTGGACGCATCACGGATCGCGTCCTGCCACTCCGTGGTGCCCTTGGGCTTTTGTTGGGCCAGCCACTGTTGTTCTTCAGGGTTGAGATTCACGGGGCCCACCCGATCCGCCGCATCGCTGCGGGCGACCCGTTGCAGTTCCAAAAGCTGCCGCTCAAGGCGCTCCCGCAGCCGCTGGCTTTCCTGGCGATCGATCACCTGCACGAAGGTGCGGGGCACCAGGCTGCTGCGACGCTGCTCCAGGGCTTCGCTGTCCACCACCAGCGCATCCTTGGGGGCGATGGCATCAAAGGGCGCTGGCACGCCGGGTCTGAGATTGGGCTCCGCTAGCCAGGGCCAACTCGACACCAGGGCCACCAACAAGCAGACCACCAGCAGGCCGGCTTTGAGCACCGGCGGCCAGCGCAGTACAGGCCGTCGGGGCGATTCGTTGCGAAGCCAGCTGTGCCAAAGCCGGCGTAGGCGTTGGTAGCGAATCACAGTGGCGGACGTTGAACACAAACGCTAGCTCCACCGGACCGGCATGCTGGAGAGAGCGATGTCGCCCGCAATGGCCTTAAGGCTGGATGGCAAACAGCTCGCCGCAGAGCTGGAAGAGCGGTTGAGCAAGGAGATTGCTGCCGGAACAGCGCAGGCCGGGCGTCCTCCCGGCTTGGCGGTGCTGCGGGTCGGTGATGACCCCGCAAGTGGTGTCTACGTGGCCAACAAAGAAAAGGCCTGCGCCCGCATCGGTGTGGCCAGCTATGGAGCCCATTTGCCCCAAGACAGCACGCAGCAAGAGGTGCTCGATGCGATCGCGGCGCTCAATGCCGATGCCCGTGTGGATGGGATCCTGCTGCAGCTCCCCTTGCCGGCTGGTCTGGAGGAGGGCCCCTTGCTGGCAGCGATCGACGCTGATAAGGATGCCGACGGCCTCCATACCCTCAATCTGGGTCGCTTGCTGAAAGGTGAACCCGGACCGCGCAGTTGCACGCCGGCGGGGGTGATGGCCTTGCTTGCTCGCCATCAGCTCCCCCTGCAAGGCAAACGTGCCGTGGTGGTGGGGCGCAGCATCTTGGTCGGTCAGCCGATGGCGTTGATGCTCCAGGCCGCCAATGCCACGGTGACAGTTGCCCATTCCCGCACCGCCGACTTGGCGGCCGTCACGCGTCAGGCGGATGTGTTGGTGGTGGCGGCAGGCAAACCACGCATGATCGGGGCCGAGCACGTGGCGCCTGGCGCCGTGGTGGTGGATG
>CAXQPR010000002.1:0-8623 GCA_964225855.1 Salipiger bermudensis | reverse complement strand
TGCACCTGGAGGTCCTGGGGCTGCGCTCGGACGGTTTCCATGAGCTGGCCATGGTGATGCAGAGCATCGACTTGGCGGATCGCCTGAGCTTTCAGAACACCGCTGATGCACAACTCAGCCTCACCTGTGATGACGCCAGCCTCAGCGTCGGCGACGACAACCTGATCCTCCGGGCGGCCCAGTTGCTGCGGGACCGTTCGGGTTTCAGTGAATTGGGGGCGTCCATACATCTCGAGAAGCGCATCCCCATCGGTGCTGGCCTGGCTGGTGGCTCCAGCGACGGCGCCGCGTCACTGGTTGGTCTGAATGCTCTGTGGGGCTTGGGCCACAGCCCCGCGGATCTGGAGCGAATGGCCGCTGAGCTCGGTTCAGACATGCCCTTCTGTGTGGCCGGAGGATGTCAGCTCTGTTTCGGGCGAGGCGAACAGCTGGAAGCCGTGCCGCCAACGCCTCATCCCCTGGCGGTGCTCTTGGTCAAAGACCCCACCGTGAGCGTTTCAACGCCCTGGGCCTACAAGCGTTGCCGTGAGCTCAATCAATCCGAATACCTCACTGATGAGGCGGCTTTTGAACAACGTCGTCAGGCCCTGCGCAGCGTTGCTTGGCTCCAGCCATTGCGCAGCGATCTGCCTCCTCCCCTGCGTAACGACCTTCAGGATGTTGTGGCACCCGAAACAGCTGCGGTGCGTTCGGCGCTCGATCTGTTGAACAGCGTTCCCCAAAGCCTGGCGGTGGCCATGAGTGGTTCTGGACCCAGTTGTTTCGCGCTGTTCTCTGATCTGGCGTCATGCCGCCAGGCGCAGGATCAGCTCACTCCCCAGTTGGACCGCGCCGGCCTGAAGGCCTGGTCTTGCGCCCTTCGCAGCGATGGCGTGAGGATCGAGGCATGACTGATGTCCCCACACCAGAGAGCCCCGAACCACGGGATCCGCGCAAAGGTCCGCTGAGTTTTCTCTCCGGAGCGCTGACGGCGGGGCTTTTGGCCTGGCTGGCGCTGGGTCTGAGTCGGCGGATGGTGGTGTACTTCGCCGTTCATCCCCCGCACTACAGCTCGCCGATTGCCCAAAACATCGCCGTCACCCTCAAGACCCTGCTGGTGGGTTTGTCCTTCCTGGCCACCTTCAGCTCAGGGTTTGTCGCCCTTGGTCTGACCCTGGTGTTTCTTCGCAGTCTCTTTATGGCTCGCGATCAGAACCCTGCTTAGCCTCCGCTCATCGCCAGGGTTTGGATGACGCCCCACGACCTCGGCCAGCTGGCGTTGCTGCTATCTCCAGCCATGCTGCTTTCCGTTTTGTTGTTGTTCACCTTCGCGGCCGGAGGTTGACCCTGCGCTGACTGAGATAGCTTGGCCACACCACCCGGATTGGCCGGGATCACTGTGACGCCGTGGCAGGAACACTTCTCTTCAACGCTCTCCGTGAAGCCATCGACGAGGAGATGGGGAGAGACCCCCACGTTTGTGTGATGGGGGAGGACGTCGGCCACTACGGCGGCAGTTACAAGGTCACCAAGGATCTGGCAGAGAAATACGGCGATCTCCGGGTGCTCGACACGCCGATTGCTGAGAACGGTTTCACCGGTATGGCGGTGGGTGCGGCGATGACTGGCCTCCGTCCAATCGTTGAAGGCATGAACATGGGCTTCCTGCTCCTGGCCTTCAACCAGATCTCCAACAACATGGGGATGCTCCGCTACACCAGTGGCGGCAACTTCACCATTCCCACTGTGGTGCGTGGCCCTGGTGGTGTGGGTCGTCAGCTTGGCGCTGAGCACAGCCAACGGCTTGAGGCCTATTTCCATGCCGTTCCCGGCATCAAGATCGTGGCTTGCAGTACTCCTACGAACGCCAAGGGCCTGATGAAGGCTGCGATCCGCGACAACAATCCCGTGCTGTTCTTCGAGCACGTTCTGCTTTACAACCTGAGCGAGGAGCTCCCCGAAGGCGACTACACCTGTGCCCTCGATCAGGCTGATCTGGTGCAGGAAGGCACCGATGTGACGATCCTCACCTACTCCCGGATGCGTCATCACTGCCTCAAGGCTGTGGAGCAACTGGAAGCCGAAGGCGTGAGCGTTGAACTGATCGATCTGATCAGCCTCAAGCCCTTCGACATGGAGACGATCAGCCGCTCCATCCGCAAAACCAACAAGGTGATTGTGGTGGAGGAATGCATGAAGACCGGCGGTATCGGTGCCGAACTGATTGCGCTGATCACCGAGCAGTGCTTCGACGATCTGGATGCCCGACCTGTGCGTCTTTCCAGTCAGGACATTCCGACCCCATACAACGGTTCTCTGGAGAACCTCACGATCATTCAGCCGCATCAGATCGTTGAGGCGGCCCAGGCGTTGGTCAACAAGGGAATCTGACGTTGATGGCGCGTTATCAGGGTTGGTTTGCCCTTGTTCTTGCCCTGGCCATCGCGGCCGGGATGTTTTTGGTGCGCACGCCGCTTGAACTGGGCCTTGATCTGCGGGGCGGCAGTCAGCTCACCGTTGAGGTGAAGCCGGCCGGGGAAATCACCCGCGTCGGTGCCGAGGAAATGGAAGCGGTAAAAGCCGTGCTCGATCGCCGGGTCAATGGTCTCGGTGTGGCCGAGTCCACCCTGCAGACGGTGGGTGAGTCGCAGCTGGTGTTGCAGCTCCCTGGAGAACAGGACCCCACCGCGGCCGCGCGGGTGCTTGGTGACACGGCTCTGCTCGAGTTCCGTGCCCAGAAGCCCGACACGGAAGCTGAGTTCCGAGGCCTCAGGCAGCTCCGCTCCCAGGTGGAAGCGATTCTCCAGCTCCGTGAGGATCAGATTCGCCGCGGTGAAACGCCGGAGCCTCTGGATCTGGATCAGCTGAAGTCAACCCAGCAGACCCTGGGGCTTGATGGCAACGCCAGTTCGGAGGAGGAACAGCTTCGCGACCTCCTGAAGAAGGTTGATGCCGATCTGCTCACGCTGCTCGAGCCGGCCTCGCTCACCGGAAAGCAGCTGGTGACGGCGGGCCGTCAACCGCTGCAGAACAATCCGAACAGTTGGGAGGTGACCCTCAACTTCGATGGGGAGGGTGCCGAAGCTTTCGCTGATCTCACCAAGTCGATTGCGGGCACCGACAGGTTGCTCGCCATCACCTTGGACGATCAGCTGATCAGTGCCGCCAGCGTTGGCCCCCAGTTCAAGAGCGCAGGAATCTCTGGTGGAGCGGCCACCATCAGCGGCAATTTCAGCGCGGAAACAGCCCGTGAGCTGGAGGTGAAGCTGCGCGGAGGCTCCTTACCGCTACCCGTCGAGGTGATCGAAGTCCGCACCATCGGGCCCACACTCGGAGCAGAAAACATCCGTCGCAGCCTGGTGGCTGCCCTTTCGGGCCTGGCTCTCGTGGCGGTGTTCATGGTGGTGGCCTATCGCCTGCCTGGGGCCGTGGCTGTGATGGCCCTCAGCCTCTATGCCCTGTTCAACCTGGCGGTGTATGCCCTGATTCCCGTCACCCTCACCCTGCCGGGGATCGCCGGATTCATCCTGTCGATTGGCATGGCTGTCGACGCCAACGTGCTGATCTTTGAGCGGATCAAAGATGAATTGCGTCGGGGTAACACCTTGATCCGTTCGATTGATACCGGCTTTTCAGAGGCCTTCTCATCAATCCTTGATGGTCACCTCACCACCCTGATCAGCTGTGCGGCTCTCTTTTTCCTGGGGACCGGCCTGGTCAAGGGATTTGCGGCGACCCTGGGCATCGGCGTGTTGCTGAGCCTGTTCACCGCCCTCACCTGCACCCGCACGCTGCTGCGTTTCCTGATGGGATATGCCGGTTTGCGTCGCTCCAGCAATTTCCTGCCTGCCCGGCAGTTACCTTCCCCCACCGCCTGAACCATGACTGAAGCGTCGTCATCGGCAACAGCGGCCCAGGTCCGCAGCCTGCGTTGGTCCCTCAGCAGCATGCGCCGCAAGGTGTGGCTGATCTCGGGCCTGGTGGTGCTGATCAGCCTTCTGGGGTTGCTGCTCAGCTGGTTGGATCCCGCGATCCGGGCTCCTCTGCGCCCCGGTTTGGATTTCACCGGTGGCACGCAGATCCAACTGGAGCGCCGATGTGATGACACCTGCGCGGATCTCAAGGCGATTGCGGTTTCCGATGTGATCCGCACGCTCGAGCTTCCTGTGGAGGAGGGGCAGGCTCTTCCAAACCTGGGCGCACCAAGGGTTCAGCTGCTGGATGGGGGACAGTCGTTGTTGCTGCGCCTGCCAACGTTGTCGGCTGCCCAGGGCCAAGCGGTGATTCAGGCGGTTGAACCGGTTGCAGGGCCATTCCTCTCCGGTGGTCAATCGGTCGACACCATCGGGCCGAGTCTGGGCAAGCAACTGCTGCGCAGCAGCCTGATCTCACTGCTGGTGGCCTTCAGCGGTATTGCCGCCTACATCAGCTTCCGCTACGACCGCCGCTACGCCTTTCTTGCCCTGGTGGCGTTGGCCCATGACGTGGCGATCGTCTGTGGTGTCTTTGCCTGGCTCGGGGTTGTGCTTCAGCTGGAGGTGGACAGCCTGTTTGCGGTTTCACTGCTAACCATTGCCGGTTATTCGGTGAACGACACGGTGGTGGTCTTCGACCGCATCCGTGAACGCAGCAAGGATGCCGCCGACCTGCCTCTCTCACTCCAGGTGGATCAAGCGGTGTCCGCCACGCTGACCCGCACGCTCTACACGAGCGGAACCACCTTGCTGCCCCTCTTGGCCCTTGTCTTTTTTGGTGGGGCCACGCTGTATTGGTTTGCGATCGCCCTCGCCCTCGGGGTTGTTGTTGGATCCTGGTCGAGCATCGCTTTGGCACCATCGCTGCTCACGCTCTGGGACCGCTCCCGTGACTAAGCGCAGCAGCGGTTCAGAAGGACGTCGTCATCCGAGTCCGGCACGGTGGTTTCCAATCCTGTTGATTCTGTTGGCCCTGGGCGACCTGCGTACTGAGCTGCAGTTGCTGGGTGACCAGTTCACAATCACGGGCTTGGGGTATGCCATTCGTCACCACCAGCTTGCTGTGGTGGTCTTGCTGGGATCAGGCTCTCTGTGGCGGCGCTTCGGTTAGAGGGTGGGGCTGTTGCCGAATTCACGCCAGATCGATTCCCAGGTGCGTTGTTTCACCTCAGCATTCCACTGCCCCTGGCTGTGGGTGGAGGACCACCACGACTCGAACAGATCGTGGGCTTCCTCGTGGAGCAGTTCTGGATCCAGGTTCTCTCGAACCAGCTCCATCACGGCCTGCCTCAGTTCCTCATAGCGAGAGAAATTGAAGATGACGTCCAAGTCCGCATGTCCTAAGACCTGTTGGACACGCTATTGGATTGGGGCGGCTGGGGGCTTTTTACTGTATCGATTTGAACGTCATGCCTCGTCGGACCTGAGCTACCAATCAAGTGGTTGTTTCGGTCCTATGGAGTTGAATCCCGGTCTTAGCGAGGTCGTCTTCGGGTTGCGCGCCGAGGTCGAGGCCCTGAAGGCTCGGCTGAACAAAATTGAGCGTGGACAGGAGGTTGCTGTCTCTGCGGCCTATTGGCAGGCCGTTGAGCGGGAGCGTGATTCGCGAGAGAAAAAGAAGCGCCACCTGCTCTGAGGCGATTAAAAAATTGGGACCCTCTCCCAAGAGTCCCAATGCTCGACGCGTCGTTCTCACGACACCGTAAAAGTACTTAGTCAAGGCTGGTCTCAGGTGTGATCCTTGCTACCAGGTGTTTGTCTCGATACAGGGTGAGATTTGTGGTCAGGCCCAGCGGTCCATGATCTGCTGCACCACCACGCGCTGCATCAACACCTGAAGCACCACCACCAAGGGGAGTGCCAGCAGCACCCCAGGTAGCCCCAGCAAGGCACCAAGGCTCAACTGGGCCATCAAAGCCACTGTGGGCAGCAGATTCACGGTTTTGCGTAACAACAAGGGTGTGAGCAGAAAGGCTTCCAAGTTCTGAAGCACCAGCCGGAACACCAGAACGGACACCATCAATTGCGGCGATTGCAGGAGTGCCAATCCCGCCGGCAATAGGGTTGCCGCCGTTGGGCCGATGGTCGGCACAAACGTGAGCAACCCACAGACCAGGGCACTCAACAGGGCCAGGGGGGCCTTGAGCAGCAACAGGCCGCCCCAGGTGAGCAGAAACACCGTCGTGGCCGACAGGGTCATGCCGCTGAGCCAACCCCCCAGGGCTTGCCGGCATTCATTCAGCAAATGCTCCATCTGCTGACGGGCGGGGCGAGGCGTCATCGCCACCATCATTCGCCGATGGGCGCTTGGATCCAGGGCCAGCAAGATGGCGAGCAAGGCCATGAGGAACAGCTGAATCAAGGAATTCGCTGCACCTCCTGCAAAGCCCAGCAATGGCTGAAGCCCTTTCAGGTTGAGGCCCTCACCCAACGCCTCATTCAGCTGCGCCAGGCGTGGCTCGCTGCTCAACAGGTCTGACACCTTGCTGACCAACTGCGGCAGATCGCGCCCCAATTGCTGGAACTGGCTGATCAATTCCGGCACCAGCAGCTGGCCCAGCAGCCCCCCTGCCAAGAGCAACATCCCCAGAACAGTGGTCAGGGCCTGAGGGCGCTGCAGTCGGGTTCGCTTCTGAACCTGCACGATCAGCACATCCAGGGCCACTGCCACCACCACGGCACCGAACAGCACCAGCAACACCCATCGCAGGTTCCAGAGCAGCAGCACCAGCACCACCAGAGTCAGCGCAACGAGAAACGTTCCGGCTGTCATCGAACCGGCTCCAGGCCTTTCCAGCGATCCAATACATCGTGGATCACCACCTCACGGATGATCACCTGCAGCACAACTGCCAAAGGCAAGGCCATCAGCAGGCCAAGGGGGCCGAACAACAGCGTGAACAGGAACTGCGCAGCCAGGGTCAGTCCGGGCAGCAGCTTGACCTGGTGGTGCATCACCGATGGGGTGATCACATAGCTCTCGATGTTCTGGATCACTACGTAGGCCCCCAGCACCGCAGCGGCCTTCCATGGGGCATCCAGAAGAGCCACCGCCATGGGGAAGATGGTGCTCATTGTTGGCCCCAGATTGGGGATCACGTTCAACAGTCCCGCCAGCAGCGCGTTGGCCAGAACGAGCTTCACACCAAGCAGCGTGAGGGCGATGCTGCACAGCACAAACACCGCTAGGGAGCTGATCAGCACCCCCACCATCCAGCTGCTCAGGGCAGCACCGCATTGATCCAGAATTCGGCGCCCACGGCGTCGATAGAAGGAAGGAATCAACTGAAGCCCAACGCTGCGATAGGCCTGGGGCTGAATGCTGATCATCAAGGCGACCGCCAACACGAACAACAGACGCAGCACGCCATTGCCGAGGTTTCCTGCCAAACCAAGCAGGCCCAGTACGCCGTTGCCCACACCAGCGGCCAGTGATGAACCGTCGGGCACGAGCTGCCGTGGGCCCTTCAGACCCAGTTCTTCGAGATCGGGAAATGCATCGGCCCCATAGATGGCCTCACTGATGGTGTCGATCCAATTGACTCCCATCCGCACCAGGGTCTGTCCCGCTTCCGGCAGCTTCTGCAGCAGCAGTGAAAATTCTTCGAGGAATGGGGGCACCACAATCCCCGCAGCTCCTGCCACCAGGACAAGCAAGCCGACGATGCAGATCGCAAGGGCCAGAGGTCTTTGCATCGGCCTCCGTTCCCGAAGGATGCCCACGAGCGTGCAAAGCGCCATGGCCAGCACAACTGCAGCGAATAACAGCAGCAGCAACTCACGCAGCGACCACAGCAAGAGGATGGCTGCAATGAAGGCTGTCAGGGACAGCCATTGGGGCAGTCTCAAGCTTGTTGATCGTCGGCCGCGTCAGTCTGACCGGAATCCTGGCTTTGTGAATAACCCAAGCCATTGGCGTCGGCATAGCGCTGAGCAAAGCGCATGAACCGTTCGAAGTCCTCTTCGGATTTCCATGAGTAAACGGCTTCAAGGGCACTGGCGGTGCCGTTGACGAATTTGCCATTCACTTCCCGGGTGACCATTTCGCCTTCTTCATCCACCATCCACATTCCGGTGATGTCACCCATGGTTTCGGGGGCAATCGCAGCGGGCTGTTCGAAGCGGAAGGTGGCCTGACCTGTGCGGCCGTCACGGCTGCGGGTCAGACGGATATCGGGCACCACCGGCTCGTTGACTCCCCGAAAGAACTGAATCGCTGCTTTGCTCATGTCGTTCTCGAACCATCGCTGGGGGCGATCTTAATCGGGGATTTCAACGAACCCCCGGTCGATCAAGGTCTCGGCGGCTTCATCAGCGTTGAGCCCCGAGAGATCGAGCGCCTCGCGTTTGGGCGTTCGGGCCAACTCGTGGTCGTAACAGCGGTCGTAGTAATCGAGCGTGGCGCGGCAGGCGCTGGCCCAGTCTTCCCTGGCAATCGCTTCGAGGGCTTCCTTGGTGCGCTGGGGCCCCAGGCGTCGACTGATCCGTTCGGTTGCCTCAGCAAGCGCGGCTCCCCCCTGGTGGCCGTACACCTGCACCAATTGGTTCACCCGTTCTCTTAGGTCGCGCTGAATCTCCAGCACAGGGGCCTGTTGCATCTGATCGAACAGGGGCTTGGGAATGCGGCAGCGGCCCACCTGGATGCTTTCAGCTTCCAACCAGATCGCCGT
>CAXQPR010000001.1:0-2641 GCA_964225855.1 Salipiger bermudensis | reverse complement strand
TGTGACCTACTCACCATCTCGCCCAAACTCCTGGATCAACTGCGCAACACCCAGGGGGATCTGCAACGGAAACTGAACCCCTTTGATCCAGCGACGACGGAGCAACAGATCCACCTGGATGCCCAAGGCTTCAAGGCAATGATGGCCGAGGATCAGATGGCCACTGAAAAACTGGATGAGGGCATCCAGGGATTCACCAAGGCAATCGAGACCCTGGAAGCCCAGTTGGCCCACCGTTTGGGAGAACTGGAGGGAGCCGGTGCCTTCCAACATGCCGCCCAGGAAATCTTCCTGCTCAACGACCTCGATGGCGACGGCTGCATCACCCGCGAGGAATGGCTGGGGACCGATGCTGTGTTCGATGCCCTGGACACCGATCACGACGGCCGTCTGTTGCCCAATGACATCCGCGGTGGACTTGGTGCGGCCCTCGCCATTAAGAACTGACTTAGGCTCTGGCCGAGTTGGTTGGCCGTTGCATGAACGCCCTCGAAACCATGCGTGCCCTGGCCAGCCAGGGAGAGGTGATTCAGGCAACGGCAGGTGATGCGATCTTCTCCTCCGGGGAGACCGGAGACTGCATGTTTGGGGTTCTGGAAGGAACCGTTGAGCTCACCTGGAACGACGAGGTCGGCCATGAGGTCATTCAGGCCGGCGACGTCTTTGGGGCCGGTGCCCTGGTGACCGCGGAGCATCGCCGCTACGGCAATGCCAAAGCCGTCAGCGACTGCAAGCTGCTGAAGATGAACCGCGAGAAGTTCCTCTTCGCCGTTCAGGAGTCCCCGATGTTCGCCATCGAGCTGCTGGGCTCAATCGATCAACGCCTGAGGCAACTCAAGGACTGCACCAAGGTCGGCTGAGCAATCAGCCCCGCTGGAACAGCAGACGTTTAATCACGCGTTGGGCGATATCGCCGTAACCCATCTCGCCCGAGAGAATTTGGGCGATCCGTTGTGGCGCTGTCGGTCGCTTGATCCCCAGCTGGTAACCCACTTTCGGGACCCGGTAGAACACCTGTGCAATGCGCCGGCCCCAGGCCATGGAGTCCCCCCAGTGCTGGCGCATCTGGGCGCTGTATTGAGCGAGGGCCTGCTGTTGCTCATCGGAAGCGGAGCTGCCCAGGTAGCGATCCACCGCGTCAGCGGCCCGCACGCCACTCATCAGTGCTGGGCGTAACCCCTCCGCCAAAAAGGGATCACAGAGGGAGGCCGCGTCACCGACCACCACGGCGCCAGGGACATGCAGTGGGTAGTGACCATCCCAAACCCTGAGGGGAGAACGGCGCCGCAGGCCGGCATCCGGCGCGAGGCCCAAGGAGGGAAGCAATTCGGCTAACACCGCATCCGCATCCGCCGCTTCGCGGCCAATGAAGGTGCCCACTCCAATGCTGTAGCCCCCTTGCCTGGGGAAGGCCCAGCAGAAGCCATGGCGCACGAGACCGAATTCGAATCGGGCCGTGTCCCCCTCCAACACCTCGGCATCAACCTCAGCCGCCAGGGCTTCTGCAAAGCGCGGCTGACTGGGACCAAGGCCCAAGGGGGCCGCAAAACGAGAGTTGGAGCCATCGGCAATCACCACGGCTCGTGCGCGGTAGCCATGGCCACCGGCTTCCAACATCCATTGATCGCCATCCCGCTGGATTGACGACACTTCGGAGCCATCCAGCAGTTCCGCACCCTCCGCAACAGCCCGCTCAACCAGATAGTGGTCCAGCTTGGAGCGCTGCACGATCCAAAACGGAGAGTCGCCAGGAAGGACCGCCACCACCGGATCCTCCAGGCACCAGGTGAATTTCACCTGGGTGATCACGCGATCAACGGCCGGCTGCAGATCAAAGGGAAACCAACGCTGCACGGAGGCCGCCATGCCACCGCCACAGGGTTTGGGCCTGGGAAGGGACTGCGCCTCAAGCAGCAGAACACGACGTCCCCGCGCAGCCAGGTGGAAGGCCGCTGCGCCGCCGGCAGCACCGGCGCCGACAACGGCGACATCAAAACAGTGCGGTTCGCTCACACCTTGAGGATGTCTGCTTCCTTCTCAGCCAGCAGTTTCTCGATCTCAGCAATGAACTTGTCGGTGAGCTTTTGGACCTTGTCCTGCTCATCGCGGCTTTGATCCTCGGAGAACTCGCCCTCCTTCTCCTGCTTTTTCACCTTGTCGATCGCATCGCGGCGAACGTTGCGCAGGGCCACCTTGCCCTCCTCGGCATACTTCGCCGCCAACTTGCAGAGCTCCTTGCGGCGGTCCTCCGTCAGGGGCGGGATGTTGATGCGGATCAACTTGCCGTCGTTGTTGCAAGTCAGCCCCAGGTCACTCATCGAAATGGCCTTCTCGATCAGCCCCAAGGAGCTGCCATCGAAGGGCTGCAGTTGGATCGTCGAGGAGTCTGGGGTGCTGATGGTGGCCAGGGACTTCAGCGGCGTATCCGCGCCGTAGTACTCCACCTGGATCTTGTCGAGCAGCGACGCATTCGCCCGGCCAGTGCGAATCGTGTTGAAGGTGCGCTGGGTGGAGTCCACCGACTTGCGCATGCTGGCTTCGAGATCCATGGCGAGAAAAAGGGCGTCGCTGAAGAAAGAAAGGGGCCGACCCGTCAGGCCGAAGGAAGGATGCTGGTGCCGATGGGCTCACCGCGCACAGC